>JAZNBG010000011.1:0-86320 GCA_045586925.1 Clostridia bacterium | reverse complement strand
CATTCTTTTTACAAAGAATTTGAGTCTTTTTTTATTTTATAGGAAATTGCGAAGTAGACAGTAATAAAAAAAGAATTTCAGCAGGTATGTAAAGGAGACGATAGAGGTTTAGAAGATATAAAAACCATCTTTATGTTCCGGTCCCTTTCTGTATCACAAAAGTTACGCCTTAAACAAGTACGATAATAGGCACAATCATTGTTGGTATAGACATTGCCATTTACGAAACAACGATGATTTTTGACTTCTCTTGATATGGTTGTAGCACTTCTATTAAGGTGTCTTGCTATGTAAGCAAATGACACATCAAGAGCTAAATATTTTTCAATAATAGCTCTGTCTGATAGTGTAAGATGTTTACTCATAGGTCTGCTCCTTTCCGGTCAGACAGCTAAGAGTATTATCACATAAATACATAAATTTGTAAAACTAAATGCACGATTGTAAAAGTAAAAGTAGGCAAATTCTGGCGTTTAATTTTACAATTAAGGTACAACTCTTTTTTGTTTGTGTCCGTTTTATAGTACACATAATGATGTATTATAAAGATACAAAACGTAAAGGAGTTGTATTTATATGAAAAACTTTTTTAATATTATAGCAGTAAACGGACACTATGAGGTGTACAACGCCGTTGGCGAATTTATTTTCAGCGGCGACACTTATGCCGAATGTGAACAGGACGTTCGTGAACTTGAATCAGGAGAAAATGCTGCATAAATGCACATTGTCGAAAAAAGACATGCGAAATTTTGCTAAGGGGTATTGACATTTTTAAAAAAGTGAATATAATATATATTGTTGATTAAATATTCCTCCTTAGCTCAGTCGGTAGAGCGCATGACTGTTAATCATGATGTCGCTGGTTCAAGCCCAGCAGGGGGAGCCAAAAATCGACATTCTTCGACAGAAGGATGTCGATTTTACTTATTACCTATTCACTTTTCACTATTCCCTAAAAATACTTGTCGATTTTTGGAAAGTAATAAGTAATATTGAATAGGGAAGAAGTATGGTACAAACTCGCTTTGGCGAGTTTGTTTATATAAATGTCACTGATAATGTCACTGATAAATGTTACCGTTGAAACTTGATAGAAACAACAAAAAGAGGTTGCATCTATTATGTACGTGAAAGCCAAAACAAAAAATCCTGTCGAAAGACAGGATTTTTTGTTTTGTATTATTCATGAAACTTGTCAATGCAAAACTTATTTTTATATGTAATCTAAACCGATTGTCTTTTTTAGCTTTTTGCATATTGCGATGGCGAAACACCATATGTCTTTCTAAAGGCACGACTGAAATAAAGAGGGTCATTAAAGCCTACAGCAGTTGCAACTTCGGAAATGGAGTCAAAATCACCATTGTCAATTATTGATTTTGCACGGGATAGCCTTTTTGTTAATATATACTTTTGTGGACTTGTGCTGTAGTTTGCCTGAAATATTTTGCGGAAGTATGTTCCCGATATACCGCAAAGCCGGTGCAGTGCTTCGATTTTCAGGTTGCAATCGTATATATGCTTTTTCAAATACGAAACAGCGGGAGAAATTATATGAAAATTCTTTTTATCTGCATAGGCTTGATTTTCAAGCCCTTCAAGGTGTGCTAAAAGATTATAAAAAACCGAATAACACTTGTAATGTTCGTGCCGACCGCCAAACTTCCACAGGTCTGTCAGGTTGTTTGTAATTTCTTCCAATTCCTGAAAACGATCCAACGAATGAACAGAGGGGGCGATATCCGAAAGCTCGGCATCAAATCTTATAGCCACATATTCGCAGGGGATATCGGTAAGGGACACATAGTCGTAACTGGATCCCTTTGGCAAAAAAATAATTTCACCTGTTTGACAATCAAGATGACAGTCCGAAAACACATATCGCATACTGCCCGCAGTACGTAAAATAAAGGTGTTAGCCTTGCGGCAGTAAACTGAGGATTTGTTTTTTGACGCACCTTTACTGATGTCTTCTATTTTTAAATTCTCTATATTTTTAAACACGGAGCTTCCTCCAATACAATTAAAGTCGCTTATATTCTAGCATATTAAAAAAATTTATTCAATCCCAAAATTAAACTCTTGTTTCAAAAAATCCATATTGTTACAATTTGTCTATGTACACATAGTTTTGTTGTGCTATAATTAAACAAAGTGACACAATCTGTAAATAGGGGTGTTGGTATGTCAGTCAATAAAAACAGTATTGATATGGTAAACGGCCCGTTGTGGGGCAAAATTTTAAAGTTTTCGGCACTTTATATGCTGACCGCTGTTCTGCAACAATTATACAGCGCAGCAGATATTTTGGTTGTAGGAAGATATGCAGGTGCTAATGCGCTTGCGGGAGTTGGAACCTGTGCGGTTGTATCAGGACTGTTTCTTAACTTTATCCTGGGCTTATCTGCAGGTGCTACAATTGTTCTCGGTCACGAATTGGGGGCAGGCCATAAGGATGAAATCCACAAAGCATCCCATACATCCATAGCAATAGCTGTATTTGGGGGATTCATTATATCCTGTATATGCCTTTTATTTACACGGCCACTTCTGGCAATGGTTGACGTTCCTGACGAGGTTTATCCCGAAGCATCAGCTTATCTGCGGATTACCGCTATCGGCTACATACCGTCGTTATTATATAACTTTGGTGCCGCAATTTTGCGTGCCAAGGGCGATACAAAACGTGCGCTTTATATTGTGACCATATCGGGCATTATAAATGTTCTGCTTAATCTGTTTTTTGTTTGTGTACTGCATATGGGTGCAAGCGGTGTTGCAACTGCAACTGTTATTTCACAGATTTTTACCGCTGTTTGCATTATGTATATTCTTTGTTGCGAAACTGATGAAATGAAGATTTCACTTAATAAAATAAGAATTTATAAAAAACCGTTTCTCAGAATTTTAAGATTTGGTTTGCCATCGGGAATTCAAAGCTCGGTGTACTCCCTATCAAACATACTGGTACAGTCAGGTATAAACAGCTTTGGTGCGGCGGCAATTGCAGGCAGTGCGGCAACAACAAGTATAACAGATTTTTATACTGTTATGCTTAACAGTATATATCAATCTTCTATGGTTTTTACAAGTCAGAATTTTGGTGCAAGAAAATTTGAACGTATCAAAAAAACACTTACAATTTCTCTTGTTTATGTTGTTGGTATTTGGGGTATGCAAGGTATTATAACATTTTTCGGTGGAGAATTTTTAATAGGCTTGTATGCACCTGACGAGCCTGAGGTTTTTGCATATGGACTGCGAAAGTTTCATTTGCTTGGATATGTGTACGGACTGATGGGATTTTTAAATGTTATGAGCGGTGTGCTCCGCGGTATGGGGGCATCGTTTATAAATATGATAACGTCAATTATAGGCGTTTGCGGCATACGTATTATCTGGCTGCTTACTGCATTTAAAGCGGTACATACATTTGAAGTGTTATTCTTATGTTACCCGATTTCCTGGATTGGTACAACAATATTACATTTTATAATGTATGTTATTATATTCAAGAAGGAAAAAACGAAACATCTCAATATTCTGAGCAAAAGCGCTTCATAAGAAGTGCTTTTTGCATATTGCACTTTATATAAAAGTGTGATAGAATAAACAGGTAATTATTTTAGGGGTGATAGATTATGAAAATTATGTCATTTAATACCCAACACTGCCTTAACTACATTGAAAGAAAAATAGACTTTCAGATTATGGCAGACGCAATAAAAAAATGCGAAGCTGACATTGTTGGCCTTAATGAAATGCGTAACAAGGGCATCGAAGAGGAATTTACTGATCAGGTGACCACCTTGTCTGATCTTACGGGAATGGAGCACCATTATTTTGCAAAAGCTCTTGAGGTCAGAGGGGCAAATCCATACGGCAACGGATTTCTTTCAAAATATCCAATACTGAGTGCAGAAACAATACCGATACCCGACCCTGAAACAAGGACAGGAAACAGACATTATGAAACACGATGCTTGCTGAAGGTGAAAATTGAGGGCGGAATAACCGTTTTGGTTACACATTTTGGGCTTAATCCTGATGAACAGAAAAATGCAGTTGATACTGTCCTTAAAAATCTGGTAAATGAAAAATGCATTCTTATGGGAGATTTCAATTTAAGACCCGATAATGAAATTTTAAATCCAATACGTGAGAGAATGAAGGATGCTGCAGACTTGTTTTCCGAACCTTTAGGCAGTTTTCCGTCGGACAATCCCCGTGGGAAAATTGATTACATATTTGTAAGCCCTGATGTTGAAGTTCTCTCTGCAGATATCCCTGCGATTGTTGCGTCCGACCACAGACCCCATACAGCAACTGTTAATTTTAAATGATAGAGGTGCAGCGTTAAATGAGTACAAATATATATCTTATACGGCACGGCGAGTCCGAGGGCAACAAGCGAAGGGCCTTTCTTGGACACACTGACCTTGATTTGACCGAAACGGGACATATTCAGGCACAAAATACAGCAGAATTTTTGAAGGATGTATGCGCAGATGTAATTTATTCAAGTGACCTTAAAAGAGCATACAGCACAGCCCTCCATACTGCTGAAATGAAAAATCTTGACATAATAAAAAGTAAGAACCTAAGAGAGATTTACGCAGGCGATTGGGAAAACGGGTTATTTTGCGACCTTGAGAA
This sequence comes from Clostridia bacterium, assembly GCA_045586925.1. Classification (GTDB taxonomy): domain Bacteria; phylum Bacillota; class Clostridia; order Monoglobales; family Monoglobaceae; genus SIG440. The sequence goes on along the minus strand of JAZNBG010000011.1, from coordinate 81,661 downwards.
AAATTTCAATGAGTCATATTCGGTGTGGCTTACAAACATAGGCAAAGCAAAATGCGACGGAGGAGAGTCGGTAGCGGAGCTTCAGCTGCGAATAGTTGACGAGATTAGTCGTATTGCAGCGGAGAATGATGGAAAGACTGTACTGATTTTCACCCATGCAACACCAATCCGTGTATTTAAGGCGTTTTGCGATGGTCGTGCTCTTGATGAAATAAAGGATATCCCTTGGGCTACCAATGCATCGGTAACTCACGCAAAATACAATGATGGCAGATTTAAAATTCTGGAATACGGCATTGATCATTTCCAGGGGAATGATAAAACCGTATTGCCGTCAAATGTTTAATGTAAAAAATGTTTGATTTTTCCAAAGAATTGTAGTATAATATCATAAAATGTTATTCGGAGAGGATGTTATATTTATGTCAAATGAAAAAAGAAGCAGCTTCACGGGCAAATTGGGCTTTGTTCTTGCGGCAGCAGGCTCGGCAGTTGGTCTTGGTAATATCTGGAGATTTCCGTATCTTGCAGCAAAATACGGCGGCGGAATCTTTTTGCTCGTATATATAGTACTTGCAGTAACTCTGGGTTTTGGTCTTATGACTGCAGAAATTGCAATCGGCAGAAAGACAGGTCTTAGTGCAATTGGTGCATTTAAGGCGCTTAACAAAAAATATTCATTTATTGGCTGGCTTGCGGCACTTGTTCCTGTCATTATTTTGCCTTATTACTCGGTTATCGGCGGTTGGGTTACAAAGTATCTGTTTGCATTTATCAGCGGTAATGGTGCGGCGGCTGCAGGTGACGAATATTTCGGTAACTTTATTTCACAAACAGGTGAACCTATTTTGTGGTTTTTGGTATTTATCGGCATAACAGCGTTAGTTGTGCTTTGCGGTGTTGAAAAGGGTGTCGAAAAGGTAAGTAAATTTATGATGCCCATTCTGGTTATTTTGTCAATTATAATTGCAATCTATTCGGTATGCTTGCCCGGCGCAGGGGCTGGTGTTCTTTATTATATTCTGCCTGATTTCAGCAAGTTCTCTGCAACTACAGTTCTTGCTGCTATGGGTCAGTTGTTTTACTCAATGTCGCTGGCTATGGGCATTATGATTACATATGGTTCATATATGAAGAAGGATGTAAACCTTGAGTCTTCAGTTAGTCACATTGAAATTTTTGATACAGGTATTGCATTTTTGGCAGGTCTTATGATTATTCCGGCTGTGTTTGTATTCTCAGGCGGAACTCCTGAGGCTCTTGGCAAGGGTCCCAGCCTTATGTTTGTAACCCTTCCTAAAGTTTTTGAAACTATGTGGGGAGGTCAGGTTGTCGGTATTGCCTTCTTTGTTCTGGTGCTTTTTGCGGCACTTACATCATCAATTTCTCTGATGGAAACCGTTGTGTCAATTGTGTGTGACAAGTGCAAGATTGACAGAAAGCTCTCCTGCCTGCTTGTGTTTATCGGTGCTGTTCTTCTGGGCTTGCCATCAACACTTGGTTACGGCTTGTGGAGCAATGTTACAATCATTGGCCTTCAGTTCCTTGATTTCTTTGACTTTATCAGCAACAGTGTTCTTATGCCGATTGTTGCACTTCTTACCTGCATTTTTGTTGGGTATATTCTTAAGCCTCAGACACTTATTGATGAGGTGGAGCTTTCTTCAAGGTTTAGAAGAAAGAAACTGTTTGTTATGGTTATCAAGTATATTGCACCTATTTGTATTGTGCTGATTTTGATTTCATCTGTACTTGATGCACTTGGAATTGCAAAAATTTAAATTGTTATACAGGCGGACTGTTTGAGGACAGTTCGCCTTTTATACGGGGTATGCGATATGGTAATAAAAAGAAAGACAGCCGCTATATGTATCATTGTAATATTATGTTGTGGGCTGATGGCGGTGGTTGACGGAATAATTCAACCTCAGTATGCAGTGAAATCGTTTGTAAAGCTTGCTTTGTTTCTTGCAGTACCACTTGTTTGGTCGGCTTTTGATAAGGATTTACAACTGAAAAAACTGTTTGTTGCGGATAAAAAAAGTATTAGACTGGCTTTGTTGTTGTGTATACCGGTTTATGCTGTCATTTTAGGCGGGTATATACTTTTGAAGGATGTGTTTGATTTTTCATCGGTAACTACTTCGCTTACGGGAAACATCGGTGTAACAAAAGATAATTTTCTATTTGTGTCAATTTATATTTCCTTTGTAAATTCGTTGCTTGAGGAGTTTTTCTTCCGTGGTTTTGCATATCTCACCTTAAAGCGTATTGCAGGTGGAAGTTTTGCAATGATTTTCAGTGCGTCGGTTTTTGCACTGTATCATATCGCTATGATGACAGGGTGGTTTTCACCATTGGTTTTTGTGTTGATACTGGCAGGGCTTTTTGCAGGCGGAATTATATTTAATTATCTTAATTCAAAATACGGAAATATTTATGCTTCGTGGTTTGTTCATATGTTTGCAAACTTTGCTATTAATACCGTAGGTTTTATCTTATTTGGAATTATATAAAAAGTCAGTAAAATAGAAAAAAACGGCAAAATAATATTGACATAAACTGATAAAAGACTTATAATTAAAACGTATAATTTATAATAAAATTTTGGGAGGATAACAATGCTTAAAGAAGACGTAATTAAAAGAATAACAGATGTGGGTATTGTTGCGGTTGTTCGTGCTGAAAGCGCTGATCAGGCAAAGAAAATCGCTGATGCTTGTATTGCCGGAGGTGTTCCTGCAATTGAGCTTACATTTACAGTTCCCCATGCAGATAAGGTTATAGCTGAACTTGCTGATTCATATTCAGAGGACGAGATTATTCTCGGTGCTGGTACGGTTATGGATTCAGAAACTGCAAGAATTGCAATCTTAGCCGGTGCTCAGTACATAGTAAGCCCCTATTTTGACGAAAAGACAGCAAAGCTCTGTAACCGTTACAGAGTTCCCTATATGCCCGGTTGTATGACAATCAAAGAGGTTGTTGCGGCAATGGAGGCAGGTGCTGATATTATTAAGATATTCCCCGGAGAAGTATTTGGTCCTAAGATTATCAAGGCTATCAACGGTCCTATTCCACAGGCAAGAATGATGCCTACAGGCGGCGTTTCTGTTGATAACGTTGACGAATGGATTAAAGCAGGCGCAGTTGCTTGCGGTGCAGGCGGTGCTCTTACTGCCGGTGCAAAAACCGGCGACTATGCAGCAATTACCGAAACTGCAAAGAAGTTTGTTGAAAATATCAAAAAGGCAAGAGCCGGAGCGTAAAGAAAACAGTTCACCGGACTATTTTTAGCGCAGGATTCCAAAACACGAGAGTGTTTTGGAAATAATGGAAATGCAAAGCGTTTCTACATCAAATAAATAATAAAAAGGATTGATTTAAATATGGCAAAAGTTATTACATTTGGTGAGTTAATGTTAAGACTTGCTCCCAACGGATATTACAGATTTTTTCAGAACGACCAGATGCAGGCAACCTTTGGCGGCGGCGAAGCAAACGTTGCAGTATCACTTGCAAACTATGGCTTGGATTCAAGCTATGTAACCAAGCTTCCTAAGCACGCAATCGGTCAGGCGGCTGTTGACAGCCTCAGATATTTTGGTGTTGATACATCAAAGATTGTTCGCGGCGGCGAAAGAGTTGGTATTTACTACCTTGAAAAAGGCGCTTCACAGCGTGGCAGCGTTTGTATCTATGACAGAAAGTATTCAGCAATCCAGATGGCAGAGCCTTCTGATTTTGACTGGGATGCAATCTTTGAAGGTGCTGACTGGTTCCATTTCACAGGTATTACCCCGGCACTCGGCCCCAATGTTGTAGAAATCTGCAAAGAAGCTTGTAAGGCTGCAAAGGCTAAGGGCGTTAAGATTTCCTGCGACCTTAACTACCGTGGCAAGCTGTGGACACGTGACGAAGCACGTGCTGCAATGACAGAACTTTGTCAGTACGTTGATGTTTGTATCTCAAACGAAGAAGATGCAAAGGACGTATTTGGCATCGAGGCTGAAGGCACAGATATCTATGGCGGAAAGCTTAACCACGAAGGCTACAAGAGTGTTGCAAAGCAGCTTGCTGATAAATTCGGCTTTGAAAAGGTTGCAATCACACTCCGTACATCAATTTCTGCAAGTGACAACGACTGGGCAGGTATGCTCTATGACGGCGAGGATTACTACTTCTCAAAATCATATCACCTCCACATTGTTGACCGTGTAGGCGGCGGCGACTCCTTCGGCGGCGGACTTATCTATTCGTTGCTTACAGGCAAGTCATCAAAGGATGCAATTGAGTTTGCGGTTGCGGCATCAGCACTTAAGCACTCGGTTGAAGGCGACTACAACAGAGTTTCGGTTGCCGAGGTTGAAAAACTGGCAGGCGGCGACGGCTCAGGCAGAGTTCAGAGATAAAAAACAGTTAAGAGTATATGGTGAAACATCCATATACTCTTATTTTTTGGTAGATTTATACGAAATAGCATAAAAATAAGTTTTTCGCCTTGCTTTTTAACAGAATATGTTGTATAATAAACTATTATATATCAATATGAATACTAAACAGAAATGGAGAATTTAAAATGGCTTATTATTTCAATGAACCTTCACATACCTTCAGTGAGTATTTGCTTGTTCCCGGTTATTCTTCGGCAGAATGTATGACAAGCAATGTTAGTCTTAAGACTCCCCTTGTTAAATTCAAAAAGGGTGAGGAACCGGCAATTACTATGAACATTCCTATGGTTTCTGCAATTATGCAGTCTGTTTCGGGTGAAAAACTGGCAATTGCTCTTGCAAAAGAGGGCGGTGTGTCATTTATATACGGCTCGCAGTCAATTGAAGACGAAGCCGCAATGGTAAGACGTGTTAAAAATCACAAGGCAGGCTTTGTTGCAAGTGATTCAAATATCGGGCCTGACCAAACTCTTGCTGACCTTATTGAACTTCGCAACAAGACAGGTCACAATACTGTTGCAGTTACCGAGGATGGCACATCCGACGGCGTGCTTTTGGGTATTGTTACCCCACGTGACTATCGTGTCAGCCGTATGGACTTATCTACTCAGGTTAAGGAATTTATGACACCATTTGATAAGCTGATTTGGGCACCGGAGGGCACAACCCTTAAGGCTGCAAATGATATCATCTGGGACAATAAGCTTAATTCACTTCCCATTATCGACGAAAATCGCCGTCTGGTTGCTTTTGTTTTCAGAAAGGACTATGACGCACATAAAGAAAACCCCACCGAGCTTCTTGATTCATCAAAGAGATACGTGGTTGGCGCAGGTATCAACACCCGTGACTATGAACAGCGTGTTCCTGCACTTGTCGAGGCAGGGGCAGATGTACTGTGTATTGACTCATCAGAGGGCTTTTCTGAATGGCAGGCAAGAACACTTAAATTCATCCGTGACAAATACGGTGACACTGTTAAGGTTGGCGCAGGTAATGTTGTAGACAGAGAGGGCTTTATGTTCCTTGCAGAAGCAGGTGCTGACTTTATCAAAATTGGTATTGGCGGCGGCTCAATTTGTATCACTCGTGAACAGAAGGGTATAGGCCGTGGTCAGGCAACTGCAGTTCAGGAGGTTGCGGCAGCAAGAGATGAATATTTTGAAAAGACAGGTATTTATATTCCTATCTGTTCTGACGGTGGTATTGTACACGATTATCATATTACCCTTGCTCTTGCTATGGGTTCTGACTTTGTAATGCTGGGCAGATACTTTGCACGCTTTGACGAAAGTCCATCAAATAAGGTTTCTGTAAACGGCAACTATATGAAGGAATACTGGGGCGAAGGCTCAGCCCGTGCAAGAAACTGGCAGAGATATGATATGGGCGGTGCACAAAAGCTTTCATTTGAAGAAGGCGTTGACTCTTATGTTCCATATGCAGGAAGCCTTAAGGATAATGTTGCATTGACACTGAACAAGGTTAAGTCAACAATGTGCAACTGTGGTGTTCTTTCAATTCCCGAGCTTCAGAAGAACGCAAAGATGACCCTTGTTTCGGCAACAAGTATTATCGAGGGCGGTGCACACGACGTTGTTCTTAAGGATAAGAATGTAGCACCTGTTAAATAAAAGTGGCAAAAAAGACTGTTACAAAGATTTTCGGGGCAAGGTTTTTATCAAAAGGCGGCAGCCTGATATTTTGCGAAAACTGCGACAAGATTGTGGGCAGTGTAAATAAATCAGGATATAAATATCTGAATATTGCGTTTATATGTACCTGCGGGAATTTTGGAAATATCGAAATTATACGTGATGCCCATTTTAATGATATTACAAAGCAAATTCATAAAGCTCCAAAAACCAAACTAGGAGTATTTATCTGCCCCCAATGTGATACACCGCTTATTTCGATGATAGATGAAAGAATACAAAACTATTCATTCTATACAGAATGTGTTTGCGGTGAAAAGTTTGACACCAAGCCGAGTTTTGATAAACGACTTGGAGAAACCCTGAAGGCGTTTAAAAAGTTAAAAAACAAGTAAAAACAAGGAACGGTATATCCGTTCCTTGTTTGTGTATTCAAGTCAATATAAGCCGTAAAAATTACGGTTTTATGTCAATAATAACTTCATCAAGTGAATGTTTTGGCACATTAAGAACATTCTCTTCATCAAGAAAATATTTTATGTCGCCGTCTTGCATTTGGCATACACGGCTTTTTTGAGCCGGATATCCAAGAGCAAGCACATAAACGAGAGAATATTTTTCCTTGCTAATGCCAAGCACGTTCATAACTTCTGTTCTGTTAAGCGAGCCTATCCAGCAGCTTGCAATGCCCTTATCAAATGCGCCCAGCATCATTGAAGTGACAGCGGCGCCTGCTTCAACCTCAAAGGTTTTTTTGATGCTGTTGTCACCCAAAACCGCAATAAATGCGGTAGGACGCTCGTCATCTTTTGGTGTTCCGTCTGCAAGATAGCCTGCCCATTTGGTGTTTACAAAAACAGCATCGACCAAAGCTTTTTCATCAATAATGGCAAACCTTAGCGACTGATTGTTGCCGGGATATGCGGCAAGTCTTGCATAGTCAACAAGGTCAATCAAATCCTGTCTTGGAATGGGCTGCTTGGTAAACTTTCGTATTGTCCGTCTTTCGCGCAATGCGGTTTTTACATCCATCAAAATCAATCCTTTCGGTTATGCTGTTATAGTATCATTTTTCTCTACAGCATAATAGTAGTAGAGGTATTGCTGTGCTATGCCGCCAAAATTGCCAAAGGCTTTTTCTACAAAATCAGGAATGTCCTTTTCTTCAATGCCGTAAAGGTTATTAAGAATCCGTTTAATCCATACATCCTGAGGAAAGGTTTTGTATCTTCCTAGGGCAAACAGCAAAACGCAGTCAGCAACCTTGCTGCCAACACCATTAATCTTCATAAGGGTGGTTTTTGCATCGCTGTTGCTCATTTTGGGAAGTTCCTCAAGATTAATCTCGCCTGAAACTACTTTTTGTGCAGCATCAATTATATATTTATCTCTGAAACCGGCACGAATTGGAGCCAAATCTTCGGGTGTCAGCACAGAAAGAACCTCAGGCGTAGGAAATCCATAAAAAACCTTGCCGTCAAATTCTATTTTTTCGCCATATGCTTCGCAAAGTGCTGAAATAATTTTCTTTATTCTTGGGATATTGTTGTTTGCTGATATAATAAATGAGACAATTGTTTCCCACAAATCCTGACGAAGAATACGTATGCCCCGACCTTTTTCGATGCAGGGGCGAAGCTTTTCGTCCTGCCAGAGCTTTTCTTCAATGACATTATAATCATTGGAAAAGTTAAGGTAATGACTCCAATACACTAAGTCTGGGTTTGAACTTTCGACATAAATTGTCTTTGGGTCGTAATAATACATTTTAACTGCATGGTTGGCAACAACCCCATAAAATGTACCGTCGCTGTCTTTTTCCCAACGAAAGCATTGCCCACACAGAAAGGTTTCGTCAAGGCTGAAATGGTCTATATTATAAAGTCTTATCATAATAAAGATTAATCCTCGTTTTCTGCAGAGTTTTTCTCGGAAATTTTATAACACAACCTCATTAGACTGTCGCCAAGATGAATATTTTCAACCACGATATCATCATTGGCTGTAATCTCGGCATATGAAAAGTTGAGGAATGCTTTTATTCCGCAATTCACAAGCTCTTTTGTAACCTGATTGACAACCGATTTGGGGACAGAAAGAATAGCCATAGTAGGTTTATATTCTTTAACAAAGTCTTTCATTGTGCCGGAGTCCAATACCTTGAGGTTGCGAATTTCCATACCTATTTTCTCGGGGTCGTTATCAAAAATACCGATAAGCTCAAAACCACGTTTTTCAAAATTTGTGTTGAGTGTCAATGCGTGACCAATGTTGCCGGCACCAACCAAAATTGCTTTATATTTTGAGTTAAGACCAAGAATACCTGCGATTTCACCATGAAGATATTCAACATTATAGCCATAGCCCTGCTGACCAAAGCCGCCAAAACAGTTTAAATCCTGGCGAATTTGGGATGCAGTAATACCCATTTTTTTGCTTAATTCCTTTGAAGATATTCTTTCAACGCCCGAATTGATAAGTTCGCCCAGATACCGATAGTATCGGGGAAGCCTGTTAATAACCGACGCTGATACGTTTTTTTCCATTGGATTTTCCTCCGTTTGCTTATTTTGAAGATTAAAGCATTGCTTTGAGGTTTTCGTTTACTGCGATAAGGAAATCCTCGGTGTTAACCTTCTTTTTGTTTTCAAGACTTGAAAGGAGAAATAGGTCACCTGTCATAGTACCGTCTTCAATAGTCTTGATTGTAGCCTTCTCCAGCTTGTCGGCAAAAGCACAAAGGTCCAAAAGTCCGTCAAGCTCGCCACGCTTGCGCAATGCACCTGTCCAGGCAAACAGTGTTGCAACACTGTTTGTTGAGGTTTCTTCACCCTTTAAATGCTTGTAGTAGTGACGCTGAACTGTGCCATGTGCTGCCTCATATTCGTATGTTCCGTCAGGTGATACCAAAACAGATGTCATCATTGCAAGACTGCCGTATGCTGTTGCAACCATATCCGACATTACATCACCGTCGTAGTTTTTGCATGCCCAGATATAACCGCCCTCAGAACGTACAACACGGGCAACAGCGTCGTCAATAAGGGTATAGAAGTATTCAATGCCTGCTGCATCGAATTTCTCTTTATATTCTGCTTCAAAGATTTCGCTGAAGATGTCCTTGAATCTGTGGTCGTATTTTTTTGAAATGGTGTCCTTTGTTGCAAACCAGATATCCTGCTTTGTATCAAGGGCATAGTTAAAGCAACAACGGGCAAAGCTTGCAATTGACTTGTCAATGTTGTGAAGACCCTGAATTATACCATTGCTGTCTGTAAATTCGTGAATGGTCTGTCTGATTTCCTTGCCGTCTTTGTCAGTACAAACGATTTCACACTTTGAGCCTGCAGGAACCTGCATCTCGGTGTTTTTGTATACATCACCGTATGCGTGACGGGCAATGGTGATTGGCTTTGTCCAGGTAGGAATGTAGGGAGTGATACCCTTAACAATGATTGGAGCACGAAAAACTGTTCCGTCTAAGATTGCACGGATTGTGCCGTTGGGTGACTTCCACATTTCCTTAAGGTTATATTCCTTAACGCGTTCTGCATTAGGTGTAATGGTTGCACATTTAACGGCTACACCATATTTTTTTGTTGCATAAGCCGAGTCGAATGTAACTTTATCGTCAGTTTCATTTCTGTATTCAAGACCCAAATCATAGTATTCTGATTTAAGGTCAACGTAAGGAAGGATAAGGATGTCCTTAATCATCTTCCATATAATTCGGGTCATTTCGTCCCCGTCCATCTCGACAAGGGGAGTTGTCATTTTGATTTTATCCATTATAATGTTCCTTTCGTTGGTTTATTTGCTGTTCTCTCTGGTATAATTCAGCAGACCGCCGGCCTTCAGCATTTCACGCTGACGCATTGACAGGTCAAGCTTAACATTAAAGTCAAAGCCTTTTGTCACGTTTGTTATGGTAAGCTCATCGGCATTGATGATGCTTTCATGGAGGTCTGTCATTTTAAGTTCGTCGGTCTGGTCAATTTTGTCATAGTCTGCCTCATTTACGAATGTAAGAGGAATAATACCCGCATTTATAAGGTTTGCCATATGAATTCGTGCAAAGGATTTAACAATTACTGCCTTAACTCCAAGATAGAGTGGAGCAAGTGCCGCGTGTTCTCTTGATGAACCCTGACCGTAGTTCGAGCCACCTATGATAATACTCTTGCCCATTTCAAGTGCTCTGTCGTGGAATTTTTCGTCGCATACCGCAAAGCAGTATTCCGAAATCTTTGGAATGTTTGACCTGAGAGGCAAAATCTTTGCACCTGCAGGCATAATGTGGTCTGTTGTGATGTTATCGCCAACCTTTAAGCTGCACTTTGCGGTGATTTCATCAGCCATTGCTTCGGATACAGGGAAGGGCTTGATGTTTGGCCCACGAAGTACTTCTACACTATCCATATTCTCAGCCGCAACTGGCGGAACAACCATATTGTCGTTGATTGTAAATACCTCGGGAAGTTCAAATTTTGGCATATCTCCAAGAGTTCTTGGGTCTGTCAGCACTCCTGTGAGGGCTGATGCTGCTGCAAGTTCGGGTGATACAAGATAAATTTGTCCGTCCTTTGTACCGCTGCGTCCTTCAAAGTTTCTGTTGAATGTACGCAGTGAAATACCGCCTGAATTGGGTGACTGACCCATACCGATACAGGGACCGCAGGCACTTTCCAAAATTCTTGCGCCTGCATCAATCATATCAGACAGTGCTCCGCAGGCAGCAAGCATATTAAGAACCTGCTTTGAACCCGGTGCGATTGAAAGTGATACATCGGGATGAACAGTTTTACCTTTAAGAATGTGTGCAACCTTCAGCATATCAAGAAGGGATGAGTTAGTGCAGGAGCCAATACATACCTGGTCAATCTTCATTTCACCGATTTCTGCAACAGATTTAACATTATCGGGCGAATGAGGGCAGGCAGCAAGTGGTACAAGCTCGCTGAGGTTAATTTCAACAACCTCGTCATAAACTGCATCTTCGTCTGCACAAAGAGGTGTATAGTCTTCTTCTCTTGCCTGAGCTTTAAGAAATTCTCTTGTTGTTTCATCAGACGGGAAGATAGAGGTGGTAGCACCAAGCTCGGCACCCATATTGGTAATGGTAGCACGCTCGGGGACAGAAAGTGTCTTTACGCCCTCGCCTGTGTATTCAATAATTTTGCCAACGCCGCCTTTAACGGTGAGTCTGCGAAGAACCTCTAAGATAACATCCTTTGCAGCAACCCAAGGTGACAGCTTTCCTGTAAGGTTAACCTTTACAATTTTAGGGCAGGTGATGTAATATGTACCGCCGCCCATAGCAACAGCTACGTCCATACCGCCGGCACCAATGGCAATCATACCGATACCGCCGCCTGTTGGTGTGTGGCTGTCAGAGCCGATTAAAGTTTTGCCGGGGATACCAAATCTTTCAAGATGCACCTGATGGCAAATTCCGTTACCGGGACGTGAGAAATATATGCCGTGCTTTTTGCAGACACTGCCGATAAATCTGTGGTCATCAGCGTTTTCAAAGCCACTCTGCAAGGTGTTGTGGTCGATATATGCAACAGACTTTTCGGTTTTAACTCTGGGTACGCCCATAGCCTCAAATTCAAGGTATGCCATTGTTCCCGTAGCATCCTGAGTTAATGTCTGGTCAATTTTTATTCCGATTTCCTGACCTGCCACCATTTCGCCGCAAACAAGGTGGTCTTTAAGTATCTTTTGTGCAAGTGTAAGTCCCATTTTAATTTCCATAGCCTTTCTGCCCACAAATAGTAATATAAAATCTCTGTATGCGCTTATCGTGGGCGGATAAGGCGTATGATGGAAATTATGCACATCGCCGTTTTGCACCATATATGGTGTAAAAATTTTGGCGGTGCAATTTAATCCGCCGGAGGCTAATAACGTGATTTTTCACGTTATTTCTCCTGTAAAAACTCATTAACCAAAATATTATATACAAAAACGCACTTTTTGTCAAGTTTTCATTTAATGAAAAATAATAGTACAATTCACATTATCCACAATGTTATCCACAGCGAAAGTATTGTGCAGTCAAGGGGAAAATGGCATTTTAACACAATACAATGTAATTTATTGTCGAAACCTGTGGAAAAACTATTTATGTAAAAAAGTAACTATTTAGTTCGAATACAGATAAATTACAAAAAAACACTTGCATGAAAAGCTTAATTGTGATAAAATATATCAAATATATTTAATCAGGATAGCGGAGGCTTTATGATGGTTCTTGGTGTGGATTTCGGTGACAGCCGAACAGGTTATGCGGTGTCGGATGCTTTGGGTTTTTCGGCACACACGCTTGAAACATTTCACGAGCGGAATATGGTTAAGGTTGCAAATCACACAGCAGAGCTTGTAAAGACTTTGGGGGTTGAAAAAATTGTTCTCGGCTTTCCTAAAAATATGAATGGCACCGTAGGTGACCGTGGCAAAAAAACCAAGTCATTGGTTAAACTGCTAAAGGAACTTGTTGATTGTCCCATTATTTTGTGGGACGAAAGGCTTACAACTGTTTCGGCTCATAATCTTATGAACGAAACAAATGTTCGTGGCAAAAAACGCAAGGACTCGGTTGATAAAATTGCGGCGGCCTTTATTCTTCAGGGCTATCTTGACAGTATAAAGCTGTGATTTAAAGAAAAGGAGATTTTAAAAATGGCAGAAAAATTTGATAATATCGAAAATGTTGAAAACGAAGATAATTTTCTTGTAGATTTGTTTGATGACGAGGGCAACAAGCAAACCTTTGAACATCTTGACACAGTTCAGGTAAACGGTGATGACTATGTTATCTGTATTCCCTACAAAGAGGAAGAGGATGACGAGGTTGACGAGGTTATCATTCTTAAAATTGACGGCGTTCAGGATGGCGAAAGTGTTCTTGTTCCTGAAGAAGATTTAGAAATTCTTGATAAGGCATATGAACTTTTTAAGGAAAGAAATGCAGACCTCTTTGATTTTGAGGATTAATTTTTCATATAATATGAACTATCGGGCAAACAACCTGTTGCCCGATAATGTCATTTAAAGGTGGTTTTTGACATAGTACTTATAATTGCAGAAAAACCGAGCCTTGCCAGAAATATTATGGCAGGTATCGGCAAGCTTAATCGCTATGATGGATATTTCGAGGGTGAGGGCTACATCATTACCTGGGCATTCGGACACTTGTTTTCCCTGGCAGATGTGGAGGCTTATGATGCCGCAAATTCCGCAAATAAGTATTGGTCAATGGATAATCTTCCGTGTTTCCCGAACAAGTTTGTTTTTGAACTTAAAAAAGATTCAACCAAAAAGGTTGATTCCGGTGTTGAAAAGCAGTTTGGCATAATCAAGGCATTGTGCAACCGAGAGGATGTTGATACCATTATTAACGCAGGCGATGCTGACCGCGAAGGTGAGATTATTGTAAGAACCTGCATCGAAAAGGCGCTTGAGGGGCAGAAAAGCCTTAAAAGAATATGGCTTCCTGACCAGACTCCACAGACTGTTCGTGAGGCAATGAACGCACTTAAAGACGAAAGCGAATATGACAACCTTGCCAACGAAGGCTATGCAAGGACTTATATGGATTGGCTGTACGGAGTAAACCTTACCCGATATGCAACGCTCAGGTCAGGGACGCTGCTGCGTGTTGGCAGAGTGATTGTTCCCATTGTCAAGGCAATTTATGACCGTGATATGGCGATACGTAATTTTGTTCCGGATATTTATTATGCAATATCCAGCAAGGCTGAAACTGATGGTGCCGAAATCGAGCTTACCAGCAAGACAAAATTCACAAAAGAACAGCTTGAAAAGGCAAAGGCACTTTGCGATAAATATAACGCAGAACCGGCTATTGTCACGGCAAAGAAAAAGAAGAAGGACAAGCTTTCACCGGGTAAGCTGTACTCACTTACCAAGCTGCAGAATGTTTTAGGTAAAAAATATAAAATGTCTATGGCTGAAAGCCTTGAGATAGTTCAGGGTCTGTACGAAAAAGGCTATGTTACATACCCAAGAACAAATTCAGAGTATCTTGCAACAGCCGAGCAAGGTAAGATAAAAACAATTCTTGAATCGGTTAAAAAGCTTGGTTATCCTGTTGAATTTAAGTTCAGCAAAACCATATTTGACGATTCAAAAATTGAATCACACTCAGCACTGACACCTACATATAAAATTCCTGACAAAAGCAAACTTTCTGAAAATGAGATGAAGGTTTACAGCACAATTATGCGTCGGTTTGTGGCGGTATTCTGTGCTGAAGAATGTACTGTTGAAAAGACTGAGATTACTATTTCGGTGGGCGATTTAGAGGAATTTTCTCTTAAAGGAACGGTGATTGTAACCCCCGGATGGACAAGGTATGATGACTACACAAAGAAGGATAAAATTCTGCCTCCGCTTGAAAAAGGTGACGAGGTTAATATAAATTTTGTTCCAGTTGAAAAAGAAACCAGCCCGCCAAAGCATTACACAATTGAAACTCTTAATAATTATCTTAAAAATCCGTTTAAGGAAGAAAAGGCAAACGCCTCCGAGCAAGATGATGAGGAAGCCGAATACAGAGCAATGTTCGAGGGGCTGGAGCTTGGAACCGAGGCAACCCGAACGGGTATCATCGACAATGCCCGAAAAAGTCAGTATATACAGCTTAAAAAAGACACCTACACAATTCTTCCTGCAGGAGAGAATTTAATTGAGTCACTATCGCGTATGAATATTATTATGGATAAATTCCGTACCTCGCAGATGGGCGTGGCTTTAAAGGGCGTTTTTAAAGGAACTGTCACGATTGACGGTGCAATTGATTTTGTTAAAGGCGAAATTACCAAGGTTTTTGAAGAAAACAAAAAAATGGGCGAAACCTTTGACGGTTTTGTGGGCGATATAGTGGGTAAATGTCCCGTGTGCGGTGCTGACGTTGCACGTACTAAATTCGGCTATGGCTGTCAGGGTTATAAGGATGGTTGCAAATTTTCAACAGGAAACGTAATCTGCGGTAAAGTGATTTCGATTGACAATATAAAAAAGCTTCTTAATACTGGCTCAACTCCGTTGATTACAGGCTTTGTTTCAAAGAAAAGCGGGAAGGAATTTTCTGCCCGTCTTGCAATTGAACAAGGCAAGGTAGTGTTTAAATTTTAATATGAATAACAGGAAAGGAATGACCTGAATGTTTTTGATAAAAGAAAAAACAGTTTTAAATCCAACTGTTACTAAAATGGTAATAGAGGCACCAATGGTGGCTAAAAAAGCAAAAGCCGGACAGTTTATCATCCTTCGTGTTGATGAACAGGGAGAAAGGATTCCACTCACTATTGCGGATTATAACCGTCTTGATGGTACAATTACAATTATCTTTCAGATTGTGGGTGCCACAACATTTAAGCTTAATAAATTGAATAAGGGTGATTATATCTGCGACTTTGTAGGGCCTTTAGGAAAAGCCTCCGAGGTGGAGGGCTTTAAAAAGGTTGCAGTTATCGGAGGCGGTGTTGGCTGTGCAATTGCATATCCAACCGCAAAAGCACTTAAAGAAAACGGAGCAGAGGTGCATTCGATAATCGGTTTTCGCAATCGTGACCTTGTTATTCTTGAGGACGAGTTTAATACTGTGTCGGATAAGGTTGTTCTTATGTCCGATGACGGTTCCTGCGGTGAAAAGGGTCTTGTGACCGATGCTCTTCGCAAGCTGGTTGAAGGCGGCGAAAAATACGACTTGGTTATTGCCATCGGACCGCTTGTTATGATGAAGTTTGTATGTCTGCTTACCAAAGAATTGGGTATAAAGACGGTTGTAAGTATGAACCCCATTATGATTGACGGTACTGGAATGTGCGGCGGCTGCCGTCTTACCGTTGGCGGCGAAATGAAGTTTGCCTGCGTTGACGGCCCCGACTTTGACGGACATCAGGTTGATTTTGACGAGGTTATAAGACGCAGCAGTATGTATAAAGAAACCGAAAGAAAGCACCACGATGATGCGTGTAATTTGTTTAAGGGGGTAAAATCCAATGGCTAATATGTCACTTAAAAAGAATGAAATGCCGGTTCAAAGCCCCGAAATAAGATGCAAAAATTTTAAAGAGGTTGCATTGGGTTACACCAAGGAGCAGGCAATTGACGAGGCAAAGCGTTGCCTTAACTGTAAGAATATGCCGTGTGTTAGCGGTTGTCCTGTAAAGATTAGTATTCCTGAATTTATTGCAAAGGTTGCTGAGGGTGATTTTCAGGGAGCTTATGACATAATTTACAAGTCAAGCTCGCTTCCTGCTGTTTGCGGAAGGGTATGTCCTCAGGAAAATCAATGCGAGGGCAAATGTGTCCGTGGCATCAAGGGCGAGCCTGTGGCTATCGGCAGACTCGAGAGGTTTGTTGCCGACTGGTATATGAAAAACGGAAAACCTGCAAAGCTTGACATAAAGAAAAAGGGCAAAAAAGTTGCAGTTGTTGGCTCGGGTCCGTCAGGTCTTACCTGTGCCGGTGACCTTGCAAAATTGGGATATGATGTAACTGTTTTTGAGGCGTTACATATTCCGGGCGGTGTTTTGGTTTATGGTATTCCTGAATTCCGTTTGCCAAAGGATATAGTAAAGCGTGAAATCGAAAATTTAAAGTCGCTTGGTGTTGAAATTGTCACAAATGCGGTAATCGGCAAAACCGAAACCGTTGACGAGCTTCTTGCAGACGGCTTTGAGGCTGTGTTTATAGGCTCGGGTGCGGGACTTCCCAGATTTATGAACATTCCGGGCGAGAATTTAAACGGTGTATATTCTGCAAACGAATTTTTGACAAGAACAAATCTTATGAAGGCGTATGAAGAAAATTCTGCAACGCCAATTATCCACGCAAACTGTGTTGCAGTAGTTGGCGGCGGAAATGTTGCTATGGATGCGGCACGTTGTGCAAAAAGGCTTGGGGCAGAAGAGGTTTATGTTGTATACAGACGTTCAATGGACGAAATGCCCGCAAGACGTGAAGAAGTAGAACACGCAGAGGAAGAGGGGATTATTTTTAAAACTCTCAATAATCCCATTGAAATTCTTGGCAATGAAAATAACTTTGTATCAGGTATCAAATGTGTTAAAATGGAACTTGGCGAGCCTGACGCATCAGGAAGAAGAAGTCCTATTGTGATTGAAGGCTCTGAATATGTTCTGGATGTTGATGCGGTGATTATGTCAATAGGAACATCACCAAATCCCCTGATAAGAAACACAACAGATGGTCTTGAAACAGATAAACGTGGCTGCATTGTTACCAAAGGTGAAAGCGGTCTTACAACCAAGACGGGAGTTTATGCAGGCGGTGATGCGGTAACGGGTGCCGCAACAGTAATTCTTGCTATGGGTGCAGGCAAATCCGCAGCCGAGGCAATTGATGAGTATATAAAAAGTAAATAAATTGAGCATTAAAAAAGAGCTGTCAAAGGCGTCTTCACATAGGGAGAAATCAATTTGGATTTCAGAATAAGTTCAAAACCCTTGCAGCACTAAGTGCTGCAAGGGTTTACTTCGTTTATCCAAACAGTTTGCTGCTTGAAACACAGTATTTTGGATGTCGAACAAATAAAAAACGCAGCCAATCCTGTATGGCTTGGCGAGGCTTTTTCTGCAGTACGGCGCCAAAATACAAAGTTTCAAGTTGGTTTATCCCTATGTGAAGATGCCTAACGACAGCTCTTTTTTGTATAATAGGAAATTGCGTAATTTCCTATTATACAAAAACATAAATTAGATGCCCATGCGAAATTTTCCGTCGTCAGCGGAAACGCATATGGGCAAACAAAGCGCACTTGCTACGACCGCCGCCTGCGGCGAGCGGCGTAGCCGCTTTGTTCTGTAATATTAAAGTTCTTTTTCTTGTTCTTCCTGAATTTCCGGGAATACAGAAAGCATTGGCTTTACATCAAGTTTGCGTATTTTTCTGTCTATGTAGTTCTTTGTGATTTTACAAACAAGACCGGAAAGAAGGATTACACCAATAAGGTTAGGAATCATCATAAGTCCGTTAAAGGTATCCGAGATATCCCATGCAAGTGAAGATGTCATAAGTGCACCGCACATAATCATAACAAGATGAATAACCTTGTAAAGCTTTGTTGTTTTTGTTCCAAAAAGATACTCCCAAGCTTTTGTTCCGTAATGGTCCCAGCCAAGAACAGTTGTGAAGGCAAAAAGTAAAATTGCAATTGCTATAAATTTACCACCAATATTTCCATAACTGAATACAGAGTTAAAGGCATCTGCAACCATAGTGGCATCGTTTGTATGAGTGCCAATAGGTGCGGTAATATCAAATACGCCTGATGTAAGAACAACAAGTGCAGTCATTGTACAAACAACCATAGTATCGGCAAACACCTCAAATATACCCCACATACCCTGCTGTACAGGCTCTTTTATATTTGAGTTTGAGTGCACCATTACCGAAGAACCAAGACCTGCCTCGTTTGAGAATACACCACGCTTAAAGCCCTGAACCATAACAGTTTTTATGATTGAACCGGTAACACCGCCGGCAACAGCAATAGGACTGAATGCCTGTGTAAAGATGGCTTTGAATGCAGCACCGATTTGAGCATAGTTAACACCGATAATAACGATACTTCCTGCTACAAATAAAACTACCATAAAAGGTACAACTTTTTCAGCAAAGGATGCAATTCTCTTAAGTCCCCCAAGAACAATAAGAGCAGCAATAACAACAAGAACGATACCGATAACAACCGAATAAGCTGTTACACCATCATAAAGCTGAATGTTTGCAAGTGCTTTAACAGGGAAAGCAGATTCGATATTTACTACAATCTTGTTAATCTGTCCCATAGCACCAATACCAAATGATGCAAGGAGTGTAAAGATTGAGAAAAGGATGGCAAGAATTTTGCCTATAGCTTTGCAGCCTTTAAATGAACCAAGTCCATCGCGCAAGTAATACATTGCACCGCCTGACCATTCGCCATCTGCATTTTTGCGACGATAGTAGATACCTAAAACATTTTCTGAATAGTTTGTCATCATTCCAAAGAATGCGGCAACCCACATCCAGAAAACAGCGCCGGCACCACCTATACAAATTGCAGCAGCAACACCCGCAATGTTACCAACACCGATTGTTGCAGCAAGTGCTGTACAAAGAGCCTGGAAGGGGGAGATAGATGCTTTGTCCTTGCTGTGTCCGATTACATCCTTGTGGAAAAGACTGCCGATGGTGTTCTTCCACCAAAGTCCAATGTGTGAAACTTGAAAAAATTTGGTCAATACTGTTGTTAAAATACCCGTAAAGAGCAACAATGCAAGACCAAGTGTTGTCCATACAAAGGTGTTAATAACATCATTGTATGCAGCAAGTTGTGTGAAAAATTGATTCATGATATAAAACCTCCTGTAAAATAAAAATAGCTACCAATTATTTGGTAGCTCCGGATTGACAAACAGACATATAAATATAGGGGATTTGTCTGCTCCGTCCTTTTGCCTGAGAGATTCAGCCACATATGCAGCCTTGCACCTTCGGCACTCAAATGAGATTCTCCGGAGTACCCTCTGCTTTCAGTCTTTAAATAAATTCTAAAAGCCTCGTTGGGTTATACATATATTATACTCGACTTTTGGCAAATGTCAATAGAATTTGTCAAAAAAATGACATTTTGTTGAATTATATATAGCTTTAACATTTTTAACTTTTTAAAATATACTAAAGAATGGAGGTGGATTATGAATATACATATTGTTAAATCAGGTGATACAACGGCTTCAATTGCACAGCAATACGGCGTTCCGCAGTTTGTTGTGACAACCCTTAACAATCTTGAAGATATTCCAAATCTTGTGGTTGGTCAAGCAATTTTGATACTTACTCCAACACAGTATCATACGGTAAATCAGGGTGAAACGGTTTATTCAATTGCACAGCAGTACGGAGTGTCCGTCAACAGAATTTACCGCAACAATCCGATTTTAAGGGGACAAAACATTTTATACCCCGGGCAGACCCTTGTTATATCGTTTGAGTCTGACAGAACAAGGCAGATTGATGTAAACGGCTATGCCTATCCCTATATAGACAAAAACCTTTTACGCAGTACGTTGCCGTATATAAACTATATGACCCCTTTCACATACGGGATAACAGAAAGCGGTGGTCTGGTTGACCTTAATGACGAGGAGCTTATCTCACTTGCCAACGAATATGGGGTAATACCGCTGATGCATCTTTCAACACTTACCGAACAGGGTGGTTTCAGTAATGAGCTTGCAAGTATGGTGCTCAACAGCACTGAAATTCAGGATAGCCTGACAAATGATATTATAGAAAACATCCAAAATAAAGGCTATGGCGGTCTTGATATTGATTTTGAGTTTGTTTACCCTCAGGATGCACTATTATATGGTGATTTTATAGGCAAACTGGCAGGGGCGCTAAATCCGTTGGGCTACGACGTGATTGCAGCCCTTGCCCCCAAAATTTCGGACACACAAAGAGGTCTTTTGTATGAAGGACACAACTATCAGGCAATTGGCGCAAATAGCAATGCTGTTCTTCTTATGACATATGAGTGGGGATATACCTATGGGCCGCCCCTTGCCGTCGCCCCAATTCGAAATGTGCGGCAGGTAGTGGAGTATGCTCTTACGATTATTCCTCCTGAGAAGATTTTTCTTGGTATCCCAAACTATGGTTATGACTGGACACTTCCTTATGTCAAAGGCGAATCAAGAGCCGATTCAATATCAAATGTTGAGGCAATACAGATTGCAGCAAGGAATGGTGCGGAAATTCAGTATGACGAGGCTTCGCAATCGCCTTGGTTCAGGTATACCGACAGCGAAGGAAGAGAACACGAGGTCTGGTTTGAGGATGTGCGCAGTATTCAGCAAAAGTTTAATCTTATAAACGAAAAAAATCTGCGTGGAGCCGGATATTGGAATTTAATGCGGCCTTTTCAACAAAACTGGTCGCTTCTTGATTATATGTTTGATGTGTGATAATTGCGAGGATGTTATGAAAGAAACAGTATTTTTTGTTTTGGGCGCAATAGTCGGAGGAGGAATATCTTTAATATTATTTTGTGCAATGAATATTGGTAGATATAATAAGTAAAAAAACACCGTTGGAATTTTCCAACGGTGTTTTTGAATGTACCAAAGAATTAGCATTCAGCGTTCTTCTTGTAGATTTCGTATCTTTCGATAAGGTCTTTTTCAGCCTTATCAAAGAGCTGAGCTGCAACTTCGGGGAATGCTTTCTTGAGCATGAGATAACGGTTTTCGCCCTCAAGGAATTCCTTGATTGTGCCTGTTGGCTCTTTTGAGTCAAGGATGAAGGGGTTCTTGCCTTCTTCTTTGAGTGTGGGGTTGTATCTCCAAAGGTGCCAGTAACCTGTCTGAACAGCCTTCTTTTCTTCAGCGATTGTGTTTGCCATACCTGTCTTGATACCGTGGTTGATACAAGGAGCATATGCAATAATCAGTGAAGGACCGGGATAAGCTTCAGCTTCCTTAATAGCCTTAAGAGCCTGATTCATATCAGCACCAAGAGCGATCTGTGCAACGTATACGTAGCCGTATGTTGTACCAATCATACCAAGGTCTTTTTTCTTAACCTTCATACCTGATGCAGCAAATTTTGCAACAGCAGCAGTAGGTGTAGCCTTAGATGCCTGACCGCCTGTGTTAGAGTAAACTTCGGTATCAACAACAAAGATGTTGATGTCTTCGCCTGATGCGATAACGTGGTCAAGACCGCCGTAACCGATATCATAAGCCCAACCGTCGCCACCGAATACCCACTGTGAACGCTTAACAAGGAAGTCGGTTCTGTCTGCGATTTCTTTGATTGCGGGGTTAGACATATCAGCATCCTTAATGAGAGCTTCGATGCTCTTTGCAGCAGCCTTAGATGCGTCTGCGTTGTCCTTGCCTTCAATCCAAGCCTTGAATGCGTCAGCAAGTTCAGGTTTAACGATGTCCATAACTGAATTCATTCTGTTTACCAGAGTGTTTCTGATTTTCTTGTTGGCCATAACCATACCAAGACCAAATTCAGCGTTATCTTCAAAGAGTGAGTTAGCCCAAGCGGGACCCTTGCCTTCAGCGTTCTTGCAGTAAGGCATTGAAGGAGCAGAGCCACCCCAGATTGATGTACAACCTGTAGCATTTGCAACCATCATTCTGTCACCAAAGAGCTGAGTAATAAGCTTAATATAAGGTGTTTCACCACAACCAGCACAAGCGCCTGAGAATTCAAGCATAGGCACGGCAAACTGTGAGTTCTTTGTGCTCTTTGTAATGTCTATCTGATCCTGCTTTGAAGAAACAGTCATAGCGAATTCCCAGTTGGGAGCTTCCTTCTCAACTTCAGCAATAGGCTTCATTGTGAGGGCTTTTTCCTTAGCAGGACAAACCTGAGCACAAACGCCACAGCCAAGACAGTCGAGAGGTGATACCTGCATTCTGTATTCCATACCTGCAAAACCTGTTGCGGGTTTTGTTACAAAACCTTCGGGTTTCTTTGCAGCTTCGTCAGCATTGAGAAGAACAGGACGGATTGCAGCATGAGGACAAACAAGTGAACACTGGTTACACTGGATACATTTGTCAATATCCCATGAAGGAACGTTAACTGCAACACCGCGCTTTTCGTATCTTGATGTACCTGTTTCAAAAGTACCGTCTTCGATACCTGCAAATGTGCTAACGGGGAGCTTGTTACCAGCCTGAGCATTAACGGGCTGAACAATATTCTTGATGAAGTCAGGAACGTTGTTTTCCTTAACGTCCTTATCAACAGCATCTTTCCAAGCTGCCGGAACTTCAACCTTAACAAGAGCTTCAATAGCACCGTCAACTGCGTCGCAGTTCATCTTAACGATTTCGTCACCCTTCTTGCCGTATGTCTTCTTGATTGCAGCCTTGATAAGTTCAACAGCCTTGTCAAAAGGAATAACTTCAGCAAGCTTAAAGAAAGCACTCTGAGTAACCATATTAATTCTGTTAGGACCAAGACCAACCTTAACTGCAACGTCAACTGCATTGATGATGTAGAAGTTGATTTCGTTTTCAGCAAGATATTTCTTTACGTTTGCAGGAAGATGTTCTTCAAGTTCTTCAGGAGACCATACACAGTTAAGGAGGAATGTACCACCCTTCTTGAGTCCTTCGAGAACATCATACTGTGTGAGGTATGCAGGCTTATGGCAAGCGATATAGTCAGCTTCATCAAGGAGATATGTTGACTTAATGGGCTGCTTACCAAATCTCAAGTGAGACATTGTAACGCCGCCTGATTTCTTTGAGTCATAATCAAAGTATGCCTGAGCATAAAGGTCGGTATTGTCACCGATAATCTTGATTGCATCCTTGTTTGCACCAACAGTACCGTCTGATCCAAAGCCCCAGAACTTACAACGTGTTGTTCCCTCGGGAGCAGCGTTGATTTTTTCGGGAAGTTCAAGTGAAAGGTTGGTAACATCATCAACGATACCGATAGTAAAGTTGTGCTTGGGAGCGTCTGCATCAAGGTTGTTGTATACTGCCATAATCTGTGTAGGTGTTGTGTCTTTTGAGCCAAGACCATAACGACCGCCAACGATTTTGGGAGCATTTTCCTTGCCATAGTAAAGGTTGCAAACGTCAAGGAAGAGAGGTTCGCCGATTGAACCGGGTTCTTTTGTTCTGTCAAGAACAGCAATCTTTTCAACAGTTTCGGGAATTACGTCAAAGAAGTACTTAGCAGAGAAAGGTCTGTAAAGGTGAACCTTAACAACACCAACCTTGCCGCCACGTGCATTGATGTAATCAACTGTTTCTTCGATAGCTTCGCAAACAGAGCCCATAGCAACGATAACCTTTGTTGCATCGGGAGCACCGTAGTAGTTAAAGGGTTTGTATTCTCTGCCTGTGATTTTTGAAATATCCTTCATATAGTCAGCAACTATACCGGGGATAGCATCATAATATTTGTTTGCAGCTTCTCTGCCCTGGAAGTAGATATCCGAGTTCTGAGCTGTACCGCGGAGAACAGGATGTTCGGGGTTGAGAGCGTTGTCCTTGAATGCTTTAAGAGCATCCCAGTCAAGAAGACCCTTAAGATCTTCGTAATCCATAACTTCAACCTTCTGAATTTCGTGAGAAGTTCTGAAACCGTCAAAGAAGTGGAGGAAGGGAACTCTACCCTTGATTGATGCAAGGTGAGCAAGACCTGCAAGGTCCATTGTTTCCTGAACACTGCCTGAAGCCAGCATAGCAAAACCAGTCTGACGACAAGCCATAACGTCCTGATGGTCACCAAAGATGTTAAGAGCATGAGCTGCAAGAGCACGTGCACTTACGTGGAAAACTGTAGGAAGAAGTTCACCTGCAATTTTGTACATATTGGGGATCATAAGAAGAAGACCCTGTGAAGCTGTAAATGTTGTTGTTAAAGCACCTGCCTGAAGTGAACCGTGAACCGCACCTGCAGCACCTGCTTCAGACTGCATTTCAACAACGTCAACTGTTTCGCCGAAGATGTTCTTCAGACCGTCTGCACTCCACTGGCCAACATTTTCAGCCATGTTTGAAGAGGGAGTGATAGGATAGATAGCAGCAACTTCTGTAAACGCATAGGCGCAATGTGCAGCAGCGCTGTTACCATCCATGGTTTTCATTTTTTTAGCCATGAAAATAAGCCTCCTTATAAGTATATATAGTTAATTAATTTTATCAAATCTGTACAACACATAGTCGCACAGCAAACATTATACCATATATCTTTGTGAAATTCAAATATATTTTAAAAAAAAATCAAAAAAAATTATTTTTTATGTTTTTAACAGAAAATCGTTAGGTTTTTGACAAAGATTTAACTGTATTGCCAAAGTTTTTTTGACTTTTGAAAATTTTAATAATATAATTGGCGCAAAGAGGTGGTCACATGAAAATGTATGCTATATCCAGAGAATTTGATTTTTTTGAATTAAAAAAACATTATTGTCCAAAATGTGAGGAACGTTTAAAAAAAGTAAAAATTTCAAAAATAATTAACAAGAAATCGCCTGAAGCAAAAAACTATGATTTTTCAATGTGCGGGGATACTGGGGTGAGAAAAGCATATTACTTTGGGAATGTGAAATTTATAAAAACTGCATTTTTTTGTGAAAAATGTAATAGACAATATAAAATAAGTGAACTTAAAAAGCTTTATTTCAAAAAATAAAAGTTAATTAGTTGAAGTATCTAAAATGTTTCAAATATAAAAAGGATGGCGGAAGAACCGTCATCCTTTTTGAAATGTCTAATGAGATATTAGTTGCCAGCCATTTTTGCAACTTCTGCTGCAAAGTCGTCAACCTTTTTCTCTAAACCTTCGCCTTTCTCTAAACGTGCAAACTTAACAACTTCGATATCAGTACCGATTTCCTTTGAAACGTTTGCAAGGAACTTAGCAACTGTCAGGTCGCCATCCTTAACGTAAGGCTGTTCAACAAGGCAGATTTCCTTGAAGAACTTCTGGATACGTCCGATAACCATTTTGTCAACGATTGCTTCGGGCTTACCTTCGTTAAGAGCCTGTGCCTTAAGGATTTCCTTTTCCTTTTCAACTTCGTCAGCGGGAACTTCATCGCTCTTAACGTACTTAGGCATAACAGCCGCAATCTGCATAGCAACGTCTTTACCTGCTGCCTGGAATGCAGGGTCAGCAGCCTTTGATTCGTCACCAAGCTTGAAGTTAACCAAAACACCGATTTTGCCGCCGCCATGGATGTAAGCAACGTTAATGCCTTCGTATCTTTCAAAACGACGGAGGTTCATATTTTCGCCGATTGTAGCGATTTTTTCTGTAAGAGCTTCGCCAACAGTCTGGTCACCGTAAAGCTTTTCAGCTTTCAGGGCTTCAACGTCAGCAGGATTTGTCTTTGCAATACATTCAGCAACGTCTGCAACGAACTTCTGGAAGTCAGCGTTCTTTGCAACGAAGTCTGTTTCAGTGTTGATTTCAACAACAACACCAACATTGTCGAATACCATTGATGTAACAAGACCTTCAGCAGCAATTCTGCCGGCCTTTTTAGCAGCGGTAGCAAGACCTTTTTCTCTAAGGAATTCAACAGCCTTGTCCATATCGCCGTTTGTTTCTGTAAGAGCCTTCTTACAGTCCATCATACCACAGTTTGTCATTTCTCTGAGAGTTTTAACATCTTGTGCAGTAAATGCCATAATATATTCACTCGCTTTCTGTAAAATTCAATTATTCTTCGATCATATCAAGTGATACGTCGTCGGTTTCTTCTTCGCTTGTTTCAGCTACTGAGAAATCTTCGCCCTGCTTGCCCTCAAGAATAGCATTACCGATTGTTGAAACGATAAGTTTTACCGCACGGATAGCATCATCGTTGCCGGGGATGGGGAAGTCTGCTTCTTCAGGGTCGCAGTTTGTATCAACGATAGCGATTACGGGGATACCAAGCTTGTGAGCTTCTGCGATAGCGTTCTTTTCCTTTCTGGGGTCAACAACGAACATAGCAGCAGGAAGGTCTTTCATTTCCTTGATACCGCCAAGGAACTTTTCTAAGCGCTCTTCTTCAAGGTTGAGCTTTAAAACTTCCTTCTTAGGAAGAAGTTCCATTGTGCCGTCTTCGTTCATCTTCTTAAGCTGATAAAGTCTGTCAATTCTTCTCTTGATTGTCTTAAAGTTTGTGAGCATACCGCCAAGCCATCTTGCGTTAACGTAGAACATACCTGTTCTTTCAGCTTCTTCGCGGATAGCGTCCTGAGCCTGCTTCTTTGTACCTACAAAAAGAACGTTGCCGCCTTCTGCTGCGATATCGCGAACAAAGTAGTAAGCTTCCTCAATTTTCTTTACAGTTTTCTGAAGATCGATAATATAGATACCGTTTCTTTCTGTAAAGATGTACTCCGCCATTTTAGGATTCCAACGGCGTGTCTGATGTCCGAAATGAACACCTGCTTCAAGCAATTGCTTCATTTGAATTACTCCCATGATTTTACACCTCCAAAAGTTTTACACCTCCATCATAATCACCTTGTACGGGAGCTGTCATGGGTAGTGCAGCACCGCCCGAACAATCATATGATGTGCGTATTTTAATTATTTTGCCGACACCTTGACAGATGTCAACTGATGTATTATATCATCACAAAATTGATTTGTCAACATAAATTTGAGAAAAATTTAACAAAAATTTTTTGTTTCTACATTATATTATATATTGATTTTTAAGTATAAGTATGGTATACTTTTATAAATTCTAATATTTAAAGAGGTACAGGATATGAAAAAAGTATTAGCGATAGACTTTGGCGCATCAAGCGGCAGAGCGATTTTAGGCTCATTTGACGGAAAGAAAATCGAACTTACCGAGGTTCACAGATTTTCAAATGACCCCAATTATGAAAACGGCGAACTCCGTTGGAACGCCGAGGCACTTTTTAATGAAATTAAAACAGGTATAAAAAAGGCGGCTGAAATTTCTGACTTTGACACAATCGCAATCGACACATGGGGTGTTGACTACGGTGCAATTGACAAAGACGGCAACCTGATTGCAAACCCCTTTAATTACCGTGATTCAAGAACAGATAATATTACCGAAAAAGCATTTAAGATTATCCCCGAAAAGGAGCTTTACAGCCTTACAGGTATTCAGGTAATGAACTTTAACACACTTTTCCAGCTTCTTGCTGAAAAGGATTTGACAAAGATGGACAAATTCCTGTTTATGCCCGATTTGTTCAGCTATATGCTTACAGGCAAACAGTATGCCGAAAGTACAATCGCATCAACAAGCCATATGTTTGACCAGAAGAAGTGCGACTGGAAGTGGGAGGTAATCGACCGTTTTGGATATCCAAGATCAATTTTCCCTGAAATTGTTAAAGCAGGTACAGTTGTTGGAACAATGAAGGAAGACCTTGCAAAAGAGCTTGGCGTAACTCCTAAAGAGGTTGTTGCAATTGCAGGACATGATACAGCAAGTGCTGTTGCGGCTGTTCCCTCAAGAGATAAGGACTTTATCTTTATTTCCTGCGGCACATGGTCACTTTTCGGAACTGTTACAGATGAGCCTGTAATTTCAGAAAAATCCAATAAATATAATATCACAAACGAATACGGCTTTGGCGGCAAGACAAGATTTTTAAGAAATATCATTGGTTTGTGGCTGATTCAGGAAACAAGACGTCAGTTCAAGCGTGACGGCAAAGAATACTCTTATGGTGATATGGAAGAACTTGCACTGAAGTCAGAGCCATTTAAATATTTCATTGACCCTGATGACCAGAGCTTTGTTGCACCCGGAGATATGCCCGGCAGAATCCGTGAATACTGCCAAAAAACCGGTCAGGGAACTCCTGAAACAGATGGCGAAATTATAAGATGTATCTACGAGAGTATCGCTCTTAAATACAGAAATTCATTTGCAAAAATTGCTGACTGTACCGGTAAGGAATATCATTCAATACATATGGTTGGCGGCGGCACAAAGGATAAGCTTCTTTGCCAGATGACAGCAAATTCAACCGGTGCAAAGGTTATTGCAGGTCCTATCGAGGCAACTGCTCTTGGTAATGTGGCTGTTCAGCTTTATGCAAAAGGCGAAATTTCTGACCTTACAGATGTAATTATGAACTCTGCGGAAATCACAGAATACACCCCCACAGATGAGGCAGAATGGAGTAAGGCATACGAGAGATTTCTTGGGATAATAGAATAAAGCTTAATACACAAAAAGGAGATGCAAATTGCATCTCCTTTTATGTTGCATATATATAGAATTATCTGATGTTTTTGTACAAAGGTCCATATGTCTGGCAAGCACGGTAGTCCTGACCTTCTTTATCCATACCAAATGCATTCCATGCAGCCGGTCTGAAGATTTTGTCTTCAGGAACGTTGTGCATACAAACAGGAATTCTCAGCATTGAGCACATTGTTATAAGGTCTGCACCGATGTGGCCATAGCTGATAGCGCCGTGGTTTGCACCCCAGTTCTGCATAACCTCATATGCAGTTTTGAAGGGGCTGCCTTCTTTGCCGTCACATCTTGGAGCAAACCAGGTGCAAGGCCATGTGGGGTTTGTTCTTTCCATAAGTGTATCAGAAACTTCGTCGGGGAGCTTTACTGTCCAGCCTTCAGCAATCTGAAGAACGGGGCCAAGTCCGTGAACAAGGTTAAGTCTTATCATTGTGCAGGGCATTTCTGCTCTTGTTGTATAGTGGCTTGAGAAGCCGCCGCCTCTGAAGTTATCAAAGCCTGCTTCGCACCAAACGGTTGCATCGGTCATCTTCTTGATATCTTCATCGGTAACTTCCCACCATTTTTTCATAATAGCGTTGCCATTTTCGTCTGTACATTCACCGCAAGCATCAAGACAAGCCGCACCTGAGTTAAGAAGGTGGATGATACCGTCGGATTCTTTTGCCTTGCCTTCAAGCTTATAGCCTGTAACTCTTTCGGTTGCGTCGCCTGACCAGTATGTACGAACATCAGCAAAAATCTGTGCTCTGTGTGTAAGCAATCTCATAAAGAGCATACCAAGTCCGTTAAGAACGTCGTTTTCTGTTGCAAGTGTATATGGTTCTCTTGCACCTTCATAGTCGAATGATGAAGAAAGAAGGGCTTCTGGATAGTCGCAGTTGGGCCAATGGTCTGTCCATTGTCTTTGTCCCTGAAAACCGCCTGCGATTGCGTTGTGTCCGACTTTTTCCTCTTCAAATGCATCAGGAAGATTTTTGTTTCCTGCCATCAAGTCCTTGATAATGCAGTACATCTTAACAGTAAATTCCCACTGCTTATCTTTTTCTTCGTCTGTAAACTTAATTTTTCTGTTCTCGCCAAGAAATTCAACAGACTCAGGGTTGTCATCTCTGCCTTCCTTGCAGTGTTCACGAGTCCATTTGAGTGCTTTTTGGTATTCTTCTTCATTATAAATACCTTCTTCCATACGTCTGAGAATTTCAACCTCGTCAACGGATTCAACTCTCATACCAAGATAGCTTTCCATAAAATCCTGATCGATAATTGAACCTGCAATACCCATACACTGTGAACCAATCTGAAGATATGATTTGCCTCTCATTGTAGCAACTGCAACAGCAGCTCTGCCGAAACGGAGAAGCTTTTCTTTTACATCCTCAGGAATATCTGCAACCTGATCTCTGTCCTGTACCTCGTGACCATAAATGCCAAAGGCAGGAAGACCTTTTTGTGCGTGTCCTGCAAGAACTGCTGCAAGATAAACTGCCCCTGGTCTTTCGGTGCCGTTAAAGCCCCATACACCTTTAATTGTTGTGGGGTCCATATCCATTGTTTCTGAGCCGTAACACCAGCAAGGTGTAACTGAAAGAGTAATTGCTACGCCTTCCTTCTTGAATTTGTCTGCACAAGCGGCAGCTTCTGGAACACGACCGATTGATGTATCAGCCATAACAACTCTTACAGGTTCACCATTTGAATAATAAAGGTTTTCTTCAAAAAGTTTTTTTGCAGCATTAGCCATAGCCATAACCTGTTCTTCAAGGCTTTCTCTAAGCTGCATAGGGCCGCGTCTTCCATCAACTATTGGTCTGATTCCGATTGCAGGATAATCGCCAATATATCTGTTTTTTGCCATTTTTATTTCCTCCTTGTTTATGTAAAATAAATTATTTTCTACAATATAATTATATACTTGCATTATACTAATTACTTGTGGTATAATGGAAAAAAGTATAACAATATTCAGTTTTTGGTGAATGATATGATTTACAACGAATTAATGCAAAGAGGAACGGCAGATTTCCCCATAGAATACTATTTTGTAGACAAAAATCATACACGTTATGAGATGTCTGCACATTGGCATTCCGAGCTTGAAATTATAAGGGTTTTACAGGGAGAGCTAAAAGTGAGACTTGACAATCGTAACTATACTGCAAAAGAGGGGGATGTTGTGTTTGCAAATCCCGAAACAGTTCACGCAGCCAGCCCTGATAACTGTGTATACGAATGTTTGATTTTTCATATTGATTTTCTTTATACAGATACATATAGCTGTCGTTTTTTTGTGGAGAGCATTTTAAACCGCGAATTTGCAATAAGGGAATATAATGCCGCAGAAAAATCAGATTTTCATACTGCGCTGGACAATGTGTTTGACGCAATTAAAAATAAATCCTCGGGTTATAAATTCAGGGTAATTGGCACGCTTTATGAAATGCTTGGGATAATTGTTGACGAGCATCTTTATAGTGCAGTGAATTCTGATACATCGCTGCATAACAATAAAAATATTCCAAAACTCAAAAAAGTGCTTACTTTTTTGAGAGATAATTATAATATACAACTAGCGCTTGCGGATATGGCAAAAGCGGCAGGGATGTCACCAAAATATTTTTGCTATTTCTTTAAGGAAATGACAGGTAAAACACCTGTTGAGTATTTAAATGGCTATCGGATAGAAAAGGCATCACAAAAGCTGCTTAATTCTGACCAGAGCGTGACAGAAATTGCTTTTTCGTGTGGGTTTAACGATTTAAGTTATTTCATTAAAACTTTTAAGGCTTACAAAAATATTTCGCCTGCAAAATTTCGAAAAATGGATTAAGTGAAAAATTTTTGAAAAAACTATTGCATTTTGGAAAAAAGTGTGTTATACTCATTGAGTTAATTATGGGTAGTCCTCTGCTTATAGTCTATCTGGAGGCTGTATGGTATGAATATCTGAAATAGAAAGGATGTATAAAATGAACATTTTAGACCAGATTACACAGGAACAGATCAGAACTGATCTTCCCCAGCTTAACATCGGTGACACAGTTCGCGTATATGTTAAGGTAAAAGAAGGAAACAGAGAAAGAGTTCAGATGTTCGAAGGAACAATCATCAAGAAAAACCACGGCGGAATTCGTGAAACATTCACAGTAAGAAGAATTTCTTACGGCGTTGGTGTTGAAAGAACATTCCCCGTAAATTCACCTAACATTGACCGTATTGAAGTTTCAAGACGTGGTAAAGTTAGACGTGCGAAGCTCTACTATCTCCGTGACAGAGTTGGTAAGGCTGCTAAGGTTAAAGAGAAGATTTAGCATCCAATATGGCGGGTATTTTCATAATACCTGCCATTTCACTATCTATATTTATTTAAAGGTGATTATTATGGAAAATTATGAAAATTCAAATGTAGAGGTTTCTGAGGAAAAAACCTCCGGAACAGATTGGAAAAAAGAAATGTGGGAATGGGTTAAAACTATAGTTATTGCAGTTGTCATTGCTTTGCTGCTTAAAACATTTGTTATGACACTTGCAAGGGTAGACGGTCAATCAATGGAGCCAACACTTCAGCACGCTGACCGTATGTATGTAAACAAGCTGTTTTACACTCCCGAAAGAGGCGATGTTGTAATTGTTGAAACAGGCGACCCCAATGCACCATTTTATATCAAGCGTGTAATTGCAACCGAGGGGGATACACTATTTATCGACTTTGATACAAACGATGTTTATGTAAACGGCGAGATAATTGACGAGCCGTATATTGCAGAGCCAACACGTCGCTCAGGAAGCTATATTAATAAGCAGATTGCAAAAGGCAAGTTCAGCCTTGAAAATCCGCTTGTAATCGGCGAGGATCAGGTGTTTGTTATGGGTGATAACCGCAACAATAGCAAAGACAGCCGTGAAATAGGTCCTGTTTCGGTGGATGATATCACAGGTCACGCAGTATTCAGATTCTGGCCGCTTGATAATATGGGCAATACAGATTATTCTTTTGAAGAATAGAGGTAAGGGGCTGCAGCAAAATGCACAGACCGTGCAAAGCTTGAAAAAAGCTTAATGATGTGCATTATTCCCATTATACACCTTATCTGCCCACGTTAAGAGTGTATAAAATCTATTATTTTTTGTGGGCAGAAAGGCTATGGAAATTTTAATGCAGATACAATGGTTTCCGGGGCATATGGCAAAAACCCGCAAGCTTATCACCGAAAATCTGAAATTGGTTGATGTTGTGATAGAACTTGTGGATGCAAGGCTTCCGCTTTCGTCACGAAACCCCGAAATTGACAGAATTGTGGGCAAAAAGCCCCGTGTGCTTGTTTTAAATAAAAGTGACATTGCAGACCCAACCGCAAACGATTTATGGCTGAAATATTTCGAGAAATTGGGTATTTGTACCGTTCTGGCAGACAGCCTTTCAGGAAAAGGATTAAAAGGTATTGACTCTGCAATTGACAAAGTTCTTGCTGATAAATTTGCCAGAGAAAGCGAAAAGGGTATGATGCGACGTGCAGTAAAAATGCTTGTTGTGGGTATACCCAATGTGGGCAAATCGTCGTTTATTAACCGACTCTCAGGCAGAGCTGCCGCAAAAGTGGGTGACCGACCAGGTATTACCACCGCAAAACAGTGGATAAGGGTTTCGGGCAAATATGAACTTCTTGATACACCGGGTATCTTGTGGCCCAAGTTCGAAGATGTTGAGGTGGGCAGACGAATTGCATTCACCGGCGGAATCAAAGATGAAATTATGGATGTCGAGGAGCTTGCATTTTATCTGATTGGCTTCTTGCGAAATAATTATTGCGATTTACTGATATCCAGATTTAAGCTTGATGAAAACCTTGACGAGTATGATGATTTTGAACTTTTGGAGCTTATCGGCAAAAAGCGTGGATGTATCGTATCGGGCGGTAATATTGATACCCTTCGTGCGGCAAATCTTGTACTCGACGAATTCAGAGCCGCAAAGATTGGCAGAATTACTTTAGAAAAACCGTAAAATTGACATCTTGGGCAGATATATTTTCGTATATCTGCTCATTTTTTGGAGGAAAATATATGAAAGAAATTGAAAATTCTTTATACAATGAAGGCTACAAACTGATTGCAGGCGTTGACGAGGCAGGCAGAGGACCTCTTGCGGGCCCTGTATGTGCTGCGGCGGTTATTCTGCCTGAGGATTTGGTTATTGAGGGCATTAACGATTCCAAAAAACTTACCGAAAAAAAACGTGAACAGCTTTTTGATGTGATAATTGAGTCGGCTATTGCGTATTCAATTGAATTTGCATCGCCCGATGTGATTGACGAAATAAATATAAAACAGGCAACCTCGCTTGCAATGCATAATGCGGTAAAAAATCTTGATGTACCTGCAGATTTTGTAATTATAGACGGAAACGATAAAATTCCATATGATATTCCGTACAGATATGTTGTAAAGGGTGATGCAAAATCCCAAACGATTGCGG
Organism: Clostridia bacterium; assembly: GCA_045586925.1. Classification (GTDB taxonomy): domain Bacteria; phylum Bacillota; class Clostridia; order Monoglobales; family Monoglobaceae; genus SIG440. Next base: position 47,299 of record JAZNBG010000011.1, on the reverse strand, counting down.
CGGCATCAATCTTAGCAAAGGTAAGCCGTGACAGACTTATGGTTGAGCTTGACAAGGAATATCCCGAATACGGATTTGCCAAACACAAAGGTTACGGAACAAAAGTTCATTGCGAGGCAATACAGAAATACGGTGTTCTGCCCATTCACAGAAAATCCTTTATGACTGCAAAGGTGTTGGGAAAATGAGAAAAGGCTTTTTTAACAAAATGCAGGGCAGACTTGGCGAAGATGCAGCGGCAGAATTTCTTAAATCTCAGGGTTACAAAATTCTGAAATGCAATTATAAAAATAAAATGGGTGAGATAGATATTATCGCCCAAAATGGTGAGGATTTGGTTTTTGTCGAGGTAAAAACCCGTAGCTCTGCCGAGTTTGGAACACCTGCTCAGGCTGTTACATACTATAAAAAGCAGCGGATTGTAAATTCTGCAAGGTGGTATATTATGGAAAACCCCACCAACCTTAATATTCGCTTTGATATTATTGAGGTTTTTGGTATGTTTACCGGCAATAGCTTTGACGTGGAAAACATTAATCATATTCAGCAGGTAATTCTGGAGGTATAAATGACAGTTTTTGATGCACATTGCGATACTGTGCAAAGGATATGCGATTTTGGCGGCAATATCGTGGATAATTTATATCATATAGACTTAAATCGACTGGATTTGTATGACGGGTATATACAGATTTTTGCTGCATTTATTGATAAAGAAAATGATAATTTACCGCCATTTAAAAGGTGTAATCAGCTTATTGACAGATATTTTTATGAAATTGATAAGGCTCAGGACAGAGTTTGTCATTGTTTAAATTCAGAGGATATCAGCATGGCATTAAATAAATGCAGGCTTGCTGCACTTTTGAGCATCGAAGGCGGAGAGGCGCTTGAAGGTAAAATTGAAAACCTGAATTATTTTTATGAACGTGGTGTCCGTGCAATGACCTTGACGTGGAACTATTCAAACGAAATTTCGGGTGGAATAGGCGAAAAGCAGGGAGCAGGACTGACCGATTTTGGACGGAGCGTTGTTTCAAAAATGAATGAATTGGGTATGCTTATTGATGTATCCCATATTTCAGAAAAAGGTTTTTGGGATGTTATTGATGCAACCGAGTGTCCCATTGCCGCAACACATTCAAATGCAAAAAAACTTTGCTCCCATCCCCGAAATCTTAGCGACGAACAAATTTGTGCAATAATAAAAAACGGAGGATGTATAGGTGTTAATCTTTATTCTGAGTTTATCGGTGGTGATAGATGCAGTATAAAGGATGTTTTGGCACATATCGAACATATTCTTGCTCTTGGCGGAGAAAACAACATTGGTTTTGGTTGTGATTTTGATGGTATGTCAAGTCTGCCTGAAGGAGTAGAAGGTGTTCAGGATATCTATAAATTGTTTGATGAGATGCAAAAATGCGGTTATACCGATTTGCTTATAAAAAAGATTGCATCGGGCAACTTTTTAAGTCTGTGTAAAAAAATTCTAATTTAACATAAAAAAAGGTTGAAATTTATTGTATTTTGTATTACAATATAATTTAATGTAATTTCCGACAGTTAGGAGAGTTTAAATGCAAACATATATTTCTAAGAAAGCGAAGAGCATCAGCCCTTCACCTACCCTGTCGCTTGATGCAAAGTTTAAGCAGATGAAGAAACAGGGTATACCGGTAGTTGGTTTCGGTGCAGGCGAGCCTGATTTTGCTACCCCTGAAAATGTAAGAGCGGCAGGTATCAAGGCAATTGAAACAGGTCACACAAGATACACACCAGCGTCTGGTACTATTGAATTAAAAGAGGCAGTTTGTGCAAAAATAAAAAGGGACACAGGTCTTGATTACGGTATTGAAAACATTGTTGTCAGCAATGGCGGCAAGCACTGTCTTACCAATATCTTTATGGCAATTTGTGAGCCTGGTGACGAGGTTATTATCCCCGCGCCTTTCTGGGTAAGCTATCCCGAAATGGTTAAAATGGCTGACGGTGTTCCTGTATATCTTAATACTACTGAAGAAACAAACTTTAAGTTTTCACCCGAAGACCTTGAAAAGCACATTACCCCCAAAACACGTGCATTGGTTCTTAACACGCCAAGCAATCCTACCGGTATGGTATATGCAAAGGAAGAGCTTGAAAAGATTGCAGAAATCGCTGTAAAGAACAATATTTACGTTATTTTTGACGAGATATACGAAAAGCTTGTCTACGAGGGCGAACATATAAACATTGCAACTCTTGGTGACGAGATAAAGAACCTTACTGTTATAGTAAACGGTATGGCAAAGGCTTATGCAATGACAGGCTGGAGAATTGGGTTTACCGCCTCAAATGCAGAACTTGCAAAGGCTATGTCCAACATCCAGAGCCACGCAACCTCAAACCCCAACTCAATTGCACAGTTTGCATCGGTTGAGGCATTAAATGGCGACCAGTCATCTATTGACGTAATGCGTGCAGAATATATCAAGCGCAGAGATTATATGGTTGAAAGAATTAATTCAATTGAAGGAATCAGTTGCAAAAACCCAAATGGTGCATTTTATATATTTATGAACGTAAGGGCACTTCTTGGCAAGAAACTTTACGGCAAGGTGTTTAATAGTGCAAGCGAGCTTTGTGCTGATATTTTAGACCGTGCCCTTGTTGCACTTGTTCCCAGCGAAGGCTTTGGAATTGACGGATATGTACGTCTTTCGTATGCTACATCAATGGAAACAATTAAAGAAGGTCTTGACAGAATCGAAAAATACATCAAGGAAGAATTTTAAAAAAGGAGAATTGCTGTGAATATCGGTATTATCGGCGCAGGAAATATGTCATCTGCCCTATCAGGCGGGCTTATAGCATCAGAAATTATCAGACCTGACGAATTATCAATAAGCGACAAAAATTCCGCCTGTCTTACAAGGTGGCAGGCAAAGGGCGTGTTTACAACTGAGGATAATACCGAGGTTTTAAAGCACAGCGACATAGTGATTTTTGCAGTAAAGCCCAATATTTTGCCTCTTGTTCTTCAGGAAGCAAAGGCTTTTACACGTGATAAGATTTTTATTTCTATTGCGGCAGGTGTCACCCTTGATACTATCGAGAGTATACTTGGTCGTGATGCTAAAATTATCCGTGCAATGCCTAATACACCTGCAAAGGTAAATTGCGGTATGACGGTGATTACTCCCAATAAAAATATTACCAAAGCCGAGCTTGAAATGGCTGAAAATGTTCTTTCGGGCGTGGGCGAGGTTGTTGTTCTTGAAGAAAAATACATCAATGCGGCAACAGCCCTTCACGGCAGCAGTCCGGCGTATGTTTATATGCTGATTGATGCTATGGCTGACAGTGGTGTTAAATACGGAATACCCAAAGATATCTCTTTGCGTCTTGCGGCAAAAGCGGTGGAAGGGTCTGCAAAAATGGTACTTGAAACAGGCGAGCATCCTCAGGTTTTAAAGGATGCGGTGTGCTCACCCGGCGGCACAACAATAGCGGCTGTTTGCGAACTTGAGAGGTCGGGATTTAATACATCGGTTAACCGGGCAATTGACGCTTGCGTTAAAAAAGCTGATGAAATGTCAAAAGAATAATTTTCATATTTTTATAGCTTGTCTCATATCTATGTATAAAAACATTTATACAGGAGGAAAAGGCTATGAAAAAATATGGGTTTTTAAAAACATTTACCGATTACGTTACCCGAAACAGACTGCAGTTTTTGGTTGCTGCATTGTGTCTGATTTCAGGAACGGTAATCGGTTCTTTATCGGCGGCATCGCTGACTGACGAAAAGTTTAATGCTTTAGGCTCTTACATAAACAATTTCACCTCGGCGTACGGTATCCAATCGGTAAGCCACGGTGAAGTTTTCAGGTTTTCTCTTTACAACAACATAAAATTGCTGTTGTTTATGTGGGTTTCAGGTCTTTGGATATGGCTTATACCCTTTGGGTTATTTCACTTAGGTGTAAAAGGCTATAAATTATCTTATACAGCATTTATACTGATTCAGCTATATCGGGGCAAGGGAATTTTATTTGCTCTTGTTGCCGTAATTCCGCAGATACTTATAATGTTGCCAACACTTTTATGTTATTCGGTAATTAATATTAATTCGGCAATTTCTTTTCGTAAATTAAGACAAAAAGGGCAAGGATTTTATGCACAAAAAGAACTGTATTTAAGAAATCTTCTGTGTATTGTGGCTGTTGCAATAGTTTTTGTAACAAGCAGTTTGATTGATGCATTTGTTGTTCCTGCGGTTTTAAGACCGATTTGTTCGTTATTGTGTAAGTAGGAGGATTGATTAAAATGAAATCATTAATTGAAAAATATTTTGATTTTTTAGTTAATACCAAGGGTGTTTCTCAAAACACTCTGCTTTCCTATAAGCGCGATATCAAGGAATATGCTTTGTATGCAGAAGATAACGGTTTGAATCTGAAATCAACAAGCGGAACGGCTGTTCTTGACTATCTTATGAAGCTTCAAAAGGCGGGCAAGTCTGCGTCTACTGTTTCAAGAAATCTTGCATCAATCCGTTCGTTTTATCGTTTTATGCAAAATGAAGGTGTTATACAAACAGACCCAACAGCAAATCTACATTCACTTAAAATAAAGAAAAAACTCCCCGAGGTGCTTACAAGTGAGGAGGTTGAAGACCTTCTTAATCAGCCCGATACCCGTGATGCCAAAGGCTGTCGTGATAAGGCGATGCTTGAACTTTTGTACGCAACGGGTATGAGAGTTACCGAAATGATTGACCTTAAGATGTCTGATGTTGATATGGATATCGGTTACATAAACTGCAATCAGGGTAAGAAGAAGAGGGTAATTCCGGTTTATTCCCTTGCAAAAAAAGCGGTTAAGAATTATATAGACTCGGCACGTTCTCAGCTTGTAAAGGGCAAAACTGTTGACAATCTCTTCGTTAATTACAGCGGAGGAAAAATGACCCGTCAGGGCTTTTGGAAGATAATCAAGCAGTATGCAGTGCTGGCAAATATTAAAAAGGAAATTACTCCACACACGCTTAGACACTCTTTTGCAACGCATCTTTTAGAAAACGGTGCAGACCTTAAATCACTGCAGGAAATGCTGGGTCACAGCGATATTTCTTCAACCCAGATTTATACAAGTGTTGTGAAAAAACATATAAATGATGTTTATAAGAATGCTCATCCAAGGGCAAGAAAAAAGCAAACCATATAGGAAAAAGAATTGAGCCTAAGCTCAATTCTTTTTCCTATGTTTCATCACAAATTCCATATCTAAGTTTACTTATAGCTTTTTTCTCAATTCTTGAAACATAAGAACGTGAAATCCCCAATATTTCGGCTATTTCAAATTGTGTCATTTCGTTGCCGTCATTAAGACCGTAACGCATTCGGATTATTTCCCTTTCTCTGTCATCAAGTCGGGTTGCAATATTACGATAAAGCTTCTTAATTTGTGATTTTTGGTCGATTTCTTTTATAACGTCTTCTTCATCTGTGCCGATAATGTCCATCAGCAGAATTTGATTACCTTCTTTGTCACAGCCAATCGGGTCATTAAGCGAAACATCACCAAGAGATTTCTTGTTGCTCCGCATAAGCATCAGTATTTCATTTGCAATCCCTACCCAATGGCTTATCGAAGTTTGTCAAATCAAGGTTTTCTTCACTACCGCAAAGGTACATATGAACATTTTCACCATCCCATACAACCCGTTTTACAAAGGTTCTGATTGCTGTTCGTTTTTGCTCAATTGAAAGAGTATCAAAGGAGGAGGCAAAGTCCTCTAAAAGAGTTACCAGAATATCGAACTCCATTTCGGCAAGCTCATTTTCCTCGGTAATCTTCTTTATTTCCTGCAATTGTGCGTTTGCCGATTCAAGCTCTTTATGAAGTTCATTGATGCGGTCGGTAAGATATGTAGTTGCAATGGATTCTCCCGATTTTGCAATGCTGTCAACCAATGTTGTGATTTCGCCCTTTTTTTCTGCAATGGTCTTTTCGAGAGACTCTTTTTGTATGTTAAATTTACTGTCTTTGCTCAAAATCTTCCTTTTGGCGGATTCGAGTTCCTTAATGAAACTGTCTTTATTTTTCGCAAGCTTTTTAATCTCATCACAAACGGCTATGTCAAGAAGGTTGCCGTTTGGATTTTTTATAGCACAGTTACATTGTCTGCTTTTTTCTTTTGTTTCGCAAAGATAGGCAAACTTTTTCTCCCCATCTTTAAATTCGCTGTTATACATTTTGGGGCGCATAAACGCACCGCAGTTACCGCAGATAAGCACACCTGAAAGCAAAGCGGTATGATTTCGTGGCTTGTGGTATGCTTTTTTTGAATTTTGTTGCAGGAGCTTTTGTGCTTTTATCCAGTCCGAACCTGAAATTATGCCAAGGTGCTTGCCTACTGCAATTATCCATTCATCAGTATCTCTTGTTACATTTGCTTTACCTGACCGCTGAAGTGTTTTGTTGTATGCCATCATGCCGTGCTTGCTGTCAAAATCGTTTTCGGATGAAAAGATTTCGGTTCCAAGTGTTTCGTAGTATTTCCACGCATCCGCATCTGCAATCATATAAACGGGGTTGGTAAGAATTGCCCTGATTGAAAAACGGTTGAAGGTCTTATTGTTTTTGGTTTTTATACCGTTTTGCATAAGGTGTGTTTCAACCTTGGTCAGGCTGTTAAACTCAATAAATTTAGAATATATAAGCTTAATGATTTCAGCCTCTTCGGGTACAATTTCAAGCTTAAAGGCTTTTCGTTTTTTACCGTCAATGGTCACTTCTTTTAAAATTTCTTCACTTTTATATCCGGTGGGAGTAACTCCGCCAAGCCATCTGCCACTCTTTGCAAGCTCACGCATATTGTCACGTATTCTCTCGGCTATTGTTTCCCGTTCAAGTTGAGCAAAGGTGGAGCAGATATTATACATAGCCCTGCCCATAGGAATGGATGTATCAAAATGCTCACTGATTGAGTTAAAGCTGACACCATAATCCTGAAGCTCGTCAATTAGACGACTACAATCGCTTACATTACGGCTGATACGGTCAAGACGATAACATACAATCTCTTTGATTTCCTTGTTTCTCACAGCCTGCATCATTTTTTTGAACTGCGGTCTGTTGGTATTCTTGCCCGAATATCCTTCGTCTTCAAATATCAGAATATCGTCCTCGGTTATAGAATTATCCTTGCGGAGAATTTCATTTTTACACATTTCAATCTGGTTTTCTATACTTTCGCCTTTACCTGTAAATTTTGATTTTCTTGAGTATATCGCATATTTTTTATCCATAATACCATTCCTTTGCTATGTGATAATTTTAATACACACACTTTGGCTGTGTTTATTATACTATATTCATTTAAAAGAATTAATATATGAATACAATTTCATTAAAAAAGTATTATATAGCTTTGTATGAGTATCGAAAGATGTCGAAATATGAAAGCCTTCCCCTTGAGGTGAAGGCTTTAAAAAATTTAGTCCCTAATATCACATGAGCATATAAATGAAATCGAATTACGTGAGAGGATGTTTAGATTAAATATGTCACTTATCTATAATGGTGAAAGTAGAGTGACAATTTCAGAGATTGTATATGCTTGTAGGCGGTATGCATCAGGCAGTGAATAAATATATTACTACCAATAATTTTAGAAAAGTTGATTTGCTGATAAATATATTTCTTATATAAAAGATTTAGCAAGGGATGAAGATATTATGTATTTACCAATGTATATGTCGTCCTTATTAAATTAGTGTTGGCTTGATGAAGAAATATAAAACATCATTTTGATACGGAATGCTGATAATCTCGTGGAGACATATTTGTTATCTTTTTGAACACTCTGGTAAAGTAATGCGGATCATTGAAGTAAAGCTGATTTGATATTTCGGTAATACTATATGTGTTTTCTCGTATAAGTTTTTTTGCTTCTGTAATTTTTAATTGTGTATAATATTCAATAATTGTGCAACCGCAGGTTTTATTGAATATTTTTGAAATATAAGTTTTGCTGTAGTTTAGTTTTTGGCATATTTCATCCACGGTAATTTTGCCGTAAATATTATCATTCAGCAAAGTAATTACGGCATTTACCAGATGATTATCCATACTTTCCTTATCGGGAAAGATACGGATGTTTTTTTCTTTTTCTTCCTGTTCGCGTATAAACATAATCAAAAATTGTTCTAAAGTGGTGCGTATTATTTGTTGTCCTCCAAACGGAGAGCTTTCGCTAAGTTTAAGTTCACGTAGTTCGGGGTCGTTAAATGGCAGGTCAAAGGTCTTTTTCCCTTCGTGTATAAGCGTTTTTATATACATCTTTAAATTAGCCGGAACGGTTGCCTTTTTGTTTTTAAAGTATATCATACTTTTTGAAGTTGTTACAAAAGAGATTACAAAAACATTGGAAGGTGTCTTTCCGTCAGACGAGATTGTATGAAATTCATTTGGTTTATGAAAAATAATTTCACCCGGACGCAGGGTGTACTCTCTTTTTCCGGCATTTATTAAAATGTTTCCGCTGTCTACGTACACCATTTCCCAAAAATCGTGGCTCTCACCGGGGAAATTGAAATTCTTGTCAAATTCATAGTAGTGCATGGTAACAATCTTGCTTATGTTAATTACATTTGATAATTTATGTTTAATATAGATAGGTCGGTTGACTTTATATTTCACAATTATACTCCTTTCGCAAATTTAGTTTACAAAAATGCACATTTCGGATAACAAATAACATTTACTTATCTTTTTCATTAGTATACCATTAATTTGAGAGATATACAAGATATTTTCTCTCAAATTTCAATGAAAAGGATAGGATGTTTATGAAAAAAGGTATTAGTATTTGGTCATTTACAGAGCCTGATTTGAAAAAATGCTTTGAAATTGCTAAGGATGCGGGATTTGACGGCGTTGAGCTTGCGTTGGATGCAGGCGGTGCGGTCACAATGGAGTCAACAAAAGAGGATATTCTGGCTATTAAAAAAATGGCTGAAGAAGTTGGAATTGAACTTTACAGCGTTGCCAGCGGACTTTATTGGACATATAATTATACTTCTGAAAACGAGGATAACAGAAATAAAGCAAAGGAAATTACAAAAAAACAATTGGAGATTGCTTCCTGGCTTGGATGCGATACAATTTTAGTAGTTCCCGGTGCGGTAAATGTTGCTTTTGAGCAGGGCGGTGAAATTGTTGAATATGATGTAGCTTATGAAAGAGCACTTTCTGCCCTTAAAGAAATGGCACCATACGCAGAGCAGTTAAAGGTTTCTATCGGTGTGGAAAATGTATGGAACAAATTCCTGCTTTCGCCTGTTGAAATGGCAGACTTTATTGATAAAGTGGGAAGCGATTATGTAGGCTCATATTTTGATGTGGGCAATGTTCTATATATCGGTTATCCTGAACATTGGGTTAAGGTTCTTAATAAACGTATTAAAAAGGTTCATTTTAAGGATTACAGAACAGAGGCAGGCGGACTTTGCGGATTTGTAGATTTACTTTCAGGCGATGTGAATTATCCCGCTGTTATGAAGGAATTTGAAAAAATCGGTTATGACGGATGGGTAACGGCGGAAATGATTCCCCCATACACTCACTATCCTGAAACAATTATTTATAACACTTCAAATGCAATGAACAAAATAATAGGGAGGAAATAGTTATGTTAAAAATAGGTTTAATCGGATGCGGATTTATGGGTACAATGCACGCAAACTGCTATAAGAATATAGAAGGCGCAGAGATTGTTGCCCTTGCGGATTTAAGAAAAGAAAAGGCAGAGGAGCTTGCAGTTGGTACAAATGCTGCAATTTACGGCGATGGCAAGGATTTAATTGCAAATGCCGATGTAGATGTTATTGATATTTGCCTTCCTACATATTTACACGCAGAATATGCTATGCTTGCAATGGATAAGGTTAAGTATCTTTTTGTAGAAAAGCCTGTTGCTTTAACAAAGGAGCAGGGTGAAAAAATGCTTGAAAAGGCAAACGAAACAGGCTGTAATGTACAGGTTGGTCAGGTAATACGCTTCTGGGACGAGTATGTAGAGCTTTCAAAGATTGTGAAATCCGGTGTTTACGGAAAGGTTGTTAACGCAAATTTCAGAAGAATAAGCCCGATACCCACTTGGGGATGGCAGGACTGGCTGCTTAAGAACGAGCTTTCGGGCGGTGCAGCTCAGGATTTGCATATTCACGATATGGATTATGTATTGTCTTTATTTGGAAAACCCAATAATATAAAATCCGTTAAAAACATTATCGGTGAAAAATCTTCATACATAAATTCACTTTTAAGCTACAATGATTTTGTTATTGGCGTAGAAGGCACATGGGGATTACCCGGAACTCACCCCTTTGAAGCAACCTTCAGGGTTGTATTTGAAAAGGCTGTTGTGGAAAATGCTAACGGAAAGTTTATGCTGTACACAAATGAAGAGGCAAAAGAAATCAAGATTGAAAAGAAAGATATAGCAGGAAAAGGCTTTGAGGGCGGAAACATCTCTGATTTAGGCGGATATTACAACGAGCTTGTGTATTTTACCGATTGTGCAAAGCAGGAAAAACCAATCGAAAAGGCTACAGTTCAGGATGGCGTGGAATCCTTGTGCTTTGTTCTGGAGGAAATCAAAAATGCTTAGAGTTGGAATTGTAGGATGCGGCAACATTTTTACTATGCACGCAACCAGTGCTCATCACCTTGAAAACGCACAGATTGTCGGCGTTTGTGATATTAAAAAAGACAGGGCAGACAAAGCTGCACAAAAGTATAATTGCAAAGCTTATTATGATTATAAGGATTTAATCAACAAGGAAAACATAGATGTAGTTCATGTGTGCATACCCCATTATATGCATCCCGTAGTTTCAAAATATGCTATTGAGGCTGGTGTCAATGTCCTTTGTGAAAAGCCAATGAGCATAAAATATGAGGATGCGGTTGAAAATGTTGAGCTTGCAGAGAAAAACGGTGTTAAATACGGCATTATTTTTCAGTGCAGATATAATGATGCATCAAAGCTTGTAAAGGAAAAATTAGAGGATGGCACATTAGGAAAGGTTATTTCCGCAAGGGTTACATTAACCTGGTGTAAGCCTGATGATTACTACAGCCTTTCGGACTGGAAGGGCACCTGGGATAAAGAAGGCGGAGGAGTTATGATTGACCAGGCCATCCATTCTATGGACCTGGCAAACTGGTTCATAAACGACGAGATAGAAAGTGTTCAGGCGCATATGTCCAACCGCAACCATTCAATCATGGAGGTTGATGATACTGCGGAAGGGTTTATTAAGTACAAAAACGGAGCAACTCTTGGCTTTTGGGCAATGAATAACTACGGTTGCGATGATCCCATTGAAATAAGACTTTTGTGCGAAAACGGAAAAGTTGTTATGGATTATGACAATGCCGAAATTCTGTTGAACAGCGGAGAACGGCTTGAAGCAAGAACCGTGATAGACCCTGATGTGGTTTATGAAGACGGTAAGGATTATTGGGGATTTCAGCACATTCGTCAAATTGCAGATTTTTACAATGCGGTAGAGAAGGATGTTGAGCCTGCAATCAGCGGAAGAGAGGCCTTGAAAATCCAGAAATTGATTTGTGAAATCTATAAAGAGGGCACAAAGAATTTCGAAAAGAGTAAATAAAAAATTATGTGGGTGTTGTGAACCGACCACCAAAAGTTAGACCCAAAATCTAATGATTGGGAGGTCGGTTTTTTATGGCAAAATATAGTTGTGAGTTCATATTAAAAGTAGTACAAGATAACGAGAAAGTTTAAGCGAAACTTAGGTGGATGAGTTGTGGAAAGGGTAAAATATTTTGTATTATTCTGCATCATATAAAAACCCGTAATCCCATGTTGCACAAGGTTTTTATGCTATTAAATAAACTAAAAGCTTTACAATCGATATCCTGCCTGAAATCACATTTTTCGAAAAAGTGTTAGAAAAATTAGATTTTTAAAAATTGATTCAGGCTTTTATAAAAAACAAAAAGGCTTGAAACCCTTGATTTCAAGCCTTTTTGTTTGGTGCCGGTGATCGGGGTCGAACCGATACGGTATCACTACCACAGGATTTTGAGTGGTGGAAAGGGTGAATTATTGTGTGTTATTCTGCATTATATAAAACCCCACAATTCCTTGATATACAAGGCTTTTGCGTGGTTAAATGCACTAAAAACCCCATAACCGTTATCCTGCCTGAAATCACATTTTTTGAAAAAGTGTTAGAAAAGTGTTAGAAAAATTTTACTTTAGTCTGCATAGTGATAACTAAAGTTATTTCAGATTGTATATGCTTGTAGGCGGTATGCCGCAGGCAGTGAATAAATATATTACTACCAATAATTTTAGAAAAGTTGATTTAGTAAAAAGGGATATTCTCAAGCCGTATTGCCGATAAATATATAGCTTATACAAAGGATTTAGCAAAGGATGAAGAAATTCTGTATTTGCCAATGTATATGTGTTCGTTATTAAATTAGCTCATAAAGGTAAAAATAATCAAGCTTGCATGTTGTTTTGACCCGTTGGCTTGATGAAGAATATAAAACTATAAATGAGTCTTATTGTGGCTTAAACATCATAATATGCCATATGACGTAATAAAATGTAAACAGGAGTATATGCTTAGTTTTTAACATATACTCCTGTTTTGTTTATATTTTAGTGGTATGAATCAATTGCTTCTTTTTATCAGACAACCATTCCTCAATTGGTTTGATATACTGTTGCCAGGACGGATGCTTTGCGGCAATGTCAATTATTTTGCTAAGAGCCACGGCTTCGTTTTCGCCTGAACGTTCAATTATTTTGTCAAGCCATTCGTGGCTATCCGAAACTGCCTTAATATCCTTTGCGTATCTTATATAATCACAATCATTATCAATGTCTATAAGCATATTGTGAACAAATTGCTCCGGAGATAAATCTGCAGGAAGGTAATATTGGCTTACACAAGACAAAGCCTTAGAAATTTTCTGTTCAAAATTGTGCTCGGTTCCGGTTAATACTTTTTGTATAGCTTTCTTTTTTTCGGATTCGGTGACGCATACATCACCATCTAAAACAATAAGTTTGTTATTGGTCTCTGTTTCTTCAAGCACAAAAGCTGCTGCTAGTGTAAATGCATTATTGGCAGAACCAAATTTCTTTATGGCAAGTTTTCCACGGATGCCTAATTCATTAGCTATCTTACTTACGATGGTTTCAGAAAGTAAGTCCTCAACATATACCTCAAGAGGTTTTTCTATGTTTTCGCTAAGCTCATATATAATATCGGGAGTTATCGTATCATATACGACTGTTTTTTCTTTCAGTTGATATAGGTAACGTATATCAACATAATCTTTTAACGTTCCCATTACCAATGAATGTGTAGTGAATATGATTTGAAGATTTCTTTTCTCGGCAATTTGAGAAAGTACTACAATAAGCCGTTTAAGAGCACTTGCGTGAAGAAGTAAATCTATTTCATCAATCAGTATGAGAGAATATTGTGCTGCGGATAGTACAGTCTGCAGTATTTTTAATATTCGCTGCTCACCTGCCCCCATACTAAGTGCTGAATATTTAATGTTCGACTTGGTGCGTATTCCGGGAAACTGCTTCTTTTTTGTTTTATGATAAACTAGTTTATCATAATCTTTATTTAGTATTTCAGACGCATACTGAATTATCTTATCTGCGTTTTTGTCCTCTGCATCATCGGAGGAATAATGGATAAAGGATGTTTGTCGCTCTGCCTCGATTTCGGGAATGCCGGTATCAACTCCTATATAAAATATATCGCGTAATGGTTTTTGAGAGGTTTTGGGCATCCATCTATCCTTTTGTTTTTCGTAGACCTTTGTATATTCTGATTGATCGTTTTCATTAAAATATGTAAGAGATAACTTGCTATCTGCCCAGGTAGCATCAGGATTAGGTGTAAAGAAAAAACTGAAGGCATACTTTTCTCCATGGTCTGATGGCGCAAACATACAGGCAAGTGCATGTAGGACAGTGGATTTTCCGGCACCGTTTACTCCCATAATAGCAGTTAATTTTTTATCAATAGGTATGTCGAGATTCCTCAAACATTTGAGTTTATCTATATGTATATTAAGAATTCTTTGCTTGGAAAAAGTAAATTTTTGGGGTGTTTCATGCACCTTTTTTTGATGATTTTTTACCGATTCATCTGTTGTTCTTATTTTATCCGGCTGTGGTTCATAACCATTTATTGTTTCAAAGTATTTATGAATTTGTAAAGCAATAGCCTTGACAACATAAATATTAGGAGAGGTGGCAATTTTTCTGTACATCCGTGTTTTATTACTGCAATTATTAAAATTATATGCTAAGGGAAAACCTTTGAGAGAGGCATACTCGTTATGAGTCAGCTTTCGAAAACCCATATCATCTACATAGAAACTTTCCGTGTATAAATTAGAATAGCTAATAAGATTCTTCCTAGAAATAGTATTGGCCTTTCTTACATAATAAGCATATTTTTCACTAACATTATACGATGTAAATGCAGATTTTGTATCACGATACCAAGGGTTGATATCGTAAGGGCTTTCTTTAAATATTTCTCTGTCGCATATTGGATACATTTTTTTTGGAAAGGAAAACTGTTCAGCAGGAAAACCATCTGCGATACCTACAATATACAGTTGGTTTCCTTCTACAGAAAAGCCTGAATAATCAGATTCTTTAAAAACGGAGTATTTAACATTATATCTTCTGAGGACAGAAAAATTTAAAGCCCGATAGTTACTTTTGTTACCTTTTACAAGCTGTAATGGGGCCTTGAGTAGGAACATTTTTGGCATTTTGTTTAAAATGAGTTCCGAGATATATTCATTTTGGCGGTTTACCTCATCCGTAGTTGTTTTAAAACTTGTGGAAGTTAGGCTGGCAATCAAAATATCAGCATAAGGTAATCCAGGAGCGTTTGTATAGGGGTTGTCTACTTTGATTATATGCTTGTTGCTTACAATATGTTGATAAATGTCTGCATTTTCAATATCGTTTATCACTGCGCAAACTACATCAAAGCCTGCCTGTTCAAAAGCAAGGGAGAATCCTCCCA
Source organism: Clostridia bacterium (assembly GCA_045586925.1). Lineage (GTDB taxonomy): Bacteria > Bacillota > Clostridia > Monoglobales > Monoglobaceae > SIG440. Next base: position 32,189 of record JAZNBG010000011.1, on the reverse strand, counting down.
TATCTCCGGATAAATCTAATACTCTGTATCTTGGGGTATCCATAGAAAATCACCTCGCAACCTGCGTGTCGTTTACTGTAAGTATTTGTCGTATATTTAAGTATATTTTAACATAATATTATAATAAATACAATAGCAAAAAAGGGATGGAGGTATAGACTTTAATGTTAATTGCACACTATAATATAAAAACATTAATTTAACTGCCCGTGCAAAATTTTCGGCTGCGCCGAAATGCACTTGGGCAAGCAAAGCGTAAATGCTCTGACCGCCGCAAGGTTTGTTCTTGCTTAAAAGCGAAAACTGCTTTTAATATGTATTTTATTTCAAGAAAGGAGAGAAAAATTTATAAGGTTGTGTATGCGGGTGATGTCAAGGCAGATTCATGCGTGGATAATGGATATATTTTTATAAATAATCAATAGCAAAATATGGAGCATTAAGCATATATGTCCCCAAAAAGTACGCATATGTCCTTAAAACAACATTGTAACTCCTGAATTTCAATGATAAACTAATTATAGATAATTTTAGATACGGCGTATTGCGGTTAATTGGTTAATGTATAAAAATCGAAACAGTTCTCCCAAACGGAACTAAAAAAGGAGAGGAAATTAATGAAAATTTTTGATATGCATATACATGCTCAAAACACAGAGCCCAAACCTGAAGGATTGCTTAAAAAGATGGAAAAAGCTGGGGTTTATGGTGGCTGTATATTTTCAAATAAGCCTAGGCTGCCAAGAGATATGAAAGGAACTAAATTCGAAACCGGAACATCTTTTGATGAACGGTTAAAAGAGGTTATTGGCTGGACTAAAGGATATGAGGACAGATTGTTTCCTGTTATATGGATACATCCTGACGAAGAAAACATAATTGAAAATATACATAAAGCAGTTAAAGCGGGCATTTGCGGATTTAAGATAATTTGCAATGACTTTTATGTGTATGAAGAAAAGTGTATGAAAGTGCTTCGTGAAATTGCCAAGCTTAATAAGCCGGTATTTTTTCATTCCGGAATTTTGTGGGACAGCGGTGTGTCATCAAAGTATAACAGACCGCTTAACTGGGAGGCTTTGCTTGAAATAGAAGGATTAAGATTTTCGCTTGGCCATTGTTCCTGGCCGTGGATTGATGAATGTATTGCTCTGTACGGAAAGTTTTTAAATTCTTTGATAAAAAGAAATACTGCCGAAATGTTCTTTGATATTACACCCGGCACACCGAAAATATACCGGGAAGAACTGCTTACTAAGCTTTATACAGTTGGGTATGATGTTGGCGATAATGTTATGTTTGGAACAGATGCACAGGTCCATAATTATAACTCACAATGGGCCTTCAAATGGATAAGCATTGACGGAGAAATTATGGACAAGATTGGTGTAAGCAGAAAAAATCGTGAATTATTGTATTCTGAAAATCTTATGCGTTTTTTAGGCAAGAGTGAAAATACAAAAAAACACTCAAGTCCTGAAACGGATGATGCACATGATTGGGATTGCCGTGCTGATTAAACATAATTAGAGGAGAAAGAAGTTATGATAAAATTATTTCAAATATCATCGTTAGAAAACATAATGCCAAAGTTTGAACAGGATTTTACACCCATTTCAGAGCTTTGTGTTTTAAAAGGAGAGAGGGGTTCATATCAGATTGCTTATGCAATGGATAATTCTCTTGAATATAAATTTGAGCTTGAAAGTGACATAAAAGAGCACCTTAGTATATACAAAATCGGTTGTGTGCCTGTTACCAGAGCAATACATTTTCCGCGGGCAATGAAGGACGATAACTACATAAGCACCGAGGGCGGAATGTATCCTGATGTTCTTTTCCCATTCGATGGGGATACCATAAGAGCAGAATTCTATTTTCAGGGTATCTGGATAGAGACAGATGATAAGGTTCCGACAGGTGAGCACAAGATAAAAGTTACAATTTCAAATGAGGATGAAAGTGTATCTACCACATTGAAACTTGAAGTGTTAAATTTGGAACTGCCTGCGCAGGAGTTTAACTATGGCGTGTATGTTCATGGAGACGGTATAGCGAATTACTATCATATGGAAGTATTTTCAGAAGAATTCTGGAGTATGTTCGAAAAGTTTGTAAAAATCAGCACAAAATACGGCTCAAATATGCTTATGATACCGGTGATAACACCGCCTCTTGATACACAAATCGGCGGCGAAAGGCTTACCGTTCAGCTTGTGGATATATATAAAGATGGAGATAACTACACATTTGAATTTTCCAGACTAAAAAGATTTATCCAGATGTGTCTTGACTCGGGTATTAAAAAATTCAAGATGCCGCAAATGTTCACACAGTGGGGCGCAGAGTTCACCCCTAAAATTATGGTTTATGAAAATGGTGAATATAAGCGCATTTTTGGTTGGGATGTAAAATCAACAGATGAAAGGTATCTTAATTTCCTGAAACAGTTCATTCCGGCATTAGTAAATTATATAAAAGAACTGGGAATAGAAAAGAATGTTATGTTCCCGATTTCGGACGAACCCTTTGATGATGAAACTGTTAAAAGATATGCTAAATTAAGTGCGTTTTTGAAACCTATGCTCAAGGGTTTTAAAACTGTTGATGCCTTTTCAAGCTATGAACATTATAAAAAGTCAGGCGCAGATATTCCCACGATACCCATTGATATTTTTGAAGAGTTTAAAGGTAAGGTAAAGGATTTCGCTGTATATTATTGCTGCGCACAGGATTATCAGGTTTCAAACCGGTTTATAGCAATGCCTTTGTATCGAAACAGATGTTTTGGTTATCAGCTATACAAATACGATGTAAAAAGGTTTTATCACTGGGCTTTGAATTTTTATAATTCACAGCTTTCAAAAAGACCTATAAATCCGTTTTTTGAAACAGATGCCGATGGCGGTTTCCCAGGAGGCGATACATTTTCTGTTTATCCTGCAAAAGAAGGACCAATACCTTCAATGCGCATTATTGTGTTTAACGAAGCGTTGCAGGATTTAAGAGCTTTAAAACTTCTTGAAAGTTATATAGGCCGAGATGAAACAATAAAACTTATTGAAAATATTACAGGAGAGATTACATTTAAAAATTGTGCACGAAGTGCAAAAACCATTCTGGATATTAGAGAAAAAGTAATAGAAAGGTTTAAGGAAGTTTTAGAAAAGTAAAAAATTTGCTTTTGCGGAATGTAAAAAGGACGTATTTTTGCATTCCGCATTTTTCATGTCCTTAAAAAGTGTTTGAATGTCCTAAAAACAACGTTGAGAAACAATTTATTTCCATGCTACAATAAAACTACAAAACTAGTATAAGGATTAAGGTGAATTGTATGAAAAATCAAGTTAATGCAGCAGTATTAGGTTGCGGGCAGATGGGTAACACCATCATAACAACAATAGAATCTATGCCAGAGGTGGCAAGAATCGTAGGCTATGATGTTTCTGAGGGACAGCTTTCAAAAGCCAAAGAGAAGCATCCAAGACTTGAAACAACCATGAATTATGATGACATCATTAATGATAAGGAAATTGATCTTGTATACATAGCAACAGACAATGCCAGTCATGTTCCGCTTGCAGTAAAGGCTATGAGAGCAGGAAAGGCTGTTATGACAGAAAAGCCCTCTGGTGTTACATATGAAGAAATGCAGGAACTCATAGATGTGCAGAAAGAGACAGGAGCATTTTTGCAGGTTGGTCTGGAATGCAGATATTCATGGGCATATGTAGAAACTAAAAAGATAATAGATTCAGGAGAAATAGGAAAACTTAAAAATGTACATTTTACATATAGTATGCCCCCCTTCCATGAAAAAAAGGAACAGGCAGATGGAAGTGAAGAAATCAACTGGAGAGTAAAAAAGTCTACAGGAGCAAATATGTGTCTGGAAAAGCTCTGCCACTATATTGACCTTGTAAGGTGGTGGAACGAAGGAAGCCGGGTAGATAAGTATGTAGTTACCAGTGCGGAGAATGTAATTCCGTATTTTGAAATAGAGGACAATGTTCATGTGTCCTATCATTTTGACAACGGATGTGTGAGTCAGCTTTATTTTAATATGACTGCAGCTCCTGGAAGCAACAATGACCTTATGGGAAATGAGGACCTCTTTGACCAGGATAAGATGGGTCACAAATTAAACTATGTTATCACAGGTACAGAGGGTGCCATTGAGATAGACATATTCCAGAGAGAATTAAGAGTATATCACCATCCGGGCAAAAAAGGGCAGGTTGGCGAGAGTATAGTTCGTAAAACCAGTTGGACGAAGGATGTAGGCAAGGATGAAGGATATGACGAAAGAGTATATTTCCACAATACTGATGAGCAGAACAGAGATATAGTGAAACGTGTTTTAAGAGGTGATAAACCCTCTATTATGATCGAAGATGCTCAAGAAAGCATGAGATTGTGTATGGAATTTACCGAAGCTGCAGAAAATAGTAAGTGGCAGATTATAGAGAGGTAACTGTTTATTGCTTTCAACTTTTCTTGTTTGCGTGTGTGTGGAGGATTTGGTATATTAGTATTATCAGTACTTGTGTATTGATAATAATACTATTTCGAACAGGAGTGTATCACATGAACATAGCGATTGTAGATGATGAACCAATGGTGCTTAAAAGCATGGAAAAGGTAATATCCGAGAAATTCCCCGAGGTTAATATTGCCTGTTGTTGCCGTACTGCACGTGAGCTTTTGGAAGTGCTAAAAGAAACAGACATTGATGTTGTAATTACAGATGTATGTATGCCGGAAATGGATGGAATCGAGCTTTGCAAGATAATATGTGAAAATAAGTATGATACAGAAGTCATAATGATTAGCGGATATACGGATTTCGATTATGTTAAAAAAGCAATGTCCTATGGTGTAAAACAATATATATTAAAGCCTATAAATAACAGCAAAATAAATGAGCTTATAAAATATATGAAGCTTGTTGAATCCGAGAAAAAGGGCGAAAGAGAGTTAAGACGCAGAATAGGCTCTGTAGAAATAAGTCAATGTCTAAATGACCTTCTTTGGAGAGGAGACCTTGAGGGAATACGGTCAATAGTATCGCCTTCAGATATTGCCTACAAAAGTGGTGGCGTTATAAGAAGCTATGCTATGTTTATCATAAATACCATTGCGTTTTTTATAAAGGGCAACAAGCTTTCGGGTTTTGCTGACGAGGATATGTTTGCCACTGCGATGTCCAAATCCTCGGACGAAGCGATGCTTGACTACATCGTAGATAGGTGTGCTGATATAATAGAGAGCATCAAATCAGGGGACACAATTGCCGATGAAACCGACAGTAAAGCAACAGAAATAAGGCAATATATTGACAGGCACTACAATAGTCCCGAATTAAGCCGTGATATGCTTGCAGATAAATTTGGTTTATCTGCAAGGCACCTTTCAAGGATTTTTGTCAAGCAATACGGTAAGGGAATATCCGAATATATACTGAATGTGCGTATTGAGCATGCGAAAAGACTTCTTCGCAACACAAATATACCCATTGACAGGATTGTAACAATGGTGGGATATAATTCATTTCAATATTTCAAGCAACGATTTAAAGAGCAAACAGGTTTTACTATGAGCAAGTATAGAAATGGTGATAAGAAATGACCTGGATTTTAAAACGAATAAGCAATATTAAAGTTAAGCTTTTGGCTATATATTTTGTAACTGTTTCTCTTATTATATTCACAATAGGCGGATTGTTCTATGCTTATTGCGGCAATATGCTGGTGGAAAATGTCCGGGATGACACAAGTGTAGGTATGAAAAATATATCTGAGGCAATTTCTACTGTAGAAAGGTGTATGGAGAGGGCTTGCACTTATGTTGCGATGGATGATACCATTGCAGAAATGATAAATATGTCGTCTGAGGACAAAATTGCATATATAAATAACCAAATCAGAGTCGGATATCAGTTAAACAATATTTTTGGAATTATATTTGATGCTCGGGATAGTTCACCGTATGTTCAAACGCTCAAGTTTTATTTAGACAGCTCACTCCCTTTTATAAGAGATGGCTATGTTAGCACAGACGATAGCCAGCAAAACGGAATCGTGAGCATAGATGCTGTTAAGGATACTGTGTGGTTTAAGGAAATGACTGCCATTAGTGAAGGGATGTATATTTACTCAGAGACAGAAAACACCCCATATATTTTTTTCACAAGACGAATGACGGGTCCGGATGGAGCCCTGTATGGATATTGCAAGGTAGGAATTAATCTTGATCATCTTTTTGCTGTTGTACCGCATGTAAATGTGGCAATAAACGGCAGGGAATCTGAAGTGCTCTACAGTGGATTTGAAAAAATTGGAATATCGGATTTGACCTCGCTTACAGATAGTCTTTCCCAAAAAGAATACAACGAAATGCTTATATACAAGAACCCTGCCGACGGCAGAAAATACTATGTGGATATAGAAAGACTGGATAACGGTCTTGATATACTAACTGCGGTGTCTGCCAGAGAGGAAACCTTGGCTCTAAGACAGATAATAAGGATGATTTCTCTTATTTCGGTGGTACTTTTGATTATTGGTGTGGCAATGTTTTTGCTGATATCCAACAAGGTTACATCACCATTGAAAAATCTGGAAAAGTTTATGATAAAAGGCGATTTAAATGCACCTTTTCCTGAACTTCCGGTATTTAATATCAATGACGAAATAGGATCTATTTATCGTTCTGCTGAGGCCCTTATAGAAAAGGTAAAGGCAAATATTGAATTGGAGCAGGAGGCCCTGAAGAAAGAAAAGCTTATGGAAATAAAAATGAGGCAGATACAGATTGGTCCGCATTTTCTAAACAATGCTTTAAACACTCTTTCCTGCAAAGCTATGCTGGACGGTAATTCCGAAATAGCCGATTATACTTCAGAGCTTGCCTCTATACTGGAATATGCACTTAATAAACCTGAAGAGCTTGTTACTCTGAAAACCGAGCTTGAGTATTTAAAAAAATATGTGTACCTGCAGAAGTATGCATACGAAGATTCGATTACATTAAATATAACGGTAGTACCTGATGAACTCAAAAATGTAAAGGTTGCCAAGCTCATTCTTCAGCCCTTGTGTGAGAATTCCATTCTTCACGGTTTTGGCAAGGATATGAAGGAACTTATGATAGAGGTGAGTATTCGTGAATCAGGCGATATGCTCGTAATAGATGTTGAGGATAACGGTATAGGGTGTGATGCAGACAGTCTTAACAATATGCTTGTAAGCGGTGTTTCCAAGGGTATAGGCATCAAAAATGTAAATGAGCGTTTAAAAATATATTTTGGTGAAGAATGTGGATTGTGTTATAAAGTTAAAAACAACAAAACGGTGGCTACACTAAAAATACTTAAGATGAATTAAAACAACATCAGAAAGGATGACAGATATTGAGTATCAAAAAATTTGCAAAGGATTTAGGGAAAAATAAGGTATATCTTCTTATGCTTCTTCCCGGAGTAATTTGGTTTATTTTGTTTGCTTATGTTCCAATGTTCGGCATATCGGTGGCATTCAAAGATTTTGACTATGCCAAGGGAATTTTCCATAGTGATTGGATAGGTCTGAAAAATTTTGAGTTTTTGTTTAAAGCAAAGGATGCCTACGTAATCTTAAGAAATACACTTTTGTATAATGTGGTGTGGATACCCCTCACGATGTTTTGTTCGGTTACCTTTGCTATAATGTTCGATGTGCTTGCAAAGAAGCGGCTTAATATCTGGACTAAAGCAACTCAGACGTTATCTCTTATGCCGTACTTTTTGTCGTGGATTGTTGTATCATATTTTGTGACAGGACTTTTGGACTTTGATAAAGGTGCAGTCAACAAGTTGTTGATAAGTCTGGGTATGGAACCGGTAAATTGGTACTTTGAAGCAGACAAGTGGCCATTTATACTTACTATTGCACATTTGTGGAAGGGAGTAGGATATTCCTGCATAATCTATTATTCAACAATTCGGGGCTTCTCACCTGAATACTACGAGGCAGCGTGGATTGACGGGGCAAACTGGTACAAACAGTTAAGATACATAACCTTACCTCTTTTGAGACCCACAATAACTATAATGTTCATTTTGGCAATAGGAAGTATACTGAGTTCGGATTTCGGTCTTTTCTATTTCGTACCCAAGAATTCAGGAATGCTCTATTCTACAACCAGTACACTGGATACATATATCTACAATGGTATGACGGCAGGCGGTGACTTCGCATTAACCGGTGCAGCAAACTTTTTAAAATCAGTTACAGGATTTATCCTGGTGCTTATAACTAATGCTATTGTAAACAAGATTTCACCTGATAATGCATTGTTTTAATAAATTAAAGAAAGGAATGGTAAACATGAAGAAAACGGTCTTGATATTCTTGCTTTGTGCTTTCATGCTCTTTTTTGTGGCAGAGGCGTCAGCGGCTGTACTGACACCAACAGTTACTGTTGACAGCGTGTCTGCGGTAATAAGCTGCGGGGCGGATGCGGCAGGCAAGATTGTAACCGTGGAGGTATTTGAACCGGAGTCAGGGTTTGCTGACCTCAGCACAGATGGTGGTGACACCTACACACAGACCTCACCCGAAAAGGTAAATGCCGCAATAAGCTTTCTCTATCAGGGACAAGCGGATTCATACGGCAATGTGAGCTTTATCTATAAGCCCAAGGGTCTCAAGGGTAAGTATTACTATCGAATAGCTGTGGCAGGAAATCGTACCAAAACAGAGGGGTATTTTGAATTTATGACAGACAACGATGCTCAGGCTATTATTGATGACCTGAAAGATGGCGATGTAGATGCGTCAGACATTGAGGCGATCTTTAGAAAAAGCGACAGCCCAAATGTGTATAACTCATATCAAATTCTTGAAGCAGATAAGAGTGAGCTTTTTGAGTATTTTGACTCTTTGATGCCCGAAACAAAAAGTGATGTTTACAGTGCGATAGTGGCACGACTTGGAGACATAACCAATGCAGAGGAATTTGTCAACGTATTTGCCGAAATTGTGTATGCAGAGGTTATTGATTTAAAGACAGGCAAGGAGCTTCTGAAGTTTATAGACGCACTTAAGGTATATTCAGGTATTGACCAGCACAAAGAATATACAAACATAAGACTGAACGAAAAGGTATTTGATTCAGATGTAAAGGCAGATTTTATATCGAATATGGAAAATATGCCGTTAAAAGACAAGTCTGTGGAGAAAATAACGGAGCTTACAGCTACTCAGCTTTTGACATCCGCTCTCTCCAAAAGCAGCACATACGGTATTCTTGATTCTGTAATTTGCGATTTTGAAACGGAAATCACAGCGGCAGGCGGCAAGGTTATAGACTACAAGGAAAACGAAACCCCGCTTAATATTGCAAAAAAACTTATAGAAAAAAGACCGTTTGATGATATGTCGGATTTTGTGACAAACCTCAACGAGGTAATAGCTTCCTTCGGTAAATTAAAGGATAAAGCAAATGATAGAACTCCATCGCGTGGAGGAGATTCCTTTGTAGTTTCCGGTACTAATAACAAGGAGGTTACGACCGAGGATTTAAATTTAAATCCTTCCCCCGTAATACAAACAACAGCTTTTTCAGATCTTGATGGGTACGAGTGGGCAAACGAGGCTATAGAATATATGAAAGCCCAAGGTATTATAAACGGAGTCGGAAACGGCCTGTTTGCACCCGGCACAAGTGTAAAGAGAGAGGAATTTGCCAAGATGATTGTACTTGCATTTGATTTAAAAGCAGATGCACAGATGGCAGATTTCGCTGATGTACAAAAGGATAGCTGGTGTGCTCCTTATGTGGCAGCTGCAAGCGGCAAAGGGGTTATAAAAGGTATAGGAGACAGAATCTTTGGTGTGGGACAAAATATAACCCGTGAGGATATGGCTGTGATGTGCTACCGTGTGATACAGAGTGAGGGAATTGAGCTGGATATAAAACGTGGCAATCCCAATTTCTCTGACAGCATATCGGATTATGCAAGTGAAGCAGTAAATGAACTCTATCGTGCAGAAATACTTAACGGCACAGGTGCGGGCAGATTCGGTGCCAAATCCGGTGCCACAAGAGCAGAAGCGGCAAAGCTTTTGTATGAAATTCTAAAGAACAGGAGTGGTAAAGGTGAGTGATACAACTTTGGCATCTATGAAAAACAGAAGGCTTGCAAAGAAATCGTTAAGCCCTGTTCCACATCATCTAAAGGGAATTTCTTATGTGCTTACCACACTTTTTGCAATTTCAACATTATTTCCGTTGCTTATTGTAATCTCGGCATCTTTTTCTACACAGGATGCAATATCGTATTATGGTTATACGATTTTCCCGAAGGAGATATCTTTTGATGGTTACAAGTACATATGGGAAAATATAGGTCAGATTGTAAATGCTTACGGAATTACCATACTTACAACGGTATTTGGTACCATATACGGACTTATCATTGACTTTATGTATGCATATGTTCTTTCCAGACCTCAGTTTCCGTGGAAGAAATTTTTTACCTTCTTTGCATTTTTCACAATGCTGTTTTCGGGAGGAATGCTTTCCAGCTATATGGTAATGACCACGATATATCATCTTCAGGATACATTCTGGGCACTTGTTTTGCCCATGGGTGTCACAGCAATGCATATCATAATTATGCGTACCTATCTTACAACCAATATACCTAATGAGGTCATAGAATCAGCGGAGATTGACGGAGCATCTGAATGGGTGTGTCTTTTCAAAATCATCATACCCATGGCAGTCCCGGTTATTGCAACTATTGCTTTGTTTTTGGCAATTGCTTATTGGAATGACTGGCAGCAGGGATTTTTATACATATTCCGCAACGAATCTATCGTTCCTATACAACTTTTAATAAGAAGAATTGAACAGGACGCACTTTATCTTTCATCAAATGCCAATTCTCTTGGAGCCTCTGTGGAAGAGATGAAAGCTACTCTTCCTATAGACTCATTCCGAATGGGTCTTGTAATAGTATCAATACTTCCGATACTTCTTTCTTACCCATTCTTCCAGAAGTACTTTATGACAGGCCTCACCATAGGCTCTGTAAAAGGTTAATAAAAAATTTTTTTAAAAGGAGAAAAAATATGAAAAAGATTAGTGTAATTTTAGCATTAGTAATGGTATTATCAACTATCACTTTGAGCTTTAGCTCAGTTGCCCTGGCAGATGCAGATGCAGAGGCAAGAACACCTGACATTTATATTACCTCACAGGATTACGGCAACACTAAGACAACACTTGTTTATCAGACAGGTGCCAATACATCCACATATATTTATAACAGTGCTGACGGAACAACAGTTAGTGCAAGAGGTATCAATGTAAAACCTTCCGCCGGTGGATTTGAAATTGATGCAAACGGAAGCTTTGCGAACAGTGCAACATTGGCAGACACACTTGTTATCGGCGCATCCTCGGCATTTGCAAATAAGGCATACAGAGCTGATAGTGTTAAGTTCAAAATGCCTGAGTATACCAAAGACGAAGAAAACAATCTGACCGATAACGGATATGCACTTTTATTTGCTTATTCAAACAAGGATTACTATAATAGTAGTATTTTCTACTCCAACATATACACTGCAGGCAGAAATTCTGCGTTCCTTAAGATAACAAAGGGCGGTGCATACACAGGTGATATAAATATTGCCGAAACAGCATCGGGTATGAACGGAAACAGAGTTTACAACAAAAATATAGTTCCGGATAATACTCTCGCGGCAGGCAAATGGTACCGTGCAGAAAGAATAATAGATTGTCGTGTTGATGAAAATAATTATCAGAGATTTATAATCTATGATGACAGTACAAATACAGTTGTAGGAGACAGCGGTTGGGTATGGACAGGAAAGGTTCCCAAGAATCCGGACTATGCGGCTTTTTCTAATTATGCATTTGCAAACATGGGATTTGGTGCATGGGGTTTTGCAGAGGATTCTGTAATGGTAATTGATGAAATCAAGTCCTATGCTCTTGACGATGCATCAGCTAGCTGGTTTGTAGGAGAAGGAGGCGAAGGTGAGGATAGTGTATATTTAAGATATCCCAGCCAGACGTCTGCACCTAATACAAATGTAAATGCTATTCAGTATCAGTTCCATAGTTCATACAGAAATGCAGAGCTCATCACCGGTATGCCTAGCGCAAAAGCACCAAAGCTTTATGCAGAACAGTCCTTTATGCTCCCTGCAATAAACACAACAGAAATAAGACTTTTTGACCTTCCTAAGCAGGGTTCTTCCGCAGACAATACAAATGCGTGGACTGCCACAAACGGTACGGTTTATCTGAAGGACGGAAGCCTGAAGGTTTACAGCTGGAATACAACAGACGGCAAATATACCACAGAAGTGGCATTTACAGATAACACAACATCGTATGCTTTAGAAGCAGGTAAATGGTACAATGTCCGCTGGACAATAGATTCTTCGGCACTTACTGCTGAAAACGAGGCTGATTTTGTTGCCAATGCTAAAATTGAGCTTATGGATGAAAACGGTACACTTCTTAAAGAGACCGGCTTCTATGCAATCAAGCCTCTTTCTGTATATAATTGGTCAGGCTCTCTTTACAGCTTCAGATTTCTACAGTCTGATTCAAACCAATATTTCCGTGCAGGCCTTGATATAGCACTGGATAATTTCAAGCTTGTAACATCAGATGATGCAATAGATTCGGCTAATGCTGTTACATATATTGATGATGATTTCCAGAGCTATACCGCGGGAACAAAGCTGAGTGAAATTATATATAAGGACAATACAGTTTCAATTTCTGATACAACAAAGTTTACTGTAATAGAGGTACAGGAATATCAGTGGGACGGCATTGTTAAGACTATTGACCCCCAGAATGTTGAAATCACTTTTCCTGAGGCTATGAACAAGTCGATTCTGGAAGATCCCGACTATGTAAAGATTTATGCAGGAGAGAGTACAACAGATGACCCCACACTTATAAATAGCCTTTCGTATAATGAAACAACAAAGACTCTTACAATAGGTCTTAATACAATCGCACATTCAACAACATACACAATTAAAATAGACAGAGCCGCTGCAACCGCTTCCGGTGATATCTTCTCCAGAATTGAAGGAACAGATTTAAATGCTGCGGTATATACATTTGAAACAAGCCTGGCAAACATTGACAGCTTTAATATAGACACAGTATATTGCATGAATAGCGACGAAACAGGCTTTGCATCAACACCGATTGCTGCAGGTCAGACTATCAAGGTTAAGGCTGCTCTGAGCACCAATTCCGAAGTAAATATTCCCTATACTGTAATTGCAGCAGTATATTCTGCTACAGGTGAGCTTGAGGATGCCAAAGCTGCTTCCGGTGTTGGCTCAAAGGCAGATTGTGAAGCTGGCTCTATTCTGGTACCTGTACCTGCAATCACAGCAGAAACTGCAGGCGGATATGTAAAGGTGTTTGTATGGGATTCTGTTTCCAGCATGTCACCTTACGGCACGGCGACAATTTATCCTGCGGTAGCTCAGTAATATGATAATAAGGAGAAACAACATGCCTTTTAAATTGAAAATTGCAGGATTAGTGGTAATAATACTTGCATTATTTAGTTGTACATGCGTATATGCGTTTGACTCAATTGAGACAGAAAGCATAAGAATTAACAATATAGGCTCGCGTCTTACCGTCTCTCTTATGGGAGAGACGGGTGAGACCTGCTCGGTTGAGCTTATGGAGCCTTCGGTAACCCTTCCCAATGTCAATGTTACTCTGGCAGATTTTATGGATGGGCTCGCCCATATAGATAATTTTGAATTTGACGAAAACGGCACCTACAGCTTTACATATGTTGCCAAAACAACAGGCATTTTTACCCTTCGTGTCGGCGGTGCAAATTCTGTAGAATTTACTGTTGAGGACGATAGTCCGGAGTTAGTAAAAAGTCAGAATATATATGCTGAGGCATGGGAGACCACTGGGGCCGATTATGGTGAAAACTACAGTTACCGCTACATTGTGAGCCGTTCTGACCTTAAAAGCCTTGGCGTGGTGAATGTGGCAAAAAAGGTAAAAGCACACCTTGATACCTTGGAACCGGGCAAACGGACTATTTTTATAGCAAATGATTTAGACCCCAAGAAGCATAGTGAAAGTATTGTTTGGTGGGATGATGCAACCGAGGAAACATCCCTTCTTTTGGGCGAATTCTTTAAAGCTTACTACAATATGGGCGGAAACCTTGACTTTATATACTCGGATTTTGAAAGTAATGTTTCAATATGGAATCTTACTGAGGACCAGATAGAGGAAATAACAAGTGAAGAAAGATATTCCTCTGATTTAAAGCCCTTGCTTATAGAGGCAGGCTATCAAACCAGCCATGATATACTGTTGGGTGAGCTTAAAAGTATATTAAAGTTTACTATGTCGGATAATTACCTGTATTTTAATAAAGTGCTGGCTAATATGGCATCTGCATATCATAGAAGGGCAATCTATGAGCCGGCGGCAAAGTGGTTTAAAAATATTAAGTATTCCGATTATGGCTCTTCTGATGTTAAGCAATATTATGGAGCCATGGATGGCAGTCACAGAGTATATATCGGTGGTGATTCAAAAAAAGCAGGCACACATTCAGTTCCTATTTTGTACAGAGATGTAACTCGTGGCAGCTACTATGTTGATTTGTATGAGCTTGCAGATGAAATAAACGGCGGTGATGCTGCTGCGATAACACAGCTTGCAGATACAGATTTCGGTGAGCTGATGGGCAGCATAGGCAAACTGAGAATTTCTGCACTTTCAACAAAGAATGGCAAGGTGACTCCGTATGTAAGTGGTACTGATGAAGACTTTTTCGCATCGGGATATTTTGCCGAGCAGATACTCCATGTAGGGCTTCATGACCCTGACCCAATTCTCTATTTTGGTGCCCGACTGTCATCTTCGGAGGCAGACGAAATGGTAAACACCAGAAGGAACGCACTTTTGGCTGCTTTAGATGAACTTAACTCTATTGTTGGATATGCCGACAGAGTGAGCCTTAATAGTGAGTTGCCCGAATATACGGCAGACTACTGCATTTCAGGTATGTATGCTAACGGCAGGAATATATGGAGAATTACTCCTGATACATCAGTTGTTTCATATGGCGATTTTCTCGTGTCAAGTGAGGTACCGACCTTTAAGGCAGGAGATGTTATAATAACCTTCCCCGGCGGTGAAATTATTCCCAATACAAATAGCACAATCGGTTATTGGGTGGCTACAGAAAGTGGTGTAACTCCTCAGATTACCCGTACAGATACCGCTGTACCGGAGGTTAAGCTGGAATTTATAGGCGATGACGCTGTTGCCTTTTATCGCAGCCTGAGCGATGGAAATTATAATCTGTATATGGCAAGCTATGATGCAGAGGGTTACTTTATAGGTGTAGAGGTAAGACCTTTTGAGGTGCTTTCAGGAAACGGAGCAGTAGCTGTTACTGACATTGCAAAGCCTGTGGGTACTGCTACTCGCAAGTTTCTTTTGTGGAATAGTCTGACACCTATTATTTCCGCAGAGGTTAAGTAGAAACGAAGAGAGGACATAAATATGAAAAAATACATTTTATCTATCATATTGGCAACATCTGTTTTGACATCTGCATTGTGTGTAAATGCGGCGGAAACGCTTAAAAATGATATCAAAGCAGACAGATGGATCACTATGGGAGGCTTTACCACCTCTGCAGGTACTTTTCCTACAGGAACGATTGCAGACCCGGTAAATAATAAATATACTGATTTGTTTCATGGTGGTTCAGGAGAAATAAGAGCTTGCGCCTATACCAAAGTGTCTGCAGTCTACGAGGAAGGGACTGATGCAAATGCGGTCTTTAAGCTCGGTAATGCTGCATTATCCAACATCGGTGTGGATAAGAGCAAAATGAAAAGATATACAGTTAAATTCAACTATTCGTCAGTAGAGGGAACGGTTGTCCTTCATCTTATAAATACAGGTATTCAGTATTGGGGAATAAACAATACAAGCGGTATTACCTTAAAAGATGGTGGTGCTTACATATATGACACAACCAAGGGGGAGCTTGTGAACTTTGTAGAGGACGGAACCATCACCAAAGATAAATGGTATACAGCTGACCTTGTGCTGGATGTTCCTGCAAGCGGATATATGATGTGTAATGCTGTCATATATGACGATCAAGGAAACGTCCTTGGAGAAAGTGGTTTTAAGCATGTATGCTCTACGGTGGGCAGCTCAAATTACTGGGAGTACAACGTAGCACAGCATAAAGCGAGCGGATTTTCAATGGGTTATGTGCTTCTTGATGATTGGCAGGTTTATAGTATAGACGAAGCACAAAGAGCGGAGTTCACTCTTGATGTTTCAGATATTGAGTTATGTGATATAAAAGTGAATTCCTCTGTAGCTTTGGATGCAGATGATATAAGCACAGATACTGTAAGCCTTACATCAGATGATCCTGATGTGGATTTGGAGGGACAGTATGAGGTTAGCTACGACGAGGTTGGAAAATCTATTGTCATAACAACAAAAGAAGTTATTCCATACAACACTGACTACAGTGTGGAAATAGACAACAGTATCAAAACAGAGGATGGTATACTTGCACTTAGTTACCCTGCTTCATTTAGTGCAGATTTCTCAACCGGTACGGATCCTCTTACTGTGGATAGTTGTATTTTCAACGCGTCGAACGGAGCTGATATTACTCTTTCAAATGCTTCGGTAAGAGAGAGGGAGTATATGGCAATTGTATCCGTTATAGGTGCAGACGGAATGTATAAGCAAACAAAAAGTGTTTATGGCAAAATAAACTCCAATGAAGTGAGTAAAATAGTTTCGACACCCACTCCCGATGTCTCAAGTGGCGACATCGTAAAGGTTATGGTGTGGGATAACTGGGCGAACATGAACAGTATTTGCAATATTTACGAAAAGATTGTGGAGTAATACTGATTTGGGAGGATTTAAATTATGAAAAAGATTATAAGTGTAGTGCTTTTGGCGGCAATGGTATTATCACTTGTCGCATGCGGTACTAATAAAACGACAGGTACAAACGAAACAGATAACAAAATAGTATGGGTTTGCTATGGTCCTAAGGTAAGAGAGTCAGAAAAGGTGGAAACTGCCATAAATGAATATCTTGCAGACAAAATAGGACAAAAAGTTGATATGCTCATCCTAACAGGAAATGAATATGCCGAAAAGCTTCAGATGATGATTGCATCAAATGAGCGTGTTGACCTTTGTTTCTCGGCAAGCTATGTCAACTTTAACTCAAATGTATCCAAAAACTTCTATATGCCAATGGATGAATATTTTGAAGAATACGGTAAAGATATAAAAGCACTCTATCCTGACTATGTATACAAAAGCGGCATAGTAAACGGCGAAATGTATGCATTACCTGCGTGGAAGGATTTCTCATATGAACTTTCTATAGGGTACGTAAAACAGGGTGCAGTGGAACTTGGTATGAATCCGGAGAGCATCAAATCATTTGAGGATTTAGAACCATACCTCGAAGCGTTTAAGAAAAAATATCCTAAAGAATTCCCTGTGGCTATAAATTCCAATTATACCTTCTTTGGAACACTTGGATATATTCCTCTTGCGGGCGATAAGGCAGTAGGTTCTATGAAGATAGACGGTAACGATGGTAAGGTTGTTAATCCTTATGAGCAGGCAGATACACTTGAATTTATGAAACTTATGCACAAATGGTACAACAAGGGTTATATCCGTACAGATGCCGCAACCTCAACAGGCGACATAGTTATGAAAAAGGGCAAGGCACTCATCAATATTTCTCAGATGCTTCCTTATCAAAGACAGGTTGCAAACCTTTCCAAAGCACCTGATGAGCAGTGTGGAGATATTCAGCTTTGGGAGCCCTGGCTTGTTTCCACGGCAGGCTCAATGCAGTCCATACCCAGAACTGCCAAAAATCCTGAGGGAGCTATGAAATTCCTGAATCTTTTGAATACAGATGCTACCTTAAGAAACCTCGTTGCTCTTGGTATCGAAGGTGAACATTACGAGAACGTGGATGAATTTCACTACAGATTCCCTGATGGCAAAAAGCGTGATGATATGGGTTATTATACATGGCCGTATACACAGGGTAATGTGTACCTCACCAAACAGATAGAGGGTACACCGGATGACATTTATGAAAAATATCAGGAATTTGATGATCGTGCAGTTCAGGCACAGAATTTTGGATTCAGCTTTAATGGTGATGATTTCAAAACCGAAGTTGCTGCTATAGGAAATGTGTATTCGGAGTACATTCCTGCACTTATTACGGGTTCTGTTGATCCGGAGGAATATCTTCCAAAGGCACTTAAAGAGTTTGAGGCAGCGGGTATAGATACGTTGATTGATGAAATGCAGCGCCAGTACGATGAATGGAAAAAGACAAGCAAGTAATTACAACTATCAAACACGGAAGAGGCAGGTGTATTTATGAAAAAAACGAAATTACTGATTTCTAGGGCACTGTGCATATGCATATGTATGTCCTTACTCCTTGTCCCCAGCATATCCCATGCTGCCGGTGAGGTTATAAGTGCCCAACAATTAGGACTTTTGACAGCACTTGGCATCATAGATGATGTGAGTGAGGAGGATTTAAATCTGCAGGTTTCGAGAGCAGAATTTGCAGTTAACATTGTAAGGTTTGCAAATCTTGGTTCAAGTATTACGGCAAACCGCAAATTCAAGGATGTAATGTCTGGAGTATATGAGGAAAACTACATAAGCATGGCTGTTGAGGCCGGGCTTATGGCACCTGTTAATAGTGAGTACTTTTATCCCGGCTATCCTGTAACCTATGCGGAGGCGGCTCAGGCATTGGTAATGAGTCTGGGGTATAAAAATCTTGCACAGATAAATAATTCGTATCTTCAGCTTGCAAGAGAGATAGACATTCTTGATGGTGTAAGTGCTGAAGGTGTATTTACCCGTTCCAAGCTGTATAAAATGCTGTTTAATGCTCTGCACGCACAGACATTAAATATTTCCGGTATAGCAGGTGACGATGTAACATATACGCAGGATGCAGAAAGAGATGCTTTGAAGGTATTTTATAATATTAAGCATGATGAAGGCATCATTACTGCAGCAGGTGGAATTGAGCTTGGTGCAGGCATAAATGATACATACAAGAAATGCATTAAGCATAACGGCAATGTATATTATATGGAAACAACAGGCGTAAAGGAAGCTTTAGGCAGAAATGCCGTTGTATATTACAATGCAGATAATGAAGCAATCTATGTTTTATATAAGAGGAATACGGAAGTTAAATTATCCGCAAAGGATATAAATTCCTATGCCGGTTTTGCATATTACTACGGCCAAAATAACAAAAAGCTGACTCTGCATAATCCTTATGTTATATACAACGGAGAAGAATATACCGACGCATATACACAGACGATAATGCAGCCGGCAAGCGGCTCTGTGGTTCTTATAGACAATAACCGAGACAATAAATATGATGTGGTTATTATTGAGTCATACAAAGACTATAAGGTAAAAGGCAGAATAGATGATCCTGCAACCATACTTACAGAGTATGGTGAGCCGGTAGATATTGATAGTTCGAAATATGATGTAACCGTATATAATACAAAGGGAGAGATAGACGAATTCGAATCCATTGGCAAGGATATGATTATAAGCGTTGCTGCAGGCTCGGAGAGAATGACCGTATATACCTGCGAGGAAACTGTAACAGGTGTACTTTCTGTGGCATGGCAAAGCGACGGAATACGTGAATGGCAGATTGGAGAAAAAACGTACAATCCTTCGGCTGCATTGGAAGCAAGAATGGATGACGAAATTGTTTTGCAGCCTGAGATAGGCACAAATTACAAGTGGTATTTAAATGTGGACGGAGAAATAGCATTTTTTGAAAAAGTAACGTCAACTGACGGAAACGAGCCTTATTATGCCATACTTACAGGAGCAGGCAAAGAAGGCGTTCTGGATATTTCGGTTAAAGTAAGGGTATTTGCAAAGGAGCTTGGCGGTTTCCAGACTTTGGAATGTGCGGATAAGCTGACCTTAAACGGCGAGAGAAAGGATAAGCTTGCTGTAATAGATGCTATGAAGAAAAATGGCATAAACGGCGAATTAACTGACGCTGTCGTGGCACAGCCTGTAAAAATCCTTGTAAATGCTGACGGCAAGGTAAGCTTTATAGCTCAGGCAGGAGCAAAGGGTAATACCAACTCGGAATTTCAGTTGTTTATGGGAAGTCTGACCGACAAGACAAGAGCTATTCCGTACAGAAATATACTGGAAATTTTCAGCACAAACTGGTCTGTGGCAGACAATCCTTACTGGACTGCGAATATGAGTGGTGCAGGATGCCTGCAGATTGGTATGCGTAATGATATGACAGTATGCTATCAGGTGCCTTATAAATCTGACGGAACAATAGACGGAAGCCTCGAGGAGGCGTTTCTTTCAAAAAAACTCCCCAGTGCCACAACATTATATTCATATGTGTATACAGAAGACGAGGAAAGTCTGGTCGCATCTCTCATAATCGAGGCAGTAGATGCGGAGGTTAAGGAAAACTGCGGAGTTGAATTTGAAATAAGGGTTGTAACAGAAATTACTCAGGAAATGTTTGATGATGAGGCTGTGACGGCTGTTCAGACCAATGAAGGAAAATATTATCTTAAAAATCCCAAAATAGATTTGGATAATCTTGTTCTTTATGATGCAAACGGAAACGCCCGTGTAGACGAAAACGGCAATGTGATGACCTATGGCATTAAGCCCGGCGATCTTATAAATGTTACTGTGGATGTAACAGGCTTTATTTCAGGCATAGAGGCAATTTATGATGCACAAAACGGTGTTATGCTTACCCAAAATGGAACATCTGCTTCTGCTCGAAAGGGTGAAGGTTGGATGCTGATGAAAACTGAACTTCTGGAAACTAAAAACGGCTTTATGCGTGCCACTACCGGCAGTGCCGCAAACTTTGTTGCAGGAACGGATATGTATGTATTTACACAGATTCCCCAAAAAAATGTTGTAGTGGAAAAGAATAAGGATAAGATAACAACCTATACCGGAAGCACAGCAGATTATGTAGGATATAATGACTCTCCCGAAGAATATGTAATTTGTATTGTGGGCTCCAAGTTTATGCAGGTTCAGGGTACAAAAATGTCTACCTTCCTTTACAGATATAAGGATTGGAATTGAGAAAGGAGTAATTTGTTATGAAAAGAATAATTGCACTTACACTCTGCTTAATTCTTTGTATGTCCTGTGTTGTACATGCCGACACCTTTAAAAAGGGAACTCAGGGAACATTCTTTACCACAAGCTATGATGTAAATGTAGACGGCTATGACCATATATATGACAGATACTATTTAACTAAGACCGATTTGGAGGCAAAGGGACCAAAAGCAGTTGCCATGCTTGCTTCTCAGTCACTGGCTGATATGCCCGAGGGCAGAAGAATCCTTCAGATACAGCCTGCAATAACACACCAGCTTACAGCTAATCTGGATATGGGTGTTTTTGTGTCTGACGAAGACTACAAGGTGACCGATGAAATGCTTGACAGCTTCTTTAAGGAGCTTGCGGCAACAGGTGCAAAGCTGGATTATGTATTTGACGATTTTGAAGCAAATCCGTCGGTTTATTATTTTGAAAATCAGGCAATAAAAAATTTTCGTCAAAGCGGTGAAACCGTGCAGGAATCATATACCAAGCATGGTGACAAATATGAGCCGTGGATAAGAGACCTTTTAATACAGGTTGAAGAGCATGAGATGTACAAAACCAGATTAAGACCTATGCTTGAGGAAGCAGGCTTTGTATTCGGCGATGATTATGATTTAAAGTACATCAATATATTTCCGGGTGCTTTAGAGCCGCGTAAGAGTGCTTTTTACAACAGCAATCCTCCTGAGGGGGCAGAAAAAGCATATAGAGTATTTTCCGGTATTGTCGGAAGGCTTGCAAGACAGGCATACGAGGAGACGGTGTACAATAACATCAAAGAATACTATCCTGATGTAAAATTTTCTAACTGGGGCTTTACCTCTCAAAGCGGTGTTGTTCAGCAGTATGATTTAAACGGAAACTACACCACTCCATCGAGTGAGAGTCCGCTTTTGGGCGCAAACTATGCTAATATCATCTGTTATAGTAATATGGGTCTTATGGCAGGCTTTATAGAAGATAATCCGCCCAAAGGCTGGCGATATGAAAAATATCCTCTAAATGCCTTCAGTGAGCTTTTTGTAGAGTACATAACAATTTGTGATATGCAGCTATCAGACCACAGGGACGGCTTTACGGTATGGATTTCCACAAAGGCTGCCAGCTACTACAATACAGATTATTACAACGAGATGGTATTTCATACCGGTATGTTTAATCCCGATCCGTATCTTTACTGGGCAGGCGGTACTCTAAATGCCAGCAATGGCTCGGAGATTATAGAGGAACAGTATGAAATTATTGATTCATTACTTTCTCAGCTTGATGATTTGGTTGGCTTTGAGGACAGAAAACCTTTGCTTACCGAATACTGGCAGGTGCCCACATGGGATCAGAGGTATTTGCTTTCGGGTATGAGTGCCGGGGGCAAAAATGTGTGGAGAATTACACCTGACCTTTATACTCCGGGTGTAAGTATCGAAAATTTTCTTGTGGATAAAAACACACCTAAATTCCGTATAGGCAACCAGTGTATAGATTTTCCGGCAGGAAGCTATATATATGAGCCTGAAGAAAAGCTTTCACAGTACGGATACTGGGTAATTTCTCCTGAGGGAACAAGACCAAAGGAATACAGAGTAAATAATATCGCAATGCCGGCGGCTCCGGCAGAGCCTGAAAATGGATTCCCTGCAGGTTCGCTTTATAGCCAGACGGGACCTATGCCTGATGAAGCAGATATGGCTAACAGCAAGGACCGTATGGAGGCTGCCGCTAAAAATCCGTCAGGAACACAAGCTCCAGATGAAGATACAAATGTATCTGATATCGGGCAGCAGACACAAAAGACTGAGCTTATATTAAATCCCATGAAGGGATCAGGTGCCAAGGTTCCTCTTGTAACCGATGCATTGCCTGCAGATGTATCTAATCACTGGGCAAAACACACACTTGCAAATATGTTTGCCGTCGGTGTGATGAAGGGAACAGAAAATGGTATGATGCCTGATTCCTATGTAACCAAGGCGGAGTTTCTTACAATGCTTGCGAGAATTCTCGGTGCCCAGCAGATTGAATATACAGGCGGTATAGCAGACGTTTCTGAGGGAAGCTGGTATGCAGATGTCATGAATACTGCGGTTGCAGGTGGATGGATAGATGCTGATTCAGTATCTGGCAATGCTTATCCTGAAATCAAGCTTACAAGAGTTGAGATGTGCAGGATACTTGACAATGCTCTAAATTTAGAGGACAGCAACGCTGACCTTACATTTACTGACAGCAATCTTTTGGTGGGAGCAAATCTTAAAGGTGTTGCAGCAGTATCCCGCGCAGGACTTATTGTGGGCTATGACGATGGAAGCTTTGCACCTTACGGGCTTCTCACAAGAGCAGAAACCGCTGTGGTTTTTGAAAGACTCTTAAAACTTATACCTACATTGTTTGGAGAGTGATTAGATGAAAAAGTTTGTTTTACTTGTTATAACAGCTTTAATTATAATATCTCTGCCACTTGAAATTCTGGCGGCAGAGGGCGAAATATTTTCTTTTCGCTTTCAGGAGAGCGGCAATGATGCCGCTCACCTTTTTACACCCATAAAGTTAAACTATGATGACATGATGGGAGAGGGTGTTATAACTTATGCCAAAAGGATTGCAAATGAGCTTTCTAATATGCCGGAAGGCAAGCATTGTATAGACCTTACCCTTATATCTGCAAAGCTTGATGACGAAAAGGAAAATCATCTTTGGTGGGACATTGGCGTTGATAATCTAAGAGCTGTTACAACTCAGCTTTATAAGGAATTGAAAGCAAATGGTGCCGTTATTGACTATGTAATTGACGACTTTGAAGGCGGAATGAGCATGTGGTCGATAAAACGTGAAGATATAGAGGAAATTATGAGGGATTCAAGGTATGAAACTGAAATTCGTCCTCTTTTGGTGGAAAATGGTTTTGAATTTTCTAGCGACGGTGCGTCAGAACTTGACCTCATATTTCAGTATACCCAAAACAATATGTATCATGTGTGGAACGGTGTTATGTCAAGGCGAGTGTCAGAATATTACAATCGCACTATGTACGAGCCTATAAAAGAATTTTATCCTGATGTAAAGTATTCTAATTATGGTATGACAGAGTCGTTAGGATTAAACAAGATATATGATGGTGGCGGACACAAGGATTATCTTATGGGCAGAAGCTACAAGGCGGGCACACATTCGTCGCCGGTTCTCTATGGTGGTCTGGGCGCTATAACAAAGCCAGGCAGACAACCAGAGGATTATCCCCATGACAAGTTTGACGCAACATCGTACAATACAGTTTTGTTTTCACTCATACAGGTTCAAGATGTTATAACCTCAGGTGATGGCAAAATTATGCCGTGGATACCTTGCATCAATGCTGCAGATAGCGATATTAACAACGATTACTACAACGAATTGGTATTTCACTTAGGGTTGCTTGGTGCTGAACCCGTGCTTCTATTTAATCCGGCTTCGGAAAATCTTATAAATGATGAAAATCATCTTTCTGCACTTCTTAGTGAACTTAACTCGGTGTTAGGCTCCGGCATCAAGAACACACTTACAAACAATGTAACACCATGGGATAGTGCATACATTATTTCGGGTATTGAAACAGCAGAAAAAACCATATGGCGTATTACCCCTGACCTTTATGTGCCGGGTATTAGCATAGATAACTTTCTTTCCGACAAGGAAAAACTTATTTTTCAGATTGGAAATCAGGTGGTAATATTTCCTGAAGGTAGCCAAATAATCGAAAATACAATGTCTGATTACGGATACTGGATAGAATCTCCAAAAGGCACAGTGCCCAAGGAAATAAGGGCGGAGGGTATAGAGGCTCCCTTAGCTCCAGTTCTAACCGAGGACAATATACCTTCCGGATACAATATTCAGGCAAAATACACAAAGTATGTGCCCGAAAGTCCACAGAACCAAGTATCTGAGCCGGATGATGATAAAAAACAACAGATTAGTACAGAGGATGTTGATAGCACCCACTGGGCGAGCAAAGCACTTGCAAAAGCGGTTCAGGAAGGAATAATAATAGGAAGCGATAGGGGAATTGAGCCTGATCGCAATGTAACCTATGCAGAATTTATAACTATGCTGCAAAGAATGATGGGTGTGGATATTGCAGGGGTAACGGCAGATGTGTGGTATTCTCCTGCATACACCAAGGCTTTGGAGTATGGATGGATAAATGCTGACTATAGTATGGAATCCGACCTTAGCCGTGAATATGCCGCACTTATTGTTGCAAGAGCTCTCAGACTTAATACTTCGGTTGGAGAAGAAAATGCGTTTGCCGATATGGCAAGCGTAACCAGTAATGAGGGGTTAAAGGCTATAAATGCTTGTGCGGCAGTAGGTATAATTACTGGTTATCCTGATGGTAGGTTTGGACCTTTGAACACAATTACAAGAGCAGAAGCGGTTGTTATTCTGCAAAGAGCATTAAACTAAGAGGTGGATGTCATGAAAAAAGACAAGTTTATACTGGATACAATTAAGTCAATGACCATAGATGACCTTTGCGGTCAGCTTATCAATTTTAATGTAAGCGGAAAAATTCCGTACGATGAATTTGAATCCCTGTGCAGTCGCATACGACCGGGCGGTATATTCGTAGCCGGTATGACTAAAGAGGAAATCAAACATTATACTGATATTGTAAATAAATACACAAAGGCTCCTGTAATTGTATCTGCGGATATAGAAAACGGTGCGGGGTGCTGTTTATGGAATGAGCACGTGCTTCCCGAGCCTATGGCATGGGGTGCCTGTGATGATGCAGACCTTATTAGAAAAGCAGGTCGTATTACCGGCGAAATATGTCGCCAAAACGGAATTCATTGGAATTTTGCCCCTATTGTTGATATAAATTACAACAAAGATAATCCCGTTACAAATACCCGTGCTATCTCTGACAGTCCGGAACAGGTTGTAAAAATTGCCGGAGCTTATGTTGAGGGCATGCAGGAGAACGGTATGATGATTGCCGGATGCAAGCATTTTCCCGGAGACGGTGTAGACGATAGAAACCAGCATTTTTGCACAACCATAAATTCTTTTTCCAAGGATAAGTGGATGGAAACATTTGGGTATGTGTATAAAAAGATGTTTGAGGCAGGAACAAAATCTGTTATGGTCGGACATATTGCTTTTCCGGCAATTGAAGATGAAATTGACCCGATACTTGGCCCAAAGCCTGGAACTCTGAGCAAAAACATAATGACAAAATTGTTAAGAGAAGAGCTTGGCTATGAGGGTTGCATAGTATCTGATGCAATGGCAATGGTAGGCGCATGTTCCATGTGTCCCCTGGACGAGATGGCAATAGAGTTTATAAATGCAGGAGGAGATATGATACTCTTTGCATTGGAAAGTGATTTTAACAATGTCAAAAAAGCTCTTAACGAGGGCATAATATCCAGAGAACGCATAGAAGATGCTGTTTATCACATTTTGGAAATGAAAAAAAGTGCAAGGCTCTTTGAAAATCAGAAAGAAATCCAAAATAGTATAAAGCTTTCGGGCGATATTGCTCAGGTGTCAGCGGAAATTGCGGACAAGAGCATTAAAGTTGTGCGTAATACGCAAAATCTTATTCCGTTTAGTAAAAAGAATGCGCGTATTCTTATAATTAATTTTCAGGTTGACGAGCAAAATGCACTGAACGGCCCCTATATAAGAGAACTTACTGTTGTGGAAGAAGAACTTAAAAAGAGAGGTTATACCATAGACAGTATGAATGCTATAGGGGTAAAACATCATGAGCTTGAAAAGAAAAAGGATAGCTATGATTATGTGCTTTTGAACTGCAGAATAAGCTCAAGGGATTATATAGGCGGAACTCTGCGTATAAACAGAGATAATATAATGCCTTTCTGGCGTGGATGCATAATAAATCATCCGGGAGTTATCTTTATATCTTTTGGTGACCCGTACAAGCTGTATGATTTACCATTTTTAAGAAATTATATAAATGCCTTCTCATCTTCGGACGATACACAAAGAGCCGTTGTAAAGGTTCTTATGGGCGAAATCGAGAGTGTTGCTAAAAATCCGGTAGGACTTAAAGACTTTTTTGAATGTGAGGTTTAAATGTATGAAAAGATTAGAAGTAAATGACGCAAAATACCCCTATGTTGTATATATGCCCGAGAACTTTGAGGAAAATCTTCCTCTTATAATTCAACTTCATGGCGGCGGAGAAAAGGGCCTTGGTGGAGAGGATTTATACAAGGTAGAGATAAATGGCTTTGCAAATCTGCTTAAGGAAAAGGATTTTCCTTGTATAACAGTAATGCCTCAGTGTCCACCTGATACCATATGGCTTCTGGAAGTTAAGGAGCTTAAAACATTTATTGAAAAGCTTCAGCTTGAGTACAAAGCAGACAAGGATAGAACATATGTTACAGGCCTTAGTATGGGTGCATATGCCACATGGTATCTGGGAACAACGTATCCCGATATGTTTGCGGCTATTGCTCCCTGTTGCGGAGGCGGCATGGTAGCATATGCAAAAAATGCCACAATGCCTATATGGGCATTTCACGGCTCAGATGATGATGTTGTATATCCTACGGAAACTTTAAATATGATAAATAGAATTCGTAAAGTCGGCGAAAACAAAAATGTAAAACTGACAATATTTGATGGTGTAATGCATGCATCCTGGATATATGCTTATACAGAGGAACTTATGAACTGGCTGCTGGAGCAAAAGAAATAACAAAATTATGGGAGACGAAAATATGCTATCTGCAGAAAAAAACTATGATTTCAAAAAAAGACTTTTACAGGTACACAAAAAAGATATAAGAGATTTTAATAAATTTGCAAACAAGGATGAATTCGTGTTTGAAGATGCAATGTGGGTTTCTATGCCCCAAAAATCTGACGATGTAATTGTTACCGCCGTGAAGGATTTTGCAGATTTTCTCTTTACATCCATGGGCGTATCGGTTATGCTTGGCTATGATATGCCGGATGCTGACTTACATATACGCATTCGGGAACAGGATGAGGACTTGGGCGAGGCAAATGGTTATATGGGATATTGTCTTGATATAGGGGACAGTATATTTCTTTGCGCGTTTGATTCCCGAGGGGTAGCACAGGGCTTATATTATCTTGAGGATGTTATGAAAAGGCGTCATGCTCCTTATATAAAGCATGGTAAAATATCAAGAAAAGCGGAATTTTCTCCCAGGATGATACATTCAGGATATGAGCTGGACAACTTTCCGAATGAACATTTGTCTGCCATAGCTCATATGGGAATTGATGCGATTTTGGTTTATGTTTGCGATATAAACAAAACACGTCACGGACATCTTGATTTTTCAGAGCTTGTTTATCGAGCATCAAAGTATGGCATAGATGTGTATGCTTACAGCTGTTTAAAAAATGAAATGCATCCCGATGACGATGGTGCCGAGCAATACTACGATGCTTTATATGGTGGATTGTTCCGGGCTTGTCCAGGGCTTAAGGGCATAGTTTTTGTAGGGGAATCAATTGAATTTCCCAGCAGAGATGATCGTGTTGCGCAAATTAGCGGACAGACAAATGTAACAATACCAAGCCCCAAGCCTCGCCCCGGTTGGTGGCCATGCAACGACTATCCCAAGTGGGTAAATATGGTAAAAACATCTATTTTCAAGTATAATCCCAATGCAGATATAGTGTTTTGGACATATAATTGGGGCTGGGCACCCAAAGAGGAGAGATTTCGTCTTATCGAGTCTTTGCCTCGTGATATAAGCATTATGGCTACATTTGAGATGTTTGAGCCCTATACACTTGACAAAACTCATTCTATTCGTTCTGACTATTCTTTGTCATTTGAGGGACCCGGCTCTTACTTTGCCGGCGAAGCACAAAAGGCAAAAGAATGTGGTATAAGACTCTATGCTATGGCAAACACAGGTGGACTTACGTGGGATTTGGGAGTGATACCATATGAGCCTATGCCATATCAATGGATTAAAAGATACAAATCTATCCTCGAAGCAAAGGAGCAATGGGGACTTTGTGGACTTATGGAGTCACATCATTATGGATTCTTTCCGTCGTTCATAAGTGAACTCACTAAGGAAGCATATTTTAATCCCAAGGGTAGTCTTGAAGATACTCTTGGCGAAATATTATCGGGTTATTTCGGAAGCGAAGGTATAGAAGAAATCAAAAAGGCTCTTATGTGCTGGAGCGAGGCAATAACTTATTACACTCCCACAAACGAGGACCAGTATGGTGCTTTTCGTGTTGGCCCGTCATATCCGTTGTGTCTTGACAGACTTTTAAAGCCGCCTACACCTGCTTGGGCGCCCAATGGCAATGGGATATTAAATGTTAACTACCGTATGAACTATGGCAGTATGATCTCCCACATAGATGAAAAATGCTCTCTTCTTGGAGTGAAAATGAAGGAGGAAATATCCAGCCTTGAAAAGATGCGTTCTCTTTTTGCCGATGGAGTAGAAATTTTGGAAAAAATCCCGAATAAAAACAATGAACTCAGCCGACTTGTCAATATGGGTAAGTTTATCTTTTGCAGCATAACCACAGGTATCAACTCTAAAAAGTTCTATATGCTCAAAAACCGTGTCAAGATTGAGGAAGAAAACAACAAGGCATCACAAATAATAGCCGATATTGAGACACTTGCACTGAGTGAAATAGAAAATGCAAAGTCTGCCATACCTCTCGTGAGACTTGACTCACGTCTGGGGTGGGAGCCATCTATGGACTACATCACAGACGAGAAAGCGATCGAATGGAAGATAAAGCAAGTAGAATTTATGATAAATATCGAACTTGCAACATATAAAAAGCGACTTGAAAAATATACACTTTAAAAGGGTTGTTTGTTATGAAATGTTTTGATGAGTTTGGTAAAATTATTTGTGAATTTGTGAAAGGTAATTTGAAAAATGTCTAAACAAGCTTTTTGTTTTATTGATGATGTAATCTGGTGCCTGAGGGATATTACTCGTCAAAAATATAATTCTTTGTTTGATAATGTTTTTTTCAAGATGCTCAAAAATGCACATGATGATTACAGTATGACTGTGCAACTAAATCTTTTTTATAGAACGGACTTCTTTTATGGTGATGAGGAATTTACGCTTGCAGAGGTAACGGATGCCTATAAAACGGAATTTGAGACTAATTCATCCTGGCTTAAATTTGCTTTTCATGCAAAACAAGAGTTCCCAGATTATCCCTATGTAAACATATCATACGAAGATGTAAAGAAGAACTATACTGCAGTTGCAAATGAAATAATACGATTTGCAGGTGAAAAATCGCTTTCCAATGCTCTTGTTCTGCATTGGATTGCAATAAGTAAAGAAGGATGCAAGGCACTTAAGGATTGCGGGGTAAAATTCTTGTCACCCAGCGTTGGCGAAAGACGAGAATTTAATGGCGACGACTCGAGTCTTCCCTTTGGACACGCCGCAAGACTTAGGCACAACAGACAACCCGAGACTATGGTTTTAACTCGAGTGTTAAATAATACAGAAATTGCATCCTCGGTATGTTCTTACAACAATATAACTTCCAAACAACATGATGCGATAAGGTGGAAAAACACATCATTGGTTGATAACGAAACCGGGATTAATTTTAAGCGCCTTGCTGATGGCCCGTGTCTCAATCTCTTTACTTTGGAAAGCCTTGAAGCGTGTTTAAATGAACTTAAAGACTTTGAGTATATA
Source organism: Clostridia bacterium (assembly GCA_045586925.1). Classification (GTDB taxonomy): domain Bacteria; phylum Bacillota; class Clostridia; order Monoglobales; family Monoglobaceae; genus SIG440. The sequence goes on along the minus strand of JAZNBG010000011.1, from coordinate 1,185 downwards.
GGAATTTCAAACCATGAGCAGTATTTTTATCCTGATTATTATGCGTATCAAAGTGATTATGCAGATAAGATTTATCTTGCAGGCAAATTTTTAAAAGATAATGGTTTTTCCTTTATAACGGCGGACAACATGAAGTAGTGTATAGATATAGTTATTCGTTAAAGGGACATGAATTTTATATCACTTATAAGGAGAATATAACAAAGTGGAAAACAGAATTATCTCTAAGGATGATTCAGAGTATTACTATTTTAGGTAGGTGAACACAATTGGATTTTGAAATTATAGATTTTCATACACATCCTTTTACAGATGCATCAAATAATATATGTGCACACAAAGATTTTTGTGATATGAGCACTGAAAATATCTTAAAGGAATTCAAAAAACTTGGAGTATCAAAAATTTGTGGTTCTGTTGGTACAGGCAGAGGTACAGGATGGCAAAGACTAAAAGAATCAAATGACAACGCAATTATGCTGAGGGATTATTTTGATGGATTTTATATTCCGGGATTTAAGGTTAGTACGGCATATATGGAGGAGTCAATAAACGAAATTCATCGTATGCATAAGGCAGGAGTAAAGATAATGGGTGAACTATGTCCTTATTTGCACGATTGGGATGATTATTCATCAGACGAATTCTCACTCCTTTTGGATGAAGCCGCAAAATACAATATGATTGTAAGTTTTCATTCTCAGGGCGAGGATGAAATGGATGCCATGGTAAGAAAACATAAGGATATAATTTTTGTTGCGGCTCATCCGGGTGAGTACAACGAATTTATGAGGCATATTGAACGTATGAAGATGAGTGAGAATTATTATCTTGATTTATCCGGTTATGGTATGTTTAGATATGGAATGCTCAGGCGTCTTATAGATGTTGTGGGTATAGACAGGATACTTTTCGGTTCGGATTACCCCACATGTAACCCAGGAATGTATATAGGCGGAGTGCTGCTTGACAATCTCATAACTGACAGCGAGAAGGAGAAAATTTTTTCTCTTAATGCAAAAAAACTACTAAAGATATAAAAGTTGGTAGTGTAAAGTAAAAATGAAAGAATGGCATAACAATTTCACAAAATATCGCAAATTTCCGCCCAAAAGCTTGTAAATGCTCGTCTGCGATTAGTCAAGGGTAAAAATGAACGTGCTGACGCACGCCCTATGACAAATC
>JAZNBG010000010.1:0-33185 GCA_045586925.1 Clostridia bacterium | reverse complement strand
GGCGGACGAACAGTATATGGCAAAGTGCCGTATTATAGAGGACAAGGTGCCGCTTGTTGAACTTAATATCAATATGGGCAGCCGAGCACACGCACAAAGGGCGGCAGACTATTTTAAAAAAAATGCACAGCAGATATATGAGGACATATTAAAACTATTTGATGAGGCTTAAATGCGGATGCAGAAATTACTATCCGCAAGGACGGAGGAAATAAGTTGTTTACAGCAGACAGTTATGATGTAATAGTAATAGGTGGCGGTCATGCAGGAATTGAGGCAGCATTTGCGGCGGCAAGGCTTGGGGCAAAGACCTGTATTTTTTCAATTAGCCTTGATAGCGTGGCAAACCTGCCCTGTAACCCCAGTATCGGAGGTACGGCAAAGGGACATCTTGTGCGTGAAATCGACGCCCTGGGCGGCGAAATGGGCAAAGCGGCAGATGCAACGCTTTTGCAGTCAAGAATACTCAACCGTGGCAAAGGACCTGCGGTTTATTCGTTGCGTGCACAGATTGACCGCAGAGAATATCAAACCGAGATGAAGCACCGTATGGAGTTGTGCGATAATCTGCATATCCGTCAGGGTGAAATTGTTAAGGTCAATTTAGATGATGCCGGCAAGGTGGAGTCTGTTGAAACAAGAGCAGGGGCACGGTATATGTGCAAGGCTGCAATCGTTTCAACCGGAACTTATCTTAAATCCCGAATTATAATCGGGGAATTCAGTCAGGAAAGCGGTCCTGACGGAGTATTCCCTGCCACCGAGCTATCTGGAAATTTACGTGATATCGGTGTGGAGCTTGTAAGATTTAAAACGGGAACGCCACCAAGAGTAAACAGACGAAGTATTGATTTTTCTCAGCTCGAAGAGCAACTCGGGGATGATGAAATTACACCATTTTCCTTTGAAACTACGAAGAAACTTGAAAATACCGTTAGTTGCTATGTTACATACACCAACGAACGTACACATAAGGTAATACTTGACAATATTCATCGTTCTCCCCTATATGGCGGTGATATAAAGGGTATTGGCCCCAGATATTGCCCGTCAATTGAAGATAAAATTGTAAGATTTAAGGATAAGGAGCGGCATCAGCTGTTTATCGAGCCGATGGGCACAAATACTGAAGAAATGTATATTCAGGGTTTTTCAAGCAGTCTGCCTGAGGACGTGCAGATTGAGATGTTGCATACCCTTCCGGGTCTTGAAAATGCTCAGGTTACCCGAAATGCTTATGCTATTGAATACGATTGCTGCAACCCCTTGCAGCTTAAGAACACACTTGAGTTTAAAAATATCCCCGGTCTTTACGGTGCAGGCCAGTTTAATGGCACATCGGGGTATGAAGAGGCGGCGGCACAGGGTTTGATTGCGGGAATTAATGCGGCAAGAAAAATTCAGGGCAAGCCTGACTTTACCCTTGACCGCTCGGATGCATATATTGGTACGCTGATTGATGATTTAGTTACAAAGGGCACCAACGAGCCATATCGAATGATGACCTCGCGGTCGGAATACCGCCTTATTCTGCGTCAGGATAATGCTGATTTGCGCCTTACACAAAAGGGTTACGAAATCGGCTTGATTTCAGAAGAGAGATACAGGGCATTTCTTGAAAAGAAGAATATGATTGACAAAGAGGTAGAAAGACTTTCAGGCATTGTATTTCCCCCATCTGCTCAGGTGAATGAATATCTTGAAAGTGTGGGCAGTACCGTGGTTTCAACCGGTGTGCGTGCAAGTGATTTGCTTAAACGTCCCGAGGTTTCCTATGAAGGCATGGCGGCACTTGACAAGGATAGACCTGAACTTCCTGCTGATGTAAAGGAGCAGGTTGAAATAACACTTAAATACGAGGGTTACATTAACCGCCAGATTGCTCAGGCAAATCAGTTTAAGCGTATGGAAAACAAAAAAATTCCTGAGAATATTGACTATTCCCAAATCGGTGGATTGAGAATTGAAGCAAGACAGAAACTTGAAAAGCTGAGACCTGCATCAATCGGTCAGGCATCCAGAATTTCGGGAGTTTCGCCGGCTGATGTTGCGGTTTTGGTGGTTTATCTTAAACAAAACAAAATAGTTTAAACGGTGAAATTATGAAGAGATTTATTGCAGGCTCAAATGATGCAGGACAAAGACTTGATAAGTATCTTTCAAAACTGCTGACCGGTGCATCAATGGGTATGATTTACAAGTGGCTGAGGAAAAAAAGAGTCAAGATAAACGGTAAAAGAGAGGAAAATTCATATCAGTTGCAGGAAGGTGACATTCTGGAACTGTACATTAATGATGAGTTTTTCAACGAGGAAACAACCATATCTGAATATTTGAAAAATCCGGTTCAGCTTGATGTTGTATACGAGGATAAAAATATTCTTGTTGCTGATAAACCATCGGGTATGGTTGCCCATGGTGAGAAGGGATGTCTGCTTGACAATATTCAGGCATATCTTTACCAAAAAGGCGAGTACAATCCAACTGAAGAACATACCTTTGCGCCAAGCCTTTGCAACCGCATTGACAGAAACACATCGGGACTTGTGATTGCGGCAAAAAATGCGGCTGCATTAAGAATTATAAACGAAAAAATCCGCAATCGTGAGATAAACAAGTATTATATGCTTAAGGTTGAAAATCCGCATTTGTTGGAGGATAGCGGCAGAATTTGCGGATATACCATAAAAAACGAGGCAGAGCGAAAGATTTACTTTTATGACAAAGAGCTGGATGGGTCAAAGTATTGTGAAACACATTACAAAAAGATAGATGATGAAGGAAATGTTGAGGTTCAGTTGCTTACCGGGCGTACACATCAGATTCGCACAAGCTTTGCGCACTTAGGCTGCCCTCTTGTGGGGGATGTGAAATATGGAGCGCAGAAAAACGGTAGATGTGACTTTCAAAACCTCAGGGCATATAAGGTTGAGTTTGATTTTAAAACTTCATCAGGTGAGCTTGGATATTTGGCGGGCAAAGTAATTGAAAAGAAATAAGAGGTAGTGGATATGGGCTGGACACCGCAACAACAGGAGGCAATTGAATATCGCGGCAAAAATATCTTGCTGGCGGCAGCCGCAGGTTCGGGTAAGACTGCGGTTCTTGTTCAGCGTATAATCGAGCTGATTACAAAGGACAAGGTTTCTGTAAACGAGCTTCTTGTGCTGACATTTACCGATGCGGCGGCAGGTGAAATGCGTGAAAAAATTAAAAAAGCAATTCTTAAGGCTTTAAGAGAAAACCCCGAAAATCAGCATTTGCAAAAGCAACGATTGCTTATACATTCTGCAAATATTTCCACAGTTCATTCCTTTTGTCTTAATTTATTAAAGAGCAATATACATATGACAGACCTGCCTGTGGATTTTACCCTTGCGGGCGAGCTGGAAAATAAGATTATGATAAAGGAAGCGCTAAACAGAGTGCTTGAGAGATATTACCGCAATATTGACAGGGATTTAGCATTTGCTGATTTGGTTATGGGTCATGGTGGAATAAAAAACGACAACGACCTGCGTGATACCGTGACAAAACTACACGAATTCAGCCGTAGTATGCCTTATCCGGCAAAATGGCTAAACGAGGCGGTAAGACCATATAAAGAAACAGCCAGAACAGGAGAGTTCACAGCATCGCTTTGGCAGAATGCATTAAAGGATTTTGTAGAAAAATCCCGTGACGAGCTTTTTGAAATATACAGACAAATTCTTAAGGATATTGACAATAATCTTGACGCTGACCACCCATATAAGGCATATTACGAAAATGAGGCTGAAAAGTTTAATCGGGCATTTTCGCATATGGATACAGCGGATTATACCTCGGTGAGAGATGCGGTATATAGTATTTCATATGACACAATAAGGGGCAAAACCAGGCCTGAGCCAGAGGTAAAGATGGTTCAGGAAAGAATAACTGCTTTGCGTGATTTGGGCAAAAAGATAATGGAAGAGTTGAAGGCAGTTTGTTCTGCGGATATTGATACTGTAATCACCAGAATAAAAAACACTTCCCCTGTGGTAAGAACATTAAAAAATATAGTATTTATGCTTGACAGATGTTATACAAAAATGAAGCGGGAAAAGAGCCTGCTTGATTTTAACGACCTTGAGCATCAGGCTCTTAATTTGCTTGTGGATAGTCGGGGCAATGCCACCGAGGTGGCAGATAAGGTGCGTGAAAAATACAAATATATTCTTGTCGATGAGTATCAGGATACCAACAATGTTCAGGATTTGATTTTTAGCACTGTATCCCGTGACAATTCAAATATATTTATGGTGGGCGATCTTAAACAGAGCATTTATAAGTTCAGAAATGCAGTTCCAAAGCTGTTTTCCGACAAATACAAGCTTTACGACGAAGATGATGAAAAGGGTCACCTGATACGTCTTTTTAAGAACTTCAGAAGCCGTCACAGTGTGGTTGATACGGTGAATTTTGTTTTCAGCCGTATTATGTCCCCTGAGGTTGGCAACATACGCTATACCGAGGAGGAATATCTTGTTCAGGGTGCTCTTCCGTATAATGAGCATACCGATACCGGGTTTTGCAGTACTGAATTTCATCTAATCAGCCGTGATATGAAGGACGGTCGCAGATACAACGATGAAGAACGGTATGAACTTGAAGCAAGAGTCATTGCCGAACGGATAAAGCATATAATCAATAGCGGTATGCAGGTTTTTGACAAAGAAACAGAGGCTATGCGCCCTGTACAGTACCGTGACATTGTCATTCTTATGCGCAAGACCAAGGATGTTGCGCCAGTATTTGAAAGGATTTTTGAAGAAAGCGGGATACCTGTTTATTCTGATGTAGGTCACAGTTATCTTGGGTCGCTGGAAATACAGACAGTTCTGGCGTTTTTACAGATTATTGACAATCCACGTCAGGATATACCATTGATTGCGGTTATGCGTTCTCCAATGTGGGGGTTCACGCCTGCACAGCTTGCACATATGCGAAGCGAGTGCCGAACTGGCTCGTTTTATGATGTGGTTCTGCACGCAAAAGATATGGGCGACAGAAAGGCAGATGAATTTATAACTGCGCTTAATAGATTACGCTATTCGGCTGAAAATTCAGGTGTTGACAAACTGATTTACAGTATATACTATGATTTTGGGTACTTTGCTTATGTTGGCTCATTAAGTTCAGGTAAGGAACGTCAGGCAAATCTTCGTGTTCTTTTAGAACGTGCTACAGAGTTCGAGCATACCAAAATGAGTGGATTATTCAGCTTTATGAATTATATTGATACAATGATTACAGAAGAAAAGGATATGACTCCGGCAAAGATATTCGGCGAGGGTGAGGATGTTGTACGCCTGATGAGTATTCATAAGTCAAAGGGTCTTGAGTTTCCGGTGGTGGCGCTTGCCTGTGCAGCAAATCAGTTTAACCTGAAGGATGCATCAAAAACCATTGTCTGGGACGAAAAGGCTGGCTTGGGTATTGAATATGTTGATACACATATGCGTGTAAGATACCCGTCTTTGCCAAGAACTTTAGTGGGTATGAAATTGAAGCAGGATATGATTTCTGAAGAAATGCGCCTTCTTTATGTTGCGCTTACCCGTGCACGTGAAAAGCTGATTATTACTGCCACATATCGCGGCAATGAAAGTGTTTTCAAAAAGATTGTACGCAGAGCTGACGGCAGTATTCCCGAGGCATATGTAAGGAGCCGAAATAATTACAGAGAATGGCTTACATCAGCGTTTTTATCCCATCCCGGAGCGGTTAACTTGCGAAACTTTTGCGATATCCCCGAAAGCACGGCAGACTGGAGTTCAAGCTTTGATTTAAAGACTTTTGTCTATGAATTTGCAGACGATGTTCCCGAAATAAGCTCGACAAGTGCCAATACGGAAGAACAGGCTGTGGAAGATTTTTATGGTGTTGAAGAACAGGTAAGTGAAAGACTTTCATACATATATCCCAATCAGGAACTTTGCCGGTTGCCGGTTAAGCTGTCGGTCAGCGAGGTTAAGCGTATGCAGGCAGAGGATGGGGAGTATGTTCCGCTGATTGAACCCTTGCGGAGTTCTAAAATGCTTGAGCTTAGTGAAATGAGTGGTGCCGAACGTGGCACGATTGTGCATTTTGTAATGCAATGGCTTAGTCCCGATGAAATAAATTCTGCCGAAGACGTGAAAGCTTGCATCGCCAAAATGGTTACTGAAAATATTATTACCAAGGCTCAAAGTGAGGCTGTTGATTGCGTCAAAATTGCGGGATTTTTTGCGAGTGAGATTGGGCAGAGAATGAAAAAGGCAGCAAGATGTGAAAGGGAGTTCAGTTTTTATACAAGGGAAAGTGCAGATGAGATATACGGCGACGGCAGTGCAGGGGACATTCTGCTTCAGGGGACAATTGATTGTTTCTTTATCGAAGAGAATGGTAAAGTTGTTCTTCTTGACTACAAGACAGACAAAGCAACAACCCGTCAAGCTGCCGAAATTACAGCAAAAAAATATGATGTACAGATGAAATACTACAGGCGTGCTCTTGCCAATATTTTAGGCAGGGAGCCCGATGAATGTTATCTTTATTTTATGGATTGCGGAGAGTTTATTCCTACAGAAAAGTGAGGTGTTAAGGATGCGTGCGTTGATTTTTACAGTAACAACAGGTCAGGGACACAATCAGGTCGCAAATGTTTTAAGTGATAGCCTTTATGAAAAGGGTATTGATGTAATGGCAATTGACGCTTTTGAATATATCACGCCTATGCTTAAAGAAACCATAAATCAGGGATATCTTGTGTCAACCAAGCGGCTTCCCAAGGTTTATGCAAAGGGATACAGATTGGTTGAAAAGCGTGATGCTGACAGCCGTGACAGCGTTCTTGTTAAGTTTCTTAATGGAATTCTGGCACGAAAGCTGGTTAAGTTTGTGGAGGATTACAGACCTGATGTGATTATTTGTACCCACGTTTTTGCTGCTATTATGGTAAGCTATGTGGCAAACAAACTGGATGCGGGAATAAAAACAGTAGGGATTGTTACTGACTTTACAATGCATCCATATTGGGAGGATGCGCCTATGGATTATTATATAACAGCCAGCGATCTTCTCAATAATCAGGCAATTAAAAAGGGAATTGACATTGATGAAATTGTTCCTATAGGCATTCCTATTAATCCCAAATTTGCAAAGAAAAATGAAAAAGAATATGCCCGTGCACTATTGGACATTGAAAATAAAAGAACCATTCTTGTTATGGGTGGCAGTATGGGCTACGGTAAAATCGGAAGAATGATTAAGACTCTTGATAAATCTAATCTTGATTTTCAGATTATTTCGGTTTGCGGATATAACGAAAGGTTAAAGCAAAAGATTGATAAAACCGAATTCCGTCACAAAATATATAATTACGGTTTTTCTGACAAGGTTGATTTGTTTATGGATGCCGCTGATTGTATTGTTACCAAGCCGGGCGGGCTTACCACCAGTGAGGCTCTGGCAAAGGGTCTGCCGATGTTAATGGCAAATCCCATTCCCGGGCAGGAAGACAGGAATGTAGAATTTTTACTGAACAACGGAGCGGCACTTAAAATAAGCTCTACCTTTCCAATTGATGAGGCGTTGTTCCAGATTTTTTCAAACGATATCAGACTTAAAAATATGCGTGAGATGGTTGAGTTTTTAGGAAAACCAAATGCGACACGTGATTTTGTCGATTTTATTTTGAAAATTAGTAATAATGGCTGATTTAAAGAAAGGATTTTTACTATGCTTGGCACATGGGTCAACTGCGTTGCTGTAATACTTGGCAGCGGTGTTGGTATGATTGTTAAAAGGGGCTTATCCCCCAAAATGAATTTAAGTATAATGAGTGCTTTGGCACTTTGCGTTATGTATATTGGCATAAGCGGTGCTTTTGAATGTCAGAATGTTCTGGTTGTTATTTTATCAATGGCACTTGGAACGCTGATAGGAGAGGGACTAGACCTTGATGCACGACTTGGCAAATTGGGTGATTATCTTGAAAAAAAGGTCAGCAAAAATGGCGAAAAGGGAGCAATATCTCGTGGCTTTGTTGCGGCAAGTCTGTTGTTTTGTGTCGGGGCGATGACAATTGTAGGCTCTTTGCAAAGCGGTATTTCGGGCAATCACGAGACACTTTTTGCAAAGTCGTTAATCGACTGCATTGCTGCAATGGTACTTGCGTCTACTATGGGCTTTGGCGTTATGCTGTCTTCGTTATTTGTTCTTGCATATCAGGGGGCAATAACGCTATGTGCAGGATTTTTGGAACCTATTCTTACAGAAGTGATTATTGCCGAGATGACCTGTGTAGGCTCGCTTTTGATTGTGGGGTTAAGCTTTAATATGCTGAAGATAACAAACCTTAAAGTGATGAATTATGTTCCTGCAATTTTTATGCCAATTGCAATTTATTGGATTATAGAATTGTGGAATTATATAGTATAAGGAGATATACACTATGAAAAAGATTGCAAAATTTGAAAAGGTAAGTCGCGAACAGTTTGTTCTTGGATGGATGGATGCATTTAATACAGGAATTGGTATGTATGATGCCTATGATGAGATAAAAATGCCAAAACGTGCCACCAAAGGCTCGGCAGGCTATGACTTTTATGCTCTTAAGGATGTGAAACTGAAACCGGGCGAAACTGCAACAATGGCAACGGGGATAAGGGTTAAAATTGATGATGGTTGGGTGCTGAAGGTTTATCCCCGAAGCGGTCTGGGCTTTAAATACCGCCTGCAGCTTAATAACACTGTTGGTATTATTGACAGCGATTACTATTACTCGGACAATGAGGGTCATATTTTTATTAAGGTTACAAACGATTCCTGTGAGGGTAAAACATTGATTATCAGTAAGGGTGATGCCTTTGCGCAGGGTGTTTTTGTGGAATACGGCATCACAGTTGACGATGATGCAACCGAAGTGCGCAACGGCGGCTTTGGGTCAACATCAAGATAGGAACAATAAATATATAGATTATAAAAGGAGAGGATTGTTATGGCAAATGTTTTTCATCCGTGGGAAGGTTACACAAACCCATTTAAAATTTTTGGAAACCTCTACTTTGTTGGCACACAGCCGGCATCTACTCATTTGGTTGATACAGGGGATGGTCTTATTGTTATAGACCCCGGCTATCCTCAAAGCCTTTATCTTGTAATCAACAACATATGTGAGCTTGGGTTTAAAATTAAGGATATAAAATACATAGTACTCACACATGGTCATTATGATCATCTTGGTGCTGCAAGGGCTTTGGTGGAACTCACGGGGGCAAAAACCTTTATAGGTAAGGAAGATGTCGGTGCGGCAAACGGAACAAGGGATACTGCTCACGCCGGTGTAGTTGGAACAGAGTATTATGAAGCGTTTGAACCTGATGTTCTAATTTCCGATGGAGATGTTATAGAACTTGGCAACACAAAAATTCTGTTCAGGGATGCACCGGGACACACTCCGGGAACAAAAGCACTTTTCTTTGACGTTACAGACGGAAAACAAACATTAAGAGCGGCAATGCACGGTGGTGTGGGGCTTAAAGCAATGACTAAGAAAAGTCTTGAAAAAGATGGATTTCCTATCGAATTGAGAGAAAAATTTGTTCCTGCAATTGAAGGCTTTATTGACGAGCCGGTTGATATTCTGCTGGGTAATCACGTTTGGAATAATGATACCATAGGAAAAGGAGCACAAATAACAGACAGTTTTAATCCTTTTATAGATGGTACTGCGTGGAAGAAATTTCTTACAAAGCGTATACAAATGTATTATGAAATGATAAACGAAGATTAAAAATGTACAAATTTGAAAGGGGAATGAATATAATGATTAATTATGCACACAGAGGAGCAAGCGAATATGCACCTGAAAACACACTGTCTTCATTTTATATGGGATTGGCACAAGGCGCAAACGGAATAGAAACAGACGTTCAAAGAACAAAGGACGGAGTTTTGGTTTTGTTTCACGACGGCACTTTAGACAGGGCTACCGACAAAACGGGAAAGCTTTCGGACTATACATTTGAAGAATTGAAATCAGTAAAGGTGTATGGCAACAGCGTTACAGGCTTTTATGACAGAATTATTACATTAAGAGAGTTTTTGGAAAAGTTTTCAGCTTATGATATAAAGTTTGCAATAGAACTTAAAGGCGAGGGTGTAGAAGAAGAAACCCTTGCGATGATAAAAGAGTTTGGAGTTTTTGACAAAACCACATTTACAAGCTTTGAATTTGAATACATAAAGAAGATCAAAGAATTAGATTCTACCGCAAGAATTGGTTGGCTTACAGATAGTGTTGGAGAGGCAGAGATAGAAAAACTGCTCAGCATCTCCGGCGAGGAAATGGCACCTAAAGCCGAATTTATCACAGAAGATTTGATGAAAAAACTCAGAGAGAGCGGTCTTGGTGTAAGAGCGTGGGGCGTGTTTAATGTTCTTCTTATGAAGAGGATGTGTCGATTTGGCGTGGATGGTATGACAGTCAATTTTCCTGATAGACTTGCTCAGTATTTGCTTTTTGGGGAATAATATATATGCGGGTATAAATGATTAGAGGGTAAAAAATGAAGAAGTTTTATAAGACAGAATTACATACACATACAAGCCCGGTTAGTGGATGCAGTGATATTGACCCGAAGGAGCTAGCACGGATATATCTGGAAAACGGGTATGACAGCTTGGTGATTACCAACCACTTTATTACATCCAAGCTTCAGGGAGAAACCGATGAAGAAAAGATAAAGTGGTACTTGGAGGATTATTATAAGTGTGCTGAAGAAGGGTCCTTGATTGGCTTAAATGTAATTTTGGGTGCGGAGATAAGGTTTACAGAGAATAACAATGATTATCTTATTTTTGGAATATGTCCCGAAGATTTGATTGATGTATATAAATTGTTGCCCTATGGAATTGATAATTTTTACCGCGAATATAAAAATGAAAGAAATCTTATCATACAGGCGCATCCATTTCGTGACAAAATGGAAAAAGTCAATCCTGAATCTTTAGATGGCATTGAGGCTTTTAATATGCACCCAAACCATAATTCCCGCATAGGTCTGGCGGCAAAATATGCACGTGATAACAATATGGTTGTGACTTGCGGAAGTGATTTTCACCACTATGGTCAGGAGTGTTTGTGCGGAATACTGACAAAAAAACCATTGAAGAATTCATATGACGTAGCAAAAGCTTTAAAAAGCGGAAAATATAAAATGACTATTGGTGGTCATCTTGTTAGTTTATAATTAAAAAAAGTGGTCGATGGATAATCGACCACTTTTTGATAGATAAATTATTCTGCGTGTGCCAGAACAAAGTCAATGATAGGAGTATTATCATCAAGACCATGAGGATGATGCTCGCATCCGGGTTTTATGATAACTTCGATTGTTCCACCGTTTTCCTTATAGAATTTTTCGAGCACAGCGCCGTTTTCGTGATAGGGAACAACCGGGTCAGAATCACCCACAACAAGCATAATCGGAATATTATTTTCAAGAAGAATATGCATCTTGTCTATTGGATGTTCACGGTATGAAAGGAGCTGTGAAAGGGTCATTCCTGTTGCATTCTTAAATTCTTCAAACAGCATATCTGTTGCATCACCTACTCCTGCCGGGCAGGAAAGAAAGTTAAGTACGGGCGCATCAAGATAAAGACAGGAAACATATTCGGGATATTTTGCTGCAAACTTTGTGCCGATAAGACCACCACAGCTCATACCAACGGGCACGCACTTTTTGTAAAGACCGAATTCCTTGCTTAAAAAGTCTGCAAAACGGGCTTTCAGGTCAAGGTCTTCGTCAAGACACCAGCGTGTGATGTTTTTTATGTATGCAACGCACCAGCCACGCTTTACCATTTCCATTTCAAAGTTTTGGAATGCGGCAAAGTATTCTGTTTTAAGTAACCATTTTCCACATTTTTTTCCTTCTTCGGGAAGAATAAGGATTGCTTCTCTGTCTTCAAATTTAAAGTCAAGACGTTCAAAACCGTTGTAAAGAGATTTTGTTGTTTCCATAGTGATTAAATCCTTTCATTATGTAACTTTATTATACTATTCTGCGTGTGCCAGAATAAAATCTGCACTCGGGGTAGAATCTTCAAGGCTGTGTGGATGATGGTCGCAGTCTGGTTTTATAATAACCTTAATGCAACCGCCCTTTTCTTTGTATTGTTTTTCAAGAATTGCACCGTTTTCGTGATAGGGAACAACCTTGTCAGAGTCACCTGCAACCATCATAACGGGAATATTGTTTTCAAGAAGAACATCAACCTTGTCAATGGGATGCTCACGGTATGAAAGCAACTGTGTGTGGGTAATGCCTGCTTGAGTTTGGAATTTAATATATTCATTGTCGGATGAGAGCTCTGCGTCACCAAAGCCTCCCGGATAGGAAAGCAGGTTAAGAACAGGTGCGTCAAGATAAAGACAGGATATATACTGGGGATATTTTATTGCAAATCTTGCTGCAATAAGACCGCCGCAGCTCATACCAACAGGTACGCACTTTTCATAAAGACCAAATTCCTTGCTTAAGTAGTCTGCAAAGCGGGCTTTCAGGTCAAGGTCTTCATCCAGACCCCACAGAGTAGCGTTCTTTACAAATGCAACGCACCAGCCGCGCTTTAACATTTCAATTTCAAGGTAGGGGAATGCATTAAAAAATTCGGTTTTAAGAAGCCATTTGCCGCATTTCTCACCTTCGGGAAAAACAATGCAGGCATCACGGTCTTCAAACTTAAAATTAAGACATTCAAAACCATTCCATAAAGATTTTTCTGTTTCCATAAATTCTGGGTCCTTTCATTGTTTAAATAAGTCAGTTGACATATATCGCTCGCCCGTGTCGGGGAGAAGAACAACGATTGTTTTGCCCTGCATATTGGGGCGTTTTGCAACTTCGGTTGCGGCGTGGAGTGCGGCACCCGAGGATATTCCCACAAGGATGCCTTCATGCTTTGCCATAAGGCGTGCAGATGCATATGCATCATCTTCGGTGACGGTTATTATCTCGTCAAGAACTGATTTGTCAAGGGTATTTGGAACAAAATTTGCACCTATTCCCTGTAGTCCGTGGCTGCCGGCTCTGCCTTCTGACAAGAGGGGCGAATTTTTGGGTTCAACGGCAATTATTTTCGCGTCGGGATTTTGCTCTTTAAGGAATTTACCTGTCCCGCTTATCGTTCCACCTGTGCCCACACCTGCAATAAATACGTCAACTCTGCCGTCTGTATCATCCCATATTTCAGGGCCTGTTGTATCGTAGTGTGCCGATGGGTTGGCAGGGTTTTCAAATTGTGAAGGAATAAAACTGTGATTAATTTCCTTTACAAGTTCGTTTGCTTTGGCAATTGCACCGCTCATACCCAAAGAGCCATCTGTAAGCACGATTTCAGCACCGTATGCTGCCAGCAACTTGCGGCGTTCAACACTCATTGTTTCGGGCATTGTAAATACTGTTTTGTAACCCTTCGAGGCGGCAACTGCCGCAAGACCAATGCCTGTGTTGCCGCTTGTAGGCTCAATTATTACCGAGTCTGGAAATAGCTTTCCTGATTTTTCAGCATCTTCAAGCATAGCTTTTGCAATTCTGTCCTTGGCACTGCCTGCAGGGTTGAAATATTCCAGTTTTGCAAGGAGTGGAGTGTTTAAATTACAAGCTTTGCTGTAGTTTTTAATCTCCATCAAGGGAGTTGCACCAATAAGGTCAGAGATTGAAGAATAGATTTTCATATATTAATGCTCCTTTTGCGTTAAAATTATGTAAAAACTATTTCTTTCTTGCAATTACAGCCTTTGCTTTTTCGACTATTGTTTTGGTGTCAAGACCATAGATTTCAAAGAGTTTGGCAGGCACGCCTGAACGTCCAAATACATCCTGAGTGCCAATGCGTTCCATAGGAACAGGACAGCCTTCTGCCAGAACTTCTGCAACGGCTGAGCCAAGACCGCCAATAATGTTATGTTCTTCGGCGGTGACAATTGCGCCGGTTTCTTTTGCGGCCTTGATGATGATGTCACGGTCAATGGGCTTGATTGTATGGATATTGATTACTCTTGCGTCAATGCCGATTTCTGCAAGAGCTGTTTTTGCCTCCAGCGCATAGGGTATCATAAGTCCTGTTGCAACAATGGTTACATCCTTACCGTCGGCAAGCTGTACACCCTTGCCAATTTCAAACTTATAGTCTTCGCCAAATATAGTGGGAACAGCAAGTCTGCCAAAACGCAAGTACACAGGTCCGTTATAGTCAATTGCTGCCTTTACCGCCAAACGTGCTTCTGTTGCATCGGCAGGATTTAAAATTACCATATTAGGGATTGTACGCATAATGCCGATATCCTCAAGACATTGGTGAGTAGCTCCGTCTTCGCCAACCGAGATACCTGCGTGTGTTGCACCGATTTTTACGTTAAGATTGGGATAACCGATAGAGTTTCTTACCTGTTCAAAGGCTCTGCCTGCCGCAAACATAGCAAAAGAGCTGGCAAATACAATCTTGCCACAGCTTGCCATACCTGCAGCAACAGCCATCATATTGCCCTCGGCAATGCCACAGTTGATAAATCTATCGGGATATGCTTTTTTAAAGGTTTCTGTTTTAGTTGATTTTGAAAGGTCAGCATCCAAAACGACAATTCTTTCGTCACTGCCAAATTCTGCAAGGGCAGCACCGTAGCTTTCACGGGTTGCCTTTTTTTCTCCAATTGTATACATTAGCATGCACCTCCCAAAGATTTTATGTATTGGTCAAGCTCGCTTATTGCAATTTCATACTGCTCGTCAGAGGGAGCATTGCCGTGCCAGCCTGCCTGATTTTCCATATATGACACACCTTTACCTTTGATGGTGTTTGCAATAATAATTGTGGGTTTGTCTTTGCAAGCCTTTGCAGCCTCAATCGCATTTGCGATTTGCTCAAAATCGTGACCATCAATTGTTATTACATTCCAGTTAAATGCTTCAAATTTTTTGTCAAAGGGGGTAGGATTCATAACCTCACGGATGTCACCGTCAATCTGAAGCCCGTTGAAATCAAGAAATGCAGTCAGGTTATCCAGCTTATAGTGAGCCGCAAACATTGCTGCCTCCCAGACCTGACCTTCTTCACATTCGCCATCACCAAGAATTGTATAAACGCGGTAATCTTTATTATCCAGCTTGCCGGCGAGAGCAATTCCGCAGGCAGCACTGATACCCTGACCAAGCGAGCCTGTTGACATATCAACGCCGGGCACACCCTTCATATCAGGATGACCTTGCAGATAGCTTTCTGCATGGCGGAAGGTTTTGATATCTTCTTTGGGGATAAAACCTTTTTCTGCCAATGCTCCATAAAGACCGGGTGCTGCATGACCCTTTGAAAGAACAAATCTGTCACGGTTGGGGTCTTTGGGGTTTTGGGGGTCGATGTTCATTTCGGACATATAAAGGTATGTCAGAATATCTGCAGCCGAAAGGGATCCGCCGGGATGACCTGCCTTGGCACTGTGAATTGCCTCAAGTGCCATTTTGCGGATGTTAGCGGCAGAAAGTTTAAGATTGCATTTTTTGTTGCTCATTGCTTTGTGCCTCCGTTGTATATAAAATGTTAATTATATTCTGTTTTATCAATGTGCCTTAAATCCGTTTCCAAGAACCTCGCGGGTGTCGGAAAGGATTACAAAGGCATCCTTGTCTATATCTTTTATCAGTCTTTTTAGCTTGTTTATTTCATATTTTTTAACCACGCACATCAAAACTGTTTTATCTGCACCGCTGTAGTGTGATGTGCCATAAAGGGCGGTACTTCCCCGCTCAAGTTGTGAAGAGATTTCGGACGAAATTTTTTTGGGTTTATCCGAAATAATATATGCCACCTTGGCAAAATCAATGCCCTCTGCAAGAAGGTCTATGATATAGGTGCATATATAAAGAGCTACAGCTGAATAAAGAATGATTTCCCATCTGCCAAAGGTCAGCCCTGCCAGAGCTACGATAAAGGCATCGATTATAAGAACGAACTTTCCAACAGAAATTGAGGGGAAGTGTTTTTTCAGTATCTGTGCGGCTATGTCTGTTCCTCCGGTAGTAGAACCTGAGATAAAAACTATACCTAAGCCAAGTCCCATAAGAGCACCGCCATATACGGCAGAAAGCAGCATATCACCTGTTACGGGTTTAATCCACGCAAAAGCATCGGTAAGAATTGAAAGTGATATCATACCAAAAAGCGAGGAAAATAAAAATTTTGCATCAAAATACCGAAGTGCCCATATAAATATGGGAATGTTAAGGAACAGTATTGAAAGACCTACAGGGATATTGGCTAGGTGATGAAGTATTATTGCAACTCCGCTCAGACCGCCCGGCGCAATGTCTGCAGGAACTAAAAATAAATCCAAAGACATTGCCACAATAAATGTGCCAAGGAGCACAGAAAGACATTTTTTGATCACAGCAAGCATTTTTAATAATCTCCTTTTTGAAATATGTAAAAATGCTATGAGTGAATTAGTCAATAAGATAGTTAAGTAATTCTGCAATACGGCTGTCATTCCCGATGAGGTAGAGATATCCGATTAATGCCTCAACTCCTGTGGCTGATTTATAATCCACCATATCTGCATTTTTTGGCGGATGTGAATTAGTGTTCCTGCCGCGTTTGTAAATCTGCATCTCTTCCTCGGTAAGCTTGTCCTTTATTTTTTGATAAAGGTCAGACTGTGCCTTGGCGTTTACAAGGTGAATGGCTTCTTTATGAAGGCGGTTTACTGGAAAGTTGGCATCCTTTATAAGATATGTGCGGACAAAAAGTTCATAAACCGCATCCCCGATATATGCAAGGGTAAGGGGGGAATATTGCTTGGGCGAGACATTCTCGCCCAAGGCGAATTGTTTTAAAAAAGTATCAAGCATAGAAAAGTTCCTTTAAATGAATAATTAATGATGAATAATGAATAATTGCGGTAAAAATCGCAAAGCGATTTTTATAAATTCAACTGCAAAGCATTTGTGCCATAATTTTTCATTATTATTTATTCATTATTACTTATTGATTTACAAAAGCTCTATGCTTTTGTTATCTGCTGACCCTGTGGGGTATCTTTTACTATTATGCCCATTTCCTTCAGTTTATCACGCAACTCGTCTGATTTTGTCCAGTTCTTTTCAGCACGGGCTTTGGCACGTTCCTCTAAGATAGCGTCAACCTCGTCGTTTGTTCCCTCGTCTTTTTTTTGAAGCAAGCCAAGCACACCGCCAAGCTCTGTCAGCATATTGATTGCATGCTCGATTGCCTGCTTTGAAAAACCAGAGGTTGCAGTGATGCTTTTATTTGCTTCGGATACGATTTCAAAGAGAACAGAAATTGCATCTGCGGTGTTAAGGTCATCATCCATTGCGGCGATATATTTTGCCTTAAATGCATCAAGTGTTTCGATAAAGGCTTTTTCTGCATCGGTAAATTCCGGACGGCTTTCGGCGTTTCCTGCCAGAAAACGCATATCCGAAAGACAGTTATAAATTCTGTCAAGAGCAGACTTTGCAGATTCCATCAAATCCTTGCTGAAATTGATGGGACTTCTGTAATGTGCAGACAGCATAAAGAAGCGGATAACTTCATAATCAAATTCCGCCGCAATCTCACGAACGGTAAAGAAATTGCCTAAGGATTTTGACATTTTGCGGTTGTCAACATTGATATAACCATTGTGCATCCAATAGTTTGCAAAGGTTACACCGTGGGCACATTCACTTTGTGCTATTTCATTTTCGTGGTGGGGGAAGATAAGGTCCTGACCACCGCTGTGAATATCAATGGTCTTGGCAAGAAACTTGTTTGCCATAGCACTACATTCGATGTGCCATCCGGGACGGCCCATACCCCAGGGACTCTCCCACGCAGGCTCACCGGGTTTTTGTTTTTTCCACAAAGCAAAGTCCATTGGGTCTTCCTTGTCCTCGTTTATATTAATTCTTGCCCCACTTTCCAAATCTTCAAGGGGCTGGTGTGACAACTTGCCGTATTCCTTAAATTTTTTTGCGGCAAAGTATACATCGCCATTAACATTATAGGCAAAGCCCTTGTCTTCAAGCTCTTTGACAATTTCAATAATTGCGTCAATATTGTCGGTTGCTCTTGGGTGAACAGTGGCACGCTTGATGCCCAGACCGTCAGCATCCTTGAAGTATTCCTCGATATATTGGTCGGCAAGCTCCTTTACTGTGATGCCAAGCTCGTTTGCCTTGTTAATCATTTTATCATCAATATCAGTAAAATTCTGTACAAAATAAACTGTGTTACCGCAGTATTCAAGATAGCGGCGCAGGGTGTCAAATATGATAAAAGGGCGTGCGTTGCCGATATGGAAGTAGTTATAAACTGTAGGACCGCATGAATACATGCGGAACACACCTTTTTCAACAGGAATAAGCTCCTCTTTTTTTCGGTTTAATGTATTAAAGACCTTCATTGTTTTTATCTCCTTTTTGGTTAGTTTCCATCTGTGTTTTAAGACGTTCAAGGTCAATACGCAGTTTGCAAAGTTCCATAGATACAGGGTCAGGAATGTGAATCTGGTCAAGGTCGATTTTAGCAGGAGCAACCTTGACATTGTCACGCTTGACAATATGTGCAGGAACACCCACGCAAGTGCTGTTGGGTGGAATTTCGTTAAGAACTACTGCGTTGGCGGCAATTTTGCTGTTATCGCCAACAGTGAAGGGACCAAGCACCTTTGCACCGCTGCCAATGGTGACATTGTTACCGATGGTTGGGTGACGCTTGCCTTTGTCCTTTCCTGTACCGCCCAGCGTTACGCCCTGATACAGAGTACAGTTTTCGCCGATAATGGTAGTTTCGCCGATAACAACGCCCATACCATGATCGATAAACAGACCCTTGCCTATTTGTGCTGCCGGATGGATTTCGATACCGGTTTTGCGGCGGGCACGTTTTGACACCCAGTCAGCAAGGAAATAATGTCCCTTGCAGTATAGCTTGTGTGCAAAGCGGTAGCTGAGTACAGCCTTTACGCCGGGGTAAAGAAAGAGTACCTGCCATTTGCTGCGGGCAGCAGGGTCACGCTCGAACACAAGAGTAATTTCTTCGTTTAAAGTTTTAATAAAACTCATATAATGAACCTCATAACAGATAAGTTTACATACATATAATATTATACACCAAAGTTTGCCCTTAGTAAAGAAAATTCTTTAAAATATTTAAATTTTATATAAATGTCTTAAAGAATATTATATTTTTATTTACAGTATATGGCAGTTTGCTTTGAAAGTGTAGTTTATATGAAAAAACTTTTTGCAAAGCTATTGAAATTATTTGTCGCATAATGTATAATGTGATATAAGTAGAATTGTGGAATTTATATATAAACATTAATTAAATTGCCCGTGCGAATTTTTCGGATTTGCCGAAATGCATATGGGCAAACAAAGTGTAGTTGCTCCGACCGCCGCAAGGCGAATGGCAAAGCCACTTTGTTCAAATCGAAAGGTTGACGTGAAATTGCTGCTTAAAGTTTTAATTGAGATTTGTCAGCTTGTATTGTTTTTTATTGGGTGTTATTATTTTGTGATTGCCCTTTTTTCGCTGAAGATTTCAAATAAAGAAAGAAAAGTGAATACAAACCATTCTTTTGCCTTGCTTGTTGCTGCACATAATGAGGAGAATGTTGTTGCTGAGATTGTTGAAAGTTTAAATGATATTAACTATCCAAAGGAATGTTTTCAGGTTTTTGTTGTTGCGGATAACTGTGATGATAAAACGGCAGAAAAGGCGCGGATGGCAGGGGCAACCGTTCTTGAACGTTTTGATACATCAAAACGAGGCAAGGGGTATGCGATGGAATTTGCATTTGACCGGATATTTGCTCTTGAAAAAAAGTTTGAATATATTTGTGTATTTGACGCAGATAATCTGGTTGAAGGTGATTTCCTTATCCATATGAACAATAAGATAAACGAGGGTTATCGTGCAGTTCAGGGTTATCTTGACAGCAAGAATCCCACCGATTCATGGCTGACATTTTCCTATTCCTTGTGGTATTGGATTAACAACAGGCTATCCCAGCTTTCAAGAGGAAATCTTGATTTAGGCTGCAGACTTGGTGGTACAGGCTTTGCTGTTGAGAGTGAATTGATAAAAAAATTCGGCTGGGGTGCAACCTGTCTTGCTGAAGATACCGAATTTACACTTAAGCTTGCGCTCAGCGATATTAAAGTTGGCTGGGCACATAATGCAGTTGTTTATGATGAAAAGCCCACGCAGATTTCAACTTCTATAAGGCAGAGACGGCGGTGGATGCAAGGGCTTGCTGATGTGGCTTCGCATTATGTAAAGCCCCTGATAAAAAAGGGATTTGAAGAAAAGTCGGCCTCGGCACTCCATATGCTGATGAATTTCTGGGGAGATACGTTGTACCCGCTTACAGCAATATTCTTTACTGCGATATATGCAATGATGTTTATACTTCCTGAAAAGTCGGCTTGCTTTGGGCTGTTTTGCGAGATGTGGACCGAAGCGTGGAAGTTTTTGTTGCTTACAGTTTTGGTGTTGGGAAATATTTTTCTTATTCTTGCGGGGCTGTACAATGACAGACGGCTTGACCGAAACGTGCTGAAAAATGCCTGGGGTTTTGCGGTTTATCTTGCGACATGGATTCCCGTTGGAATTATGGGAATTTTGAAAAAGGATGACAAGGAATGGTTCCACACCCCTCATCACAGTAAAGATAAATAAGTAAGGAGGATATTAATATGGATATTTTTATTGAAGAAATAGTTGAAAGAAAGAGAAATTTTAAACACATTGCAGCATCTTTTGGCATTGTGTTGCTTAGTGTGCTGGTTGCTTTTGTTATAGGTACTTTTCTTCCGTTGTTGCTTCCTGTGCTGACGGGCATCGTACCGCTTTTGGTGGTAGCTGTATTTTATCTTGCGTATCGTATCGTGGTTTCGCAGAATGTGGAATATGAATATTCTATGGTCAACACCGAGATTGATGTTGACAAGATTGTAAACCGCAGAAACAGAAAAAGACTAACAACCATTAAGGTTACAGGTCTTGAAGCTTATGGATTTTGCAACAGCGAGCAAGGGACTTTTAACAGATATCTTTCGGATGTTTCGGTAAAGAAGATTTATGCGGTGGCCGAAAAGAATTCAGACAGCAATTATTTTGTGGTGTATTTTAGTGACAGCGTAAAGAGTATGCTGATTTTTAGTCCTTCGGATAAAATAATAACTAATATTGAAAAATTTAATCCAAAAAGATGATAAATTGCGGCGTTGATATAATTGAAATCGAAAGAATAAAAAGAGCGGTGG
The DNA here is from genome assembly GCA_045586925.1 of Clostridia bacterium. Taxonomy (GTDB): domain Bacteria; phylum Bacillota; class Clostridia; order Monoglobales; family Monoglobaceae; genus SIG440. The sequence goes on along the minus strand of JAZNBG010000010.1, from coordinate 11,844 downwards.
AGAAGACACCGGGCTTTACCGAAAAGGTTTTCACACAGTCGGAAATTGAATATTTTGGGGAAATGGGCGAAAGAGTGGAAACCTTAGCCGGCTTTTATGCTGCAAAGGAAGCTTTTGTCAAGTATAAAGGAAGCGGAATAAGGGGACTTGAACTTTCGGATATTTCTGTGGAACACGAAGGTTTAGGGGCACCCTTTATTGTTTTTCGAGGTAAACGACAAGGAGTATCCCTCAGCATTTCTCACAACAGAACAAATGCAGTGGCAGTGGTTTGTGGTGAGGACGATTACAGGTTGATGCGAAATGCCGAAATGAAGGAGCTTATTCCAAAACGTAGCCTTGATGCACATAAAGGTAACTGCGGAAGGTTGTTTATTGTGGCAGGCAGCCGTGGTATGACAGGCGCGGCATATCTTGCGGCAAAAGGCGCTCTGAGGAGCGGCGCAGGGCTTGTAACTATCGGAACGCCCGAAAGTGAACGGCATATTGTTGCCTGTATGTTGCCCGAGGCAATGACTGTTGCACTTGAGGATTATGATGGTAAAATTACAGAAGGCGCAATGAAAACAATACTGGAATATGCAAATAAATCTGATGCGGTGGTTTTTGGTCCCGGTTTGGGTCAGAATAATGATATGCACAGCGTACTGAAGGGCTTGCTGTTGGATTATAAAGGCAAGCTGGTTATAGATGCAGACGGGCTTAATACTCTCAGCAAAAACTGTGATATCCTCAAAGATAGGTCGTGCGATGTGGTTATTACACCTCATCCCGGTGAAATGTCACGGCTGTCGGGGCTTTCTATAGAGGAAATTCAGCAAAACCGCGCGGCAGTTGCGATGGCTTTCGCTGAAAAATATGGTATCACTGTATTGCTTAAAGGTAGAAAAACTGTGATTGCAGACGGCAGCCGAGTAAGAATTAACTCAACGGGGAATCCAGGGATGGCAACGGGCGGCACAGGGGATGTGCTTTCGGGTGTTGTGGCGGCGTTCCTTGGTCAGGGGCTAAGTGTTTTTGATGCGGCGGTGTTGGGAGCATATATTCACGGAAAAGCCGGGGATATGGCGGCAGAGAAATTTGGAATTTATGGATTGATGGCTGGAGATGTGGCGGATTATACAGCTTTTGCTATTGCCGACGAAATTAAATAGATTATAAAAAAGAGATGGTAAAATGACAACCGATTTAAGAGTCTGGGCAGAGATTAGTTTGGATGCCATAGGACACAATACATCAGAAATAAAAAAGAAACTGTCAAAAGGCACACAGATGATGGGTGTGGTAAAGGCCAATGCCTATGGTCATGGTGTTTGTCAGACTGCCAGGGTGTTGTTGGAAAATGGTGCCGACCAACTGGCTGTTGCCTTTGCTGATGAAGCGGTAGAACTAAGAAAGGCAGGCTTTGGTGTTCCTGTTCTGGTGCTTGGCAATTCAACCGATTCAGATATAAAAAAACTGATTGACTTTAACATAATGCCTGCCGTGTCGGATTATTCCTTTGCAGAAAAGTTCTCTGCGGCGGCTTGTGCTGCCGGAAAGACGGCAAAGCTGCATATAAAGCTTGATACCGGGATGTCGCGAATAGGCTTTCTTGCTGAGGACTGTAATACAGTAGATGAAATTTTAAAGATTGCAAAACTTCCCGGCATTTATATTGAGGGGATGTTTTCGCATTTTGCTGCTGCTGATGAAGATGAAGACAGTTACACACGGATGCAGTTTGAACGTTTTATGACGGTTGCACAAAGTCTTGAGGAAAGAGGCTTAAAAATTCCTATAAAGCATATTTGTAACAGTGCAGCGTTGATAAGATTTCCCGAAATGCATCTTGATATGGTGCGTGCAGGAATAATTCTTTATGGCATTTATCCATCCTGTGATTTTGATAAATCCATGATAGATTTATTGCCTTCAATGACATTTAAATCAAGAGTAAGTCATATAAAGGTGCTTGATGCGGGCGCCCAGCTTAGTTATGGAAGAACCTATACTTTAAACGAAAAATCAAAAATTGCAACAGTTTCTGTCGGCTATGCTGATGGATATATGCGTGGTCTTTCAAACAAGACGGTTGTGTCTGTTTGCGGTCAGACGGCAAAACAGATAGGAAGAATTTGTATGGATCAATGTATGATTGACGTAACTGCGGTTAATAATATAAATGTCGGTGACGAGGTTATCTTGTTTGGCGGCTCGGATAAGTTTTCTGCTGAGAATACAGCAAAACTTATCGGCACAATCGGGTATGAACTGGTTTGTGCTGTGGGACGCCGTGTTCCGCGCATTTATATCAGGGACGGCGAAGTGACGGAAGTAACTAATTATCTTCTGGATACATAGAGCCAAAATTTCATACTTTGCGTATAATGTACCAAGGATTGAATGTGCGTGATGGCAGAGAATACTTTGTTTCCGCACCAATTCTTGAATACTTGCGGAGTGTGAATTATTGTGGTAATTAAAAGAGGAGATATCTATTATGCAGATTTAAGCCCTGTTGTTGGTTCAGAGCAGGGAGGAGTGAGACCTGTACTTATTATCCAGAATGATGTCGGCAATAAATACAGTCCCACGGTTATTGCAACTGCCATTACATCCCAGATAAACAAGGCAAAGATGCCCACCCATATCGAGCTTGATGCCAATGAATATGGGCTGTCAAAGGATTCTGTGGTGTTGGCAGAGCAGATACGAACCATTGACAAAAGAAGATTAAAAGAAAAAATAGGACACCTTGATGATGAGCTTATGACTCGGGTTAATGAGGCTTTGGAAATAAGCTTTGGTCTTTAAATACTGTAGATACAGGGAGGAATACGTTATGAAAAAAAGAAGACTAAAATTTATGATTGTTTCGGGATTGATTTGCCTTTGTACGATGTTTACAGTTGTTCTTGCTGAACCGGGAACAGATGATGACCCATTGATTTCAAAATCTTATATTGAGAATGTTCTTATGCCCAAGATTGAACAATATGTTGAAAGCAAACTGGCAGGCTTGTCCTCGGGTGGCACATCAGAAGGCGCTGATGCTGATACATTTAAAGTGGTTGAGGCAAAGGAAGGGGACGAAATTATATGTTCTGCCGGAGCTGAACTGATTTTGAGAATGGGCAAGGCGGAAATAATTGCTACGGAAAAGGGCGGTCTTGCAGATACTACTGCTGGCACCGATTTGGCAAACGGCACAGCAATGCCAGCTAACCATTTGTTGATTGTTCCGGTTGCAGACGGCAGAGGTTTAAAGGCTCAAACCGATATAATTGTAATGATTAAAGGTGGATATAGTATAAAGTAAAACAAATGAGACTGCAAAAACAGTCTCATTTGTTTATACCATGTATGTAAATGGCGTAATATTTTTAAATTTATTATATGCCATATTGGCAGAGCTTTCGTCGGCGAATATGCCAAAAACCGAGGAACCGCTGCCACTCATCAGTGAGTATGCTGCACCGCAGTGCAGCATTATTTTTTTGTATTCTTCTATCTGGGGATATTCGTTTGCAGTAACGGTTTCAAGAACATTTCCACAGGAGGTAGCCAAAAGGTCAAGATTTCCGGTTTTAAGGGCGGTAATTGCCCCTTTGGTGTTAGGATGTTTTGTGTTTTCGTCAAGTATAAGGTTTTTATACACATATGCGGTTGATACGTGAACAGGTGGTTTCGCAAGAACAATATATGCATCGGTCAGCGGAGGAAGAGGGGTGAGTATTTCGCCAATACCTTCGGCAAGCATACAACCACCATAAAGGAAGAATGGGACATCAGCCCCCAAAGTCTTTGCAATAACCGCAAGATTGTCTGTTGTAAGGGGATTGTCAAACAGCGTGTTAAGGGCGGTCAGCGTTCCTGCGGCATCGGTCGAGCCACCGCCAAGTCCTGCGCCCATTGGTATGTTTTTACATAGATGAATCTTTGTGGATGCAGATATCCCGGTTTTATCAAAAAATGCTTTAGCTGCCTTGACAATAAGGTTGGTATCATCAACCGGAACGGAGTCGTCGGATGATGTTAATATGATTTCGTTACCATCTGAAATTTCAAAGCTAAGAATGTCAAAAAGCTTGACTTCCTGCATAATCATCGAAAGGTTATGATAGCCGTCGCTGCGGCGGCTTATGACATCAAGTGAGAGATTGATTTTTGCAGGACATTTTACCTCAATATGTTTCATTTGTAATTGCCCCCTATATGCAAAAGGCTATTGCATTATGCAACAGCCCTGCTGGATTATTCTTCGGTTATTTTTTCTGCGTCAGCAGAGGTTTCCTCGGCTGCTGCTGTGTTTATATCAGATGTTTTGCTATTGAATATTGCATCAAAATCGTCTGCATCAAGTTTTTCTTTTTCAAGGAGCTGTGCAACGGTTGCTTCAACAGCTACCGAGTTTGCCTTAAGAATTTCTTCACAGCGTGCATAGCACTCGTCAATAATTCGCTTGATTTCAGAGTCAATCTTTGCAGCAACATCTTCACTGTAGTCTTTGGTGTGACCAAAGTCACGGCCTATAAATACCTCGTCGTTGTTGCTGGCAAATGACCGTGTACCTAAAACCTCACTCATACCAAAGCGCACAACCATATTTTTTGCAATTGCTGTGGCGCGTTCGATATCGTTTGAAGCTCCTGTACAGATATCATCAAGGAAGAGACTTTCTGCCACACGTCCGCCCAGGAGTGAAACAATCTCCTCAAGCATCTCTGTTTTTGACATATGCGAGGAATCATCCTTAGGAAGTGACATAGTATAGCCTGCCGCTCTGCCACGGGGGATAATGGAAATCTGCTGAACTCTGTCCTGTGTGGGCAGCATTTTCTGTACTACTGCGTGACCTGCTTCGTGATATGCAGTAATCTTTTTGTCTTTTTCAGTGATTTTGCGTGTTCTCTTTTCGGGGCCCGCAAGAACCTTCATAATGGATTCTTCTAAATCAAACATAGTAATTTCTTTTGCACCAAGTCTTGCGGCACGAAGTGCGGCTTCGTTCATAAGATTTTCAATATCGGCACCGGTAAAGCCAACTGTCTCTTTTGCAAGGACGTCAAGCTTTACATCTTCTGCAAGGGGCTTGCCCTTTGCGTGGACATTAAGTATAGCCTCTCTGCCTCTTACGTCCGGAATGTCAACAACAACCTGTCGGTCAAAACGACCAGGACGGAGAAGGGCACTGTCTAAAATGTCGGGTCGGTTTGTTGCGGCGATAACAATTACTCCTTCGTTAACGCCAAAGCCGTCCATTTCGACAAGAAGCTGGTTAAGAGTTTGTTCTCTTTCGTCGTGCCCACCACCAAGGCCCGCACCTCTTTGGCGGCCAACTGCGTCGATTTCGTCGATAAAGATAATGCAAGGTGCGGATTTCTTTGCCTGTTCGAAAAGGTCACGAACACGTGATGCACCAACGCCTACAAACATTTCAACAAAGTCAGAACCTGAAATAGAGAAGAAGGGAACTCCTGCCTCGCCTGCAACTGCCTTGGCAAGCAGGGTTTTACCTGTTCCGGGAGGGCCGACAAGCAGAACGCCCTTGGGAATTCTTGCCCCAAGCTCACGGAATTTATCAGAGTTTTTAAGAAAATCAACAATTTCCTGAAGTTCTTCCTTTTCTTCGTCTTCCCCTGCAACATCGTCAAAGGTTTTTTTGTTTTTACCGTCAATCGATACTTTGGCGCGGCTTTTGTTAAATGACATAACTCCGCCTTTGCCGCCACCTTGTGATTGTCGCATAAAAATAACCCAAAACACAATCATTATAACAATAAGACCGAGTGAAGGTAGTAAGCTTAGCCACCATGGCGGTGATACAGGCTCGGGAGTATCAATTTTAAGAGTTCCTGCCGCAACCTGACGGTCAATTTCGTCACCTACGCTGAGATACAACACAGGATATCCCGGAGTTGCAACCTGAATCTGGGTGCCGTCAACGAGCTTTGCATAGATGTTGGGCTCGACAACCTGCATTTCGACAACCTGTTGGTTTTCGATCATGGTGATGAGGTCAGAATATACATATTTTGTAGTGGATTCGGGCATTGATGTCATAATGAAGATAGCGAGTATTATTAAAAATAATATCACATAGAAACCAATTCCCCGTAATGTTTTTTTCAAGTGATCGCCTCCTGAACTGAAGATATATATTCCGCGATGCGGAGTAAAAAGTCAAATTTTCTACAATTATTATATTACCATAAATTTCATTTAAAAACAATAGTTAAAAAGAAAAATTCATCAAATTGTAACATTCTTAGTATTGACAAATTCTGTGCGAAGAATTACAATGATTCTTAGATGTTGCAGAAAGGAAATTAAAAGCTATGGCAAATAATAAAAAATCAAATAAAAAAAGCAAAAGTTCTGTCTGGAGTTGGGTGGCAGGAATTGTGGTGGCAGCGGTTTTGATTACACTATTTGTAATTGGCGCTACAGGCGGCTTTAAAACTGATGATAAGATTGAAGGCTCTTTGACTGCAAGCACCAGCCAGACAACGGCAAACGACAAAAAAGATGAAAACGCCGTGACAGAAAACACTAAGGAGGAAAATGTTATGACAGAAAACACAAAGGTATTGGTAGAGATGGAAAACGGGGGCGAGTTTGTAATCGAGCTTTATCCCGAATATGCACCACAGACTGTTCAGAATTTTGTAGATCTTGTTTCGGACGGTTTTTATGACGGAGTGGGCTTTCACCGCATTGTTGAAGGCTTTATGGCGCAGGGTGGCGACCCCGAGGGCACAGGTATGGGAGGCAGCGGAGTTCAGATTCCCGGTGAATTTGCATCCAATGGCTTTGAAGCTAACACATTAAGTCATACAAGGGGCGTAATTTCAATGGCACGCAGTCAGAATCCCGATAGTGCATCAAGTCAGTTCTTTATTTGCTATGACGATGCATCTTTCCTTGATGGCAACTATGCGGCATTCGGTAAAGTTGTTGAGGGTATGGAGGTTGTTGATGCATTCCTTGATGTTGAAAGAACTTATAATATGTCGGGCGAGCTTGCATCACCTGTTGAACCTGTTACAATGAAAAGAGTTACAATTATTGAAGAATAAGCTGTGTCTTACGACATAAGAAAAAGGAGATAATATATGAAAAAAATAACTGCGTTATTACTTGCTGTGACAATGATTTGCGGAATTACTGCATTTGCACATCCTTTTTCGGATGTTTCGGGTCACTGGGCAGAGACTGAGATTGAGACTGCTTATGAGGGTGGCTCGGTAAATGGTGACCCCGACGGCAGGTTCCGTCCTGATGATAAGATTTCCCGTGGAGAGTTTGTAAAAATGCTTACAGCTGCTATCTGCAAAAAAGTAGAGGTTACCATCCCTGATGAATTTGATGACGGAACTCACTGGGCAGCAAAACACTATAATTTTGCAACCACCACAATGTTCCTGCCACTTGATGAAAGCTCTAAGGTTGGTGAAACTGTTCCCGGTGAAATGAGTGCGGCAGATTTCGATATGCCAATCAGCAGATGGGAAATGGCATATATTGTAAGTGAAAGTATAGGAAATGTCTGTGGAATTGTTGGGCAGGACAGTGGAAATACTTACAATGACAAGGATGAAATCGAAAAGACTTATCCGACGGCTATTTCAAGCGCTGTTGAGAATTCGTTCTTTTTGAACATAATGACCGGCGACGAAAACGGCAATATTGAAGCAGGTAACGGCGGTACTCGTGCAGAAGCTGTTGTTATTGTAAACCGCGTGACAAGGCTTTTACAGGAAGTTATTGATTATACAAATCAGATGTATGAAGAGTATGAAAAGCAGATGAACAGCAAGGTTAAGACTTATGAAGAGATTCCCACAGGACATCCGGTTGTTACCATTCATATGGAAGATGGACAAAAGATTCTGATAGAGCTTTATCCCGAATATGCACCACAGACAGTTGCTAATTTCGTGACATTGGTAAAGGAGGGTTTTTATGACGGACTGACCTTCCACCGCGTAGTTGAAGGCTTTATGGCACAGGGCGGCGACCCCAAGGGCGACGGAACAGGTGGCAGCGAAAACACCATTCTTGGTGAGTTTGCGTCAAACGGTGTTGAAACAAATACTTTAAGCCACACACGTGGAGTGATTTCAATGGCACGTGCGGATAATCCCAACAGTGCATCAAGTCAGTTCTTTATCTGCTATGATGATGCATCCTTCCTTGACGGCAATTATGCGGCTTTTGGCAAGGTAATTATGGGAATGAATGTCCTTGACAGCTTCCTTGAAAAAGAACGTGACTACAATCAGTCTGGCGAACTTGCATCACCGGTTGAACCCATTGTTATGAAAAAGGTTACAGTTAATTTAGGTAAGTAATACAATTTAATTTCAAACAAAACTACCCTGTGGCAATAGCCACAGGGTAGTTTTTGTAGTATTATTGTCGAATACTTATTCCCGCAATACCTAAAATAACTTCATTTGCGATGGCTTCGATTTTTATACTTTCAAGCTCTTTATCAGGGTCAATTGTCAGTTTATGCACTGTTGCATGATTGTAATTGTTAAAGTAAAAAATCTCGGCTTCAGTGGTCAGTGCGGATGTCAGCCAGTCGTCAATATTCAGAGGATATATAAGCTTTGAATGTGTGGATGTACCATCAGCATAACTAACAGTTATACGAGCATTTTCAACATACGAATGCATGCAGTATGTGCTTGCTATAAACAAAACAGCAATTTCCTGCCCTTTACCGCTAAGCGGAACAGTTATATCATTCGGGAAAACATCAAAAACAGAAACACAAGCCAGATTTTCATTTTCGGCAGGTGTCATAAATGGGATTCCCGACGGAGAGTGAACTATACCACCTGATTCTCTGAAAAGGGTGTCGTCAATATATGCCTCATATCTTCCTCGTTGATTCCAGTTGTGTGAGAAACGACCGTTCTGGAATACACCCATTGAAAACGCCGTAGGCCTTGGGGATATATATGCCTGTTCGTGAACATCTTTCATATTACAATTGAAAAATGCGGATATATCAACCGGCTCAAATGGTCTGTCGATAATCTGTTTTTCTTCCTTCTCTTCTTTTACAATGTTGTAATCAGCTGCAAGCCAGGCATCATATTCACCGGATTGAACACGAATAAACAAAGTATGGTCGCCGGAAACAGCTTTTGCTGTTGCATATACTTTATTACCAACAATTTTAATGTCATTCAATGTTTCGGATACATCAAATGCTTCAACGAGATTGCCGTTTAAAACTTCAAAGGAAATTTTGTTTTCTGCAATAACTTTCATCGGGAATTCAAGCGCCGGAACAGCTGTGCTTCCGTGCATTACACGAAGTTGAAATCTACCGGCTTTATTTGTCTTAATTAAAACAAAACTGTTATTCGGGGCAGCCTCAATCTGGTATGATACAGGCTCGCCGTCAAGCAATATAGTTTCGATTTCTGCCGAACGCATTGGGATTTTTATCAGTTTATCTTCCGACCTGTCGCAGCATATATTAAATATTTCCTGATTTCCCTTTCTGGTATAATCAAGTGAAATATCTTTCAATGTTAAGCTTGCGTGATCCCACTCATCCGGCAGTCCGGGCTGAATGTGAACAACATTGTCAAGGTGATTGATTCTGATTCCAAAAAGACCTTCCACAACAAGGCGAAGATATGTACCGGATACATCTGAGAAATCAAGGTCACCAAGATCGGACGTACATCTGTTAGACTGAACGTGTGGTGCCATGCCGGGGTTTTTTCCCATAAAGTAACAAGCTGATATACCGTCAAGTATTTTTTTACCCTCTTCACGCAAACCAAGCTTGAAATATACAAGAGCAAGATGTGCATTTTCTGCAGGGAAGAGCCCACAGTTTGAATACTGTTTAGGCAGCCAGTTGGAGGAATAGCAAAGCCTTCCTTTTATGCCGGGTGTTACAATATTTTTAATATGATTTTCCGTAAATTTCAGAGTTCTGTATGCTTTAAAATCGTCAATCATATCAGAGTCTATTACGTGATATACTGTAGCAAGCTCTACAGACGGATGAATAAGGCAATTTCCTACTGTATCAAGAGATTCAGCAATAACGCCGTCATTTGCCAGCCACAGTTTTTCGTTCAGAACTTTTTTGATTTTCTCTGCACGCTTTGCAAAAACTTCTCCATCACGTCCGATTCTCTCTGCAATCTTTGATAAGACAAAATTAGCACGGTAATTATACGCACTTGATTGCGCACAGCCGGCGCCGTTGTAGTTATGGCCATCGGAAATCCAGGTGTTAAGGAAGTTTTGATACAGCCCATCATCATCCGGGTCAAAAACTCTTCTTTCCCACTCTACCATTGAGCAAAGGTCATCAAAGTATTTTTCTGCAATTTCAAGATTTCCTGACCATTCAATATAATAAAGCATCATATCAAGAGCACATTCCTGCATGTTATACGGACCATAGTTTGGAGAATCCGGAGCAGCAAAGTCTGCCGGCAACCTGCCAACGGAATTTTCAAGTATATGCCATCTCTTGTCAAACTTATTTTCACCGTCAGGAATAGGAATATCGTCATACCAAACATATTCTTCACTTATGGGACCGCGTGTAATGTATGAAAGCCACATCTCCATTGCTTTTTCAACCCTGTCGCCCCATCCTAATGCTGTGGGAGCATACCAGTTTCTCCATCCCAAAAACGGTGCATGGTAAGCAAACGCACCATGATAGAATGAATTATTATGCCAGGACGAATCAAGAGCAATAACTGTGGGAGGGATGGTGAGATTCAAAGAATTTTCGGGAGTTGTGACATCAATACATGCAAACTTTGCGTATATCTGCTGTTTTATGTAGCCCATTGGGTTTTTCATTTTAAGCCACTTATCCAGAGTTTCCTCGTCTGAGTTGTAAATTACAATAATATACCCGTCAAGAGGCTTCCCCGGCTCAATAGCTGCTGAAATTTTGACAACATTATCATCGCAGTTTTCCGGTTCGGAGCCTAAAAATGCACTTGGGTAGGGCTCAGACATTGCCTTTGCAGAGCCTGAACCAAACTCGGCAGGAAAGCTTGTGGCAATTCTCATTGTTTTGCCGTTTGTATGAGTTATGCAGGCACGGTTTTCACCAATCTCAATGGTATTACCCTTTGTATCTTCTGCAGAAAAATGTCGCATTGGTTCATCTTTATACTCGTACCTTGCACGGCGTTCACCGTCAGTTATTCCTCCGAATCCGGCAGCCAAAAAGACTCTCTGGTCAGTAGAAATTTTATAATGCACCAGATACCCGTCATCCGGTAATAAAGGATAAGCCTCTAATTTTACATTAACATCGGGAAACCATGAAGAAATCTGTGATAATTCATACTCCATCCAGCCGTTTTTATATTCAGCAAGAATGTCTTCGGAGTTGTGAAACCATCTGGATGTCTGGTCAATATGTTCTGAGTAATAAAATCTGGTACGTTGTCCGGGGGTTACCGCAAGCCCACTGTTTAGCACCCCGCATTTTTCATACAGGGTAATAGTTTCTTTTGCCCAATCGCACACTGCACCCATAAATTGCGGGGCATCCCCGGCAAAGGTAAAGAAACGTTCGGTCTTATGGTCATTTTTGTGGGAACCATACAGAGTTCTGTTAAAGATTTCATTACTTCCGCTAATGGCAAAACCATTTTCAGTAGGGATATAATGAGTAGTCGCTTTCATATATTTTCCTCCTTTTATGTAAAATCGTTTTGTTAAGTTAAATGAAAATTGAGACCTTGAACTCCTTGTGGTATAATAGTTTTACCCCTAAAACCTATACCTCCCGAAAATTTCGAGAAAGGAATGCAAGATCTCATGGTAAAAATTATATCACATTGTTGCCCT
>JAZNBG010000009.1:0-57469 GCA_045586925.1 Clostridia bacterium | reverse complement strand
TCTGCAATCAGCTTTGCCGCATTTACCGAGCCGTCAGGCTCGCAGGCGTGCTTGGCAAGACCTTTGGCAGTAAGTATTAACGTATCATTCTCTTCTGCAAGTGTGAATGATTCTTCACCTTCAATTTTTTGTACAAGCTCTGCCTTTAATTCAGCAGATACCTTGATGATTGCAGTTGCCTTATCAAGTACAACATTAAACGCCTCGCCGCCCTTAAAGTCAAGTATATCAACTGCGGCAGTCTTACTTTTTGCCCAAAAATGACAAATACTTTTTTCGCCTATGCTGCAAGGAAAATCAGCATCAAGTACAAGCGATACATCGGGCATAGGCTGTTCGTCGGCAAAGCTTTCAATATCTGTCATTCCTGTTTCTTCTTCTGACCCGATAAATGCCTGAATACGGCTTTTGATGGGGATGTTGTACTCTCTTATAATCTCCATTGCACAAAGTGCCGCCATAATTCCCGACTTGTTATCCTCTACTCCTCTGCCGATGAGAGTTCCGTCAATCACAATCGGCTCAAAGGGCTTGGTATAAATCCAATCATCCCCTACGGGAACAACGTCACTATGTCCAAAAAGACCTATAGTTTTTTCGCCCTCGCCAAAATTTGCAAGAGCATATCCCGAATTTACGTAAACCTCCGCATCAAAGCCGTGGTCGGCAAAAAGCTCTGCACAGGCATTAAGTGCATCCGCACAAGCCTTGCCAAAGGGAGCATCCTCCTCTGCCTTACCTTTGATTGCAGGAATTTTGGATATTTCAATCCACTCACGTATTATCCCGTCACGGTTTTTATCAATCCATTCTTTTATCTGTTTATCATAGTTTAAATTTATCATTCTTCCACCTCGAAAAGTTTTTGTATTCTGTCTGCCTTAGGGCTTGCATTATTATAAACCATATCAAAATATGTGTCAATTGTTTGCTTATACTCGGTTTTGTCGGTATAATTAAAGGTTTCTCCCGTGGAATTTTGGTACAAGTTAAATGCTGTAATAACAGGTGTCTGCTCCTTCATAACATTCATATACTGATAAAAAGGCGACTGTGCAATCCCTGCCGCCTGAAGCAGCATAGGTGCCATAAAAGGCATTGAAACTGTTTGCGGAAACTCGGTCTGCATATCAAAGTTTGCCCAGATTGCATAAGGTGTTGACCGCAATGCAAAGGTTTCATCCATATCAATTTCATCAAGCAGCCCTGTAGCAAATGATGGTGCGTGGTCGCCCACCATACATATTATAACTTTGCGGTCAGACTTTTCAAAATATTCGGTCAACTCCTTAAAAGCCTTGTCCGACAGACTTATGCAGGACTGAAATTCTGAAATATCGTCGGTATAATCGCCAAAATCCTTTGATATCTTTATTATATCCTCGCTGTCCGGGTTTAAATCCCAATTGCCGTGATTTTGTATGGTTAAAAGGTACATAAACCGAGGAGAGTCACCCATATTTTCATAATCCCTAAGCATTTTGTCATAACAGAAAGCATCTGTTGCATAGCTACGCTCGCCGTATTTCTCAATCTCTCCAAAATCGTCTCTGAACAGCACACTGTCAAAGCCCAGCTTGGGATAAACAATTCCTCGCGAATAATTAAGTGCCTCGGCAGGATGTGCCCCCCATGTTGTATAGCCTTGTGCTTTAAGATAACTTACTATACTGTTTGCATTATCAAATTCAAGATAGTTAAACGGAGTAATCCCCGGCATAAGCTGAATTGTGTTGCTCGTTAAAAATTCATATTCGCTTTTATTGGTTCCTCCGCCTGTGCCTGCTACAACTGTTCTTCCCGTCTGTCCATCCGGAAGACTATCAATAAACGGCATTGGCGACTCCTCGCCGGATAAGTCAATTAAGTCACGCAAATCATAAAATGTTTCGTTAAGAATAAAAATCACATCAGGCTTGTTTTGTGCCACATCATCAGGGATTTTAGCCATTACACGTTCTTCAAGAGTTTCCTCGTTGTAGCCATCGGGCATATTTACCATATTAAGTGAATTTTGCAAAACCTCAATGGAGCTTGCAATATAGCCATATTTATAATATGAATCCTCCCATGACCACACAAATGTTGTACGAGGTTTCAAAGGCTTTGGGGCAAAATATACGCCGTACATAAAAGCCGTTCCAAACAGTGTAATGCAAATAATCCTTGCCGTTGCAATTTTAAATGACAGTTTTATACTCCGTTCAATACGGCGAAGTCTGATTGTAACAAAAACTAAAACTGCAAAAACAGCAAGTGCTCCCATTACATAAGCATTTAACGGAAATGAATAATTTCCCGCAACACCAAGTGCCGTTGTCGCATTGTGAATATCCTGAGTAGATATTGGCGAATTGCGGTAAAGAATGGTATAATAATTTGCAATTGCCAACGCAATGGCAGGAACACCCACCACAACCGATGAAATCCACCATCGCTGAACAAATATAAACACCGCCGCCATTGCTGTAAATATCGTTAAAATATTCACGCCCGTATACAAAAATCCGTTAAACAATGGATTTTTGTTTCCAAGCTCCAGACAGTAATATATAAGGAAGGCATTAGCCAAAGCAAGTGCCCACACTTTTGCTGTCTTATACTTTGTAAAAAAATTTTTCACTATTGTCGCCTCGTTCTTATTGTAATTTTTCTCCAATTCCAAGCTCTTTTAATAACAGTTTAAACATAACCTCATAGCCTTTGTCGTTTGGATGCAGTCCGTCAGCAAGAAGTGAATCAACTGAAATATTCTTCAAATCACAGTAGTCCAAAAATCGCTGATACATACTGATAAACGCAAATCCGCACTCAATTGACGCCTTCATATAGAGGTCATTTACGTCATTCATGTGAATTATTCTCCAAAAATCCGCTCCGTCTTTTTCGTTTTGTGCTGATGCAGGGATGTTAGCAACAAAATTCACTTCCTTTCCTGCTTCTGTAAACATATTATGCAGTTTAATAACATTGTCGTAAAACATCTTCATATGCTCACGGTTTGTTCTTTTGGGTGCATCTGTAAGATACTGAGCACAATTTATTTTATCACAGTATTGAAAAAATTACCATAGTTTAATTCAAATTTATTAAAAAGGAACAAAGGCAAATTCACCTTTGTTCCTTTTTCGGAGAGAAATATATCAATTATTCCGGTCTTTCTTCAGAGAGTTTAACCATAACTGTCTGGGTAAGGCCAGTCTCATATTTGTAAACCTCAAGCCTGATGCTTTCGCCAACCTTGCGAGTGTTCTTGATTTTGTTCAGTTCGTCTGTAGTTGTGACACTCTGACCATCAATCTTGGTAATAATATCACCCTGCTGAAGTCCTGCAATTTCGGCACCGCTGCCCACTTGAGTTCCCATAACCTGAACGCCAATAGGCCAGCCCTGACGGTTTGCCATATACTCGGTTACGTCACGGCTTGAGATACCAATTACCGGTCTGCCCTTAACATAACCATATTTAATCAAATCTTCAAGAACAGGTTTTGCCTCGGAAATAGGAATTGCAAAACCCATACCCTCAACAGTAGATGAAGAAATTTTTACTGCATTTATACCAATAACCTGACCATATGCATTAACCAACGCACCGCCAGAATTACCCTCATTTATTGCCGCATCTGTCTGGATAACGCTCATTGTACGGTTGTCAACTGTGATTGTTCGGTTTATTGCACTGATGATACCTTGTGTTGTACTGCCAAAAAATTCCATACCAAGAGGATTACCGATTGCAACCGCTCTTTCGCCAACCTCAATTGCAGACGAATCACCAAGTTCTGCAACGGTCAGTTGCTCGGTTGGAGTAATTTTAACAACCGCAAGGTCTGTCCTTGAATCGTAGCCAATAACCTTTGCCTCATATTCGGCTCCTGTATTTAATGTTACAGAAACCGAAGATGCCCCTTCAATAACGTGATTATTTGTAACGATATAACCATCCGAGCTGATAATTATGCCCGAACCTGTACCCTCGCTTTCAATAGGGGTATTAAAAAAGCTCATTGCACTTTGAATTTTGCTGGTAATTCCCACAACTGCGGGGCCAACCTTTTTGGAAATTTCAACAGTTGTAAGTTCATCACCCTTGACAACAGTTTCCTTTGCACCGTTTGTGTTTTCTGCTCCGGAATTTAAATTTGCAAGTACATCTGATGTACCGCCTTTTCCTCGCAGACCAAGATTATATCCTGCCGCAAATAGTCCGCCAAGGGCTGCCAGATTTACAATTCCCGCAGCAACAGCTATTGCAATATAGCGTTTGAATCCCTGCTTCTTTTTTACTGTTTCGTTAAACGGAACAGAATGTTCAGACTCATCAACAGTCTGCTGTTCTTCATTAACCGCCTCTGCTTCAACATATACAGGCTCCGTGGCAGTTGAAATTGCGTCATTTGGAATATTCTCTTCATATTCAGGCTTTATTTCAACTGTTTCATCTGACTGGGCCTGTTCTTCTGTAGGATAAAAATTCTTTTCTTCAAATTCATTCATAGGAAATATCTCCTCTCTGTATCTTTACATATAGTTTAACACCAAAATATTAAAAGAATATTAACAAATTATAAAAATTTAATCAACATTACGATTTGCCCTTATCTAACGAGAACACAAACTCGGCATATTCGCCTTCGGTACTTTTGACAGAAATACTCTTTCCGTGGCGGTTAATTATTTCCCGTACAATATAAAGGCCAATTCCTGTGCCCTCGCGATTAACAGAACGGGATTTATCCACCTTGTAAAATCTTTCAAAAATCAGTTTCTTATCATCTGCAGAAATTCCACAGCCCGTGTTGTAAACCGATACAAAAACCTCTTGCTGACGCACAACCGTTGAGATTCGCAGTTTTCCTTCATCATCAGTAAACTTTATTGCGTTTTCGATAAGATTTGTCATAACACGTGTTATAGCATCACAGTCTGCCTTTACAAAGCAATAATCAGTTTCAAAAACCAAATCAACAAAAATCCGTTTTTCACATATTCTGCTTTCAAAATTAAAAAGCGTTTTTCGTATTACCTCATTAATATCAAAATTAGATATTTCAAGCTTTTGCCTGCCCTCAGCATTTCGGGTAACATCAAGGAAAGAATTTACCAATGAAGAAAGTCTTGAAACTTCACTTTTTACAATTGCAAGGTACTCCTTATGCTGTTCCTCAGGAATTGTTCCGTCAAGTATACCATCAACAAATCCACCAATCGAAGTCATAGGTGTACGAAGCTCGTGCGAAACGTCCGATATAAAGTTGTTGCGGATATCCTCTGCCTTCTCAAGATGAAAGGCCATATTATTAAAGGCATCTGTAAGCTCCTTAATCTCGGTGATATTAGTTTTATTTTCATCATCCTCTACACGGCTTGAAAAGTCTCCCTTTGCAAACTGTTTAACTGCAGTTACTACGCTTTTTATAGGGTTTGAAATTCGTTTTGACAATGCATATGAAAGTATCAGGGATATAAATAAAACTGCAACCAAAGCCATACTCATCGTTTTAAAAAGCTGACCTTGCATCTGTCTCATTTCTGGTGCAGGAGCGCTAATAAATATTGCCCCCACCACCTTGCTTGAAAACCTTTCAACAACAGGCAGCTGCAGGGTAAACATATCAGCCTTGTAAACATTCCCCAAAGTGCCTCTTTCTACATGTTCGTGGCCACTGAAAACACTTTCGCAGTACTTTTCATCCACATATTTTACATTATCATTATAAGTGTCATCAATTGTAGATTCCATTATAATTTTTCCTTTATTATCTATAATAAGGATGTTCTTTTTGGCACTGTGCGAAAAACCGTAAATAAAATTTTCAAGGCGTTCGGGAGGAACACCGTTTCTTATAAATCCAGAAATTGAACGTGCATTATCCTTAAGAGTTTCAACGTGAGCGTGATAAACCGCTCCCGAAATCAACAGGTATCCCGATACCGTAAGGATAATCATACCTACCATAATAATTATAATATTATTAAGAAATATTTTTGAAAATACAGTTCTCTTCATTTTTTACGCCTTCACTTCAAATTTATAACCCACACTACGTATTGTTCTCAGACACCATGGCGGGTTTTCACGTTCTACTGGCTCGATTTTTTCGCGCACTCTTTTTACGTGTACATCAATTGTTCTCGACTCGCCAAAGTATTCATACCCCCACACCTCGTCAAGTATCTGGTCACGTGTAAACACCTTGTTGGCGTTGCTTGCAAGAAAATACAGAAGTTCAAACTCCTTGTGAGGCATTTCAACTGCATTTCCGTCAACATACACCTCATAGGTTTCACGGTTAATGGTAAGTCCTTTAAATTCAAGTATCTGCGAATTATCGCCTTTTTCTGCGTCCGATGACAAGCCACGGCGTAATACTGCCTTGATTCTTGCAACAAGTTCTTTGGGTTCAAAAGGCTTAACTATATAATCGTCTGCACCAAGTTCAAGGCCCAGCACCTTGTCAAAAAGCTCACCTTTTGCCGTAAGCATAATTATAGGCGTATTTGACACATTTCGGATTTCACGGCATATCTGCCAGCCGTCCTTTTTAGGCAGCATAATGTCTAAAAGCACAATGTCGGGTTTCCTTTCCTTAAATATCCGCATTGCCTCGTCACCATCGTGTGCGGTACAGGTTTCATAACCCTCCTTTTCAACATACAGACGGATAAGCTCGCAAATATTTCTTTCATCATCAACTATAAAAACCAGCTTACTCATAAAAATTCTCCTTTACACTTTATCCTTCATCTTTAAATGCAAATCATAAACCTGACGTTTGGGAAGGTCAAGTTCCTTGGCAACCATATTAACCAGTTCCTTACCACGAAAACCTTCTTTTGCATATTTTTTAAGCAGTTCCTCGGGCTGTGGAAGTTCACTTCGGATTTCCTCTTCCAGCACTTTTTCATCCTTGCCTTTTATAATAAGTACAAACTCACCCTTAGGCGGGGTTTGCTCATAATGCTCGATTGCCTTTGAAATGGTTGTGCGGAAGAACTCTTCAAACTTTTTAGTCAGTTCTCTTGCCAGAACAATTTCACGGTCGCCAAAAAATTCAAGCATATCGCAAAGTGTTGACATCAGCTTGTGAGGCGCCTCATAGAAAATCAGGGTTCTGGTATCATTTTTCACCTCTTCAAGGTGAATTTTTCGATTACGCTTATTGGTTGTAAGAAATCCCTCAAACGAAAATCTGCCCGTTGGCATCCCCGATGCCACAAGGGCTGTGGTAAATGCCGAGGGCCCCGGAAGAGGCACAACCTGAATCCCTTCGTCAATGCAAAGCCTGACTAAATCCTCGCCCGGGTCTGAAATTGCAGGCATCCCTGCATCCGAAACCAAAGCAACTGCCTGCCCTGATTTAAGCTTTTCAAGAATTACCCCGCCCTTTTGAGCCTTGTTATGCTCATAATAGCTTGTCAATGGTACATTTATCTCAAAATGATTAAGCAGCTTTAAGGTATTTCTTGTATCTTCGGCAGCAATAAGGTCAACGCTTTTCAGCACTTCAAGTGTACGGATTGTCATATCTCCTAAGTTCCCTATAGGTGTAGGACACAGATAAAGTATTCCGCTCATCACTTTTGCACCTCTCTTCCGTAAATCTCATTTATTTCGTCCGAATAATTTCCTTCACTATTATATACATAAAGGGGCGGCTCTAAAAACAGTTTTGGGTTGCCATACTTTGCCCCTTCAATTAAAATCATATTTGCCGTCTTTTGGGGCGACGGATGTACAAACTGCAGACGTTTGGGTTCAAGCCGAAACTTGCGCATAAGGCAGATTATATCAGCCAACCTCTCGGGTCTGTGAATCATACACAGCTTACCGTAAGGCTTAAGACATTTGGCAGCAACCGAAATAATATCCTCCAAAGTACAGAAAATTTCGTGACGTGCAATTGTAACCACCTGCAACTCATTTTTCAGCCCACCGTGATTTTCCTTATACGGCGGATTACAGGTTATATTGTCAAAGCACTCCGACCCGAAAATTTCAGTCGAGTTTTTTAAATCACCTGTCACAATCCCGACTTTTTCTTCTAAATTATTAAGCAAAACACTACGTCTTGCCATCTCAGCAACACAGTCCTGAATTTCAAGACCGCATATATGGTCTGCTGCCGATTTTTCAGAAAGCAACAGCGGAACAATACCATTACCTGTACACAAATCAAGAACACTTGCGTGTGCCTTGATGTTTTTTGTTGCAAAGTGTGCAAGCAACACCGCGTCCACCCCAAAGCAAAACCATTGGGGATTCTGAATAAGTCTTAAATTATTTTTTGTCTGCAGATCGTCAAGACGCTCATATGGATGAATTGTTATGTCTTTCATAAAAAGTTCCTTTTTAAAATTCATTTTTCGAGTATATTTTTGTTGATACTATATTATAATGGGTATAGGCACATTATACCATATTATGAAATTATGTTCAAGTCCGCCATCATTTTCCACAATTTCCCAATTGCCCTATAAATTCAAAGAAAACAAGAGAAAACAAGAGAAAACGGGCGAATTTTAAACTTTGTCACCTTTTGGGGGCGCGTTTTACAAGTTTAAAAGGCTTATTTTAGGCTAATTCGGGATAATCAAATTTGACTTTTGTGTCAAAAATCGGGTATAATGGGGTCTGTTGCGACGGATTTCCCGCCGTAAAAATATAAAAAAACAGAGGTGATTGGATGCTGAATGGTCTGAAGGATAGACTGCTTAACATATCCTCATCAGCCAAACGGAATATCCTGATGTCTGCGATTTTCACAGCAATTTCACTTGTAATTATATGCAGTGTGGCAATTGGTTGCAAGAAGGTCGTCATCATCGACGGAGCAAATTCCGCGAAAGAAGTTATTACATTTAATCGATATGTTGAAGATGTTCTTAAGGCAGAGGGTATTGCCCTTGGCACAAACGACAAAATGAATGTCAGCAAAGATGCCGCACTTAAGGACAATATGAAAATTGAAATATACCGTGCCTTTCACGTATATGTTACCGAAAAAGGCAACACAACCGAGCACATTGCAACAAAACGTACAGTTGGCGAAATCCTTGGTGAGCTTGGCTACAACGCAAAGGAAACCGACAAGACAACTCCTGCATACACCGCAAAGGTTACTGATTTTGATGAAATAACCCTTGTCAGAACATCTGAAAAGGTTGTGGAAGTTGTTGAAGAAATTCCTTTTGAGAGTAAAGTCCGTGAAAACAAAGCTCTTGCCACAGGACGCCGCAAGGTCGTTCAAAAAGGTGCTCCCGGTGAAAAAAAGGTTTCTTACAAAATCTACTTTGAAGATGGCGTAGAGGTATCACGTGAAGCCGTCAAAGAAGACGTTGTTACAGACGCAGTTGCACAGATTACTGAAGTTGGTCCCAAAAAGACCATTGACAGCTATAAAATTGCATCAGCAGGCACTATACAGACATCACGTAGCGGAAACCTTTCATACAGCAAGGTTATCTCAGTAAACGCAACGGCATACGATGCATCAAGCTGCGGTAAAAGCCCCTCGCACCCTGCATATGGCATAACAGCCACAGGCAGACGTGCAGGATACGGAATTGTAGCAGTTGACCCAAGTATTATTCCTCTTGGCTCAAAGCTCTATATCGAAAGTGCTGACGGCTCGTATGTATACGGCACCGCCATCGCAGCAGATACAGGCGGAGCAATCAAAGGCAACAGAATTGACCTTTGCTATAACACAAGGTCCGAAGCGATAAGCTTTGGCAGACGTCCAATGAAAGTTTATATTTTAAACTAAAAGCTATATATTTTTTAATGGGGCTGTTTAAACAGCCCCATTTTTATTTATGATAAGTTTTGCCCGATATAATTGTAAATCCGCGGTAAATCTGCTCTGCAAGAGTTACACGCATCAGCATATGCGGAAATGTCATTTCCGAAAAGCTGAGCCTTAAATCAGACATACTTTTCACCCTGTCCGAAAGCCCCATTGAGCCGCCTATAACAAAAACAAGCTTGCTTGTCCCCTCAACCGTACTGCGTGCAAGAAGGTCGGCAAATTTTTCGGAGGTCATTTGCTTGCCCTCCACGCACAAAGAAATTACCTTTGCACCTTTTGGAATTTTTTGTATTATTCGTTCTGCCTCACGGTCAAGGACCAGATTTTTTTCGTTTTCTGTGGGATTGTCAGGAGTTTTTTCGTCTTTTACCTCCACCACGTCAAATCGACAATAGGCTGACAACCTTTTAGCATATTCGTCAATGGCTTCGGTAAAAAATTTCTCTTTGATTTTCCCTACAGCTATAATCGTTACCCCTAACATTATGCCTGAAAATAATAGCCAACGCCACGCTTTGTCATTATGTACCTTGGCTCAGAAGGGTCATCCTCCACCTTTTCACGAAGGCGTCTTACAGTTACGTCTACGGTACGGTCGTCGCCGTAATATTCATATCCCCAAACACTTTCAAGCAGACTTTGCCGTGAGAATACTTTGTTTGGCTGGCTTGCAAGAAACTTTATTAAATCGAATTCACGAATGGTAATTTCAATCAACTTTCCTGATTTATAAAGCTCATATCTGTTGTAGTCAAGAACAAAGCAACCGATTTCCAGCTTATCAACCGTCTTTTCCTGACGATCGGCAAAATCCGTTTCGGTCCGACGCATATTAGCCTTGACACGAGCCATAAGTTCGCGTATGCTAAAAGGCTTTGTGATGTAATCATCAGCCCCAAGTTCAAGACCTAGAACCTTGTCAAATTCCTCCTCACGTGCTGTAAGCATCAAAATCGGAACCGAAGATTTCTCACGAATCTTTTTAAGAACTGAAAAACCATCAAGTTTAGGAAGCATTACGTCAAGTAAAATAAGGTCAGGCTCTGTAGCCATAGCCTTATTTACCGCCTCTTCACCATCATAAGCTTCAAAAACGGTATATCCGTCTTTCATAAGATTTATTTTTAGAATTTCAACAATGGGTTTTTCATCGTCTACTATAAGTATTTTTTTATCCATTGTAAGAACCTCCTGTAGGTTTATTTTTTATCAATATCCAACATATTTTAACGGATTAACATATTCCCCATTTTTTCTCACCTCAAAGTGAAGATGCGTTCCGGTACTTCTGCCGGTATTTCCCATTTTTGCAATAACCTCACCTTTGGCAACTCTGTCCCCAACAACAACATCAAGCGAAGCACAATGTCCATAGGCCGTCTGGTAACCATTTTCATGGTCTATAACCACATAATTTCCATATCCTGACATCCAGCCGGAATATGTAACAATTCCACCGTCTGCCGCCTTAATGTCACTGTTATATTCACCGGCGATATCAATTCCCTGATGCGACCTGCCCCAACGTGCGCCATAGCGTGAGGAAAGTGTTCCGTAGGTGGGATTTATAAATGTACCTGAACCTGTTGTTGGAGGTCTTTCCTTTGTCCCCACCTTAACAATTTTGCTTACGGGCTGAGTTATGGTTTCACTTTCAATAACATCCTTTTGGGTCTCTACTCCGTTTACCTTTGTAACCCGTGCCAGAATTTTTGCTGTACCGTCTTGTCCACTGCGCGCTACAACAGTTCTTCCTTCATAAATTGAGTTGTCTTTGATTTCCTCAACCTCAAAAGGAACAGCCTCAGTCGAAGAAACAGTTTGTACTGTACGTACCGAAAGTAAGGGCACAGCCTTCTCTACATTAACCAATGTCCCCTCTCTCAAGTTGCCGGAAGCCAGGTCATCATTCATTGCCAGAATATGCTCAACGGTTGTATCATATCTGTCGGCAATATCCCACAACGTATCGCCCTTTTTTACAGTATAGGTCGTCAACTTGCGACCATTCCCTGAAAGAACTTTAATAGCCTCCTCAGGAGTTTCAAGCAGAGCAATGTGTAAAAATTCTTTTTTTACTTCCACCTCTTCGCAAAAGTCCACCGACATATCTTCGGCAATTTCTGCACCTGCATATTTTTTCTTATAATTCGCAAAAACCCAATCGGCCGCCTCGGGGCTGGCAACACCCAAAGCCACTTTTCCGTCAATATAAATTGCCCAACCTTCGACCATTGAGTCAACATTGGCAAGCAGAGCCGATTTAATACTGTTAATATCAGACAAGCTATCCTCGGCAACCAGACGACGGACAAACACCGGTGTCTTTTCATACGCCTTATCCTTGCCAAAATACTGTTTGACCTCGTTTCTTACCTCACTGATTGCATCATAAACCATCTGCCTGTCTGTTACAAGTCCAATATTTTCGCCGTCAACGATAACTTCAAAGCCAAGGCTCCAGTCAAAAAAATTCACAACGGCACAAATTGCAATTACTGCAGTTGCAGTAATTGCAGTGGTTATAATTTTATTTTTAAATTCCTGCCACAAAAGTTTTACACGGCCCTTATAAGAACTTTCACTATAGTATGAGCAAGTCTTATATCCTCCTCTGTCCTTTTGTGAAAACCTGCTTGATATATTTTTACAAAATCCTGATTTTGCTGAACTGTCACGGTCATATACCTCTCTTGGACTGAATGCCTGAATTTTGCTGTCAGTCCCTTTGTTCAAACTCAAAAAATCACCTCACTACACTTTGTTGTATCTATTTTAACATAAGATTATAAACTTTTTTTGAAATAACTGTAAACAAACTGTTACAACCTATTTAATTTTACAACATATTAATGTAAAAATCAAGGTTTTTCGGTCGACCCTATAACTTTATTTTCTGCATTTTTCTATCTAACAATAAATCGTTTTCCCTAATATTTCTTCGGCGTCTCTTTATTCTTTCGTTTTTGTTTCTTTTTGTTTAAAAAACTTTCTTTTCAGCAATTGACAATATTCCAAAAAAATGGTATATTATTATTATCTTTTTATTTTGGAGGCTAATGCTATGAATGAAATCAAAAATGCAGAAAAAATTATTGAAATTCTTCACAAGGATTGTAAACTTTCATTGGAACAAATCGCCACGATGGCGGATATGACAGTTCCCGAGGCAGCGGCCGCCATTGACGCCCTTGAGGCAAACGGCACTATTATAGGCTACGGTGCAATTATAAACTGGAATAAGGTTCCCGAGTACGAAAAAATCAGCGCATATATCGAAATGAAGGTTGCTCCACAGCGCAATCAGGGCTATAACCGCCTTGCCGAACGTATTTACCAGTTCCCCGAGGTAAAATCCCTTAACTTGATGAGCGGCAGCTATGACTTTGGTGTAACTGTTGTTGGCGAAAGTATTCAGCAGATAGCTCTCTTTGTATCCGAATACCTTGCACCTATGGAATCGGTGCTCAGTACAGCAACACATTTTGTTCTTAAACGCTTTAAAAGCGATGGAATAGTTTATGATACCCAAACCGATGACGAAAGGGAGGTTTTATCATTATGATATTTGACCCCCAAAAGTTTTTAAACAGCGCCGTAAAAAATATCCCGCCATCAGGTATACGAAAATTCTTTGATATTGCTGCCGAAATGGCCGATGTTATATCTTTAGGTGTTGGCGAGCCTGACTTTGTTACCCCGTGGCACATCCGCAACGAGGGTGTTTACTCTCTTGAAAAAGGACATACCCACTACACCCCAAACCGCGGTCTTTCCGAATTGCGTCACGAAATTTCACGTTATATGCACCGACGTTTTAACCTTACATATGATGCATTAACCCAAACAATCGTTACGGTTGGCGGCAGTGAGGCGATTGATATATTCCTCCGTTCGGTAATCGAGCCTGGTGACGAGGTTCTTATCCCCGAGCCAAGCTTTGTGTGCTATAAGCCCATTACACAGTTGTGCGGCGGAGTTGCTGTTCCTGTTCTTACCACCGCAGAACATAAATTTAAGCTGACAGCAGATTCGCTGAAAAAGGCAATTACTCAAAAAACAAAAGTGCTTGTTCTTCCTTATCCCAACAACCCCACCGGCGGAATTATGACTCGTGAGGATTTAGAAGAAATTGCCGAAGTAATCAAAAAACACGACATAATGGTTCTCAGTGATGAAATTTATGCAGAGCTTACATATGGGCGCAAGCATATTTCTATGGCCGAAATTGACGGCATGTACGACCGCACGATGATTGTAAGCGGTTTTTCAAAAGCCTATGCTATGACAGGCTGGCGTCTTGGTTATGCCTGTGGACACCCTGACATAATTGCACAGATGACCAAGGTGCATCAGTATGCAATTATGTCTGCCCCCACCACAGCGCAGTATGCAGCAATTGAGGCGCTTCGCAACGGCGACAAAGACATTGAGGTTATGCGTGAAGAATACAATGACCGCCGAAAAATAATTGTTAGCGGTTTTAACAGTATGGGTCTTGACTGTTTTGAGCCTGAGGGCGCTTTTTACGCCTTTCCTTCAATAAAATCAACAGGACTTTCATCAAACGATTTTTGTGAAAAGCTACTTTATGATATGAAGGTTGCCGTCATTCCCGGTACCGCATTTGGTGAATGTGGCGAAGGACACGTCAGATGCTCGTATGCATATTCCCTTGACAGCATAAACGAAGCACTTACCAGAATAGAAACATTTCTTAAAAAAATTAAATGATAAAATCAGGGCAGCCGTAAATAGGCTGCCCTGTGGTTTGGAGATATGAATATGAACTTTCTTTACGACACACACGCACACTTAAATGACGCAAGATTTGACTCTGACCGTGATGCAGTTATTGAAAAAATTAAAAATTCAGGTGTTGGTCTTGTCAACAACATTGCATTTGATATACAGTCTTCACTTGACTCAATTGCACTTGCCGAAAAATACGACTTCATATATGCAACGGTGGGTGTACATCCAAGCGACGTCAACGAAATGACCGAAAGCGATATCCAAACTTTAAGGCAGCTTGCTGCCCACCCCAAGGTTGTGGCAATCGGCGAAACAGGTCTTGACTATCACTATGACGATGCCGACCCTGAAAAACAGAAATTCTGGTTTCGTGCCCAGCTTGACCTGGCAAAAGAACTTGGTATGCCCGTTGTAATCCACGATCGGGATTCAAAGGGTGAATGCATTGCCATTCTTAAGGAAAAACAGATAACCCATGGTGTTGTCCATTGTTTTTCTGGAAGTGCCGAAACCGCAAAGGAAATTATAAATATGGGGCTTTATATATCTTTTACAGGCGTTGTTACATTTAAAAATGCACGTCGCGCCATTGAAGCACTAAAAGTAATCCCTATTGAACGGTTGTTTATCGAAACCGACTGTCCTTATATGGCACCCGAACCTTTTCGGGGTCAGCGCAACGACAGCAGTATGGTGTACCGCATTGCAGAAAAAATTGCCGAGGTTAAGGAAATGACTGTCGATGATATAATTCGCATCACACGTGAAAACGGAATGAAATTCTTTGGAATAAAATAGACTATATTAAAATAGTCCCCTCTTATTAAGCTCCTTTACCAAAAAAGCTGCTAAAGCTAGCTTTGCCAAATCAGGAATTATAAAAGATAAAACATATTTTGCAAGCACTGCAACAACTCCGGCATATCCTACTTTAAAAAACACAAAATATGCCCATATACTACCTGTAGCATAGCAAACAACCAATCCCAAAACCATTGATGCAAACAGCATAAATGGTTTTTTATTTTTTTGTGATATAACACCACATATGTATGCTCCGGGCAAAAAACCCATTATGTAGCCGCCGGTTTCACCCAATACTATTCCAAGACCGCCTCTTCCGCCCGAAAATACCGGCAGACCTATTGCCCCAAGCAAAATGTAAACAAGGACTGCTGTTGTTCCGTTGTTCTTTCCAAGCAACCCTGCTGTCAAAAAAACGCCAAAGGTTTGTAATGTAAAAGGGACCGGTGCCGGAATACTTACCCAAGCACATACTACCATTAATGCGGTAGCTACAGCAATCCGATTAAGATTTTTTGGTTTCCTCATCTGAGACATTTTCCTCGCTTTCGGTTGCAACCTTCGGTATAAAATGACCTGCAAAACGGCTCTTCCCACGACTTTTCACATAAAAAAAACCAATTATACTAAATACAGCAGCACCGATAAAGTTAACAATTAAATCCTTCATTGTGTCAAAAAGACCAATATCAAGATATCCTTCTGCTCCAAGTTCTGAACCATTTATACTGACTGTTTTTATGTTATCAATTACCGCAGGCTCCTTTGTGCTGCCGCTAAGGTAGGTTGAAACAATCCTTTCAACCACCATATCCTTTTGCATATCTTTGCCAAAAAAGACATCCATACCAAATTCAAAAAATTCCCACAATACACCTATTGTCATAGAAAAACAAAATGCAACTAATGCTAAGAACAACGGCGATAAGCGAAACTTTACCTTTTCGTGACGATTTAAAATGTCTACCAATCCAAAACCCACTGCCGCACACAAAAAACCATTTAACGTATGAAGAATAGTATCCCACATAGGTATTTTTGTATAGTAATTTCCCATTTCACCCAAAACAACCGATGCAAAAATAAATAACAATATAATTCCTTCAAGAATATTCGGGATATCAATGTCAAAATTCTTTTCAAAAAAAGCAGGAATTAAAAAAAGAACCAATGCCAAACTGCAGTAAAACAGATTTTCATAGTTTCCACGAACACATGATAAAACCATTGCAGCGATAACCAACGCACGCAGCAAAATATAGATCACAAAAATGCCTTTATTCTTTTTTATATGCTCCTTATATGTCTTTGAATTCCAGCGCTTAAACTGTGGCATATCCTTCTTCCTTTCAGATTTTTGTTCTATTCTATCATATTTCAGTGCCTTCTGCAAGTATATTATTCCAAAAAATTCCCCATACTAATGCTGTCAAAAACATTATATGGAGGTAAATTTATGCCTGTAGAATTTTCAACAAGTAAAACAAAAACCAACCTTATGCTTGCCTTTGCAGGAGAAAGTCAGGCGCGAAACCGTTATACCTTTGCCGCAGCCGAGGCAAAAAAACAAAATCTACATGTTGTAGAAGCCGCCTTTGCCTTTACTGCCGGTCAGGAAAAGGAACATGCCGAGGTATTTTATAATCAGCTAAAAAGTCTTTCGGGTGAAAACATTCCCATTGAAGGCACATATCCTGTAGATATTTCCGACTCAATAATCAGCCTTTTGCGCTCGGCACAGCACAACGAATTTGAGGAATACGACCCAGTATACAAAAGCTTTGCACAAACTGCGGAAGAAGAAGGCTTTATACAGATTGCGGGAATATTCAACAATATTGCATCAATCGAAAAAACTCACGGTGAACGCTTTGGACGTCTTGCAGACCTTCTTGAGCAGGACAAGCTGTTTGTATCTGATGTTTCAATTTCGTGGATGTGTCTTAACTGCGGCTATGTGCATGAGGGCAAGGAAGCGCCACCCGTATGCCCCGTATGCAGTCACGACAGAGGCTATTTTATTCGTATGGAATTGACAGAAAAGCTATAAAAAAGTGTTTTGATTAAAACGCATCAACTCCCCTGCCCCTCACTCTTGAGGGGATTAAGGTACACTTTGTTTGTAATATAGGAAATTACAACTTAAAAGTAGTAATTTCCTATAAGATAAAAATCAGCAAGTCATCCGACTTGCTGATTTTTTATAACATATTTATTATTTTCTTAATTCCTTACCAAGAGCTACAAGTGCATCAATTAACTTTTCTGCTGTTCCTTTTACGAAGCGGCTACTGAGTGCTTCATAAGCGCCCTCATCAAATGCAGATGCCACAGGATAATAACCCTCATAGCCATTTACTATACATCCCGGCATTGTCAAGGTAAAATCCGAACTTTCCTTAAATCTTACACCCATTTCGGTAAAGGGCTCGCCCGGATATCCGCCAAAGAGCACATCGCCTACCCTGAGGGCCGAAACTCTCAAATTTCTGTAATCAGGCAAATCCTTCAGTTCATCTATGCGAACAGCCTTGGCAATCTGTTGCGTTCTGGACATACCATCACGTGATGCATTGGGGAGAGCTCCCTCACTGCCCAATTCTCTGTAGCGCTTTACAAGCTCCAAAGCCGCAGGAAGTTCTTCTGCTGTTCCCTTGTTGTATTTTACTTCAACCAGAGTTTGAGCAAAATCTACTTTATCGCCATTTATTTCGCGAGCTAAATCATAGTTTGAAAGAACTGCCATGGCAATCTTTTTGCCCATATACTTTGCTCTGGGATAACCCTTAACGCAGGGGTCTGTATCAGGATTGAGCCTTACATCTATGTGGTTGGTATCGCCCTGAGTTCCGTTAAGGTACATACAAAGCGAGTTAGGAACATTCAGTTCATATGTATCCCTTACAAACTTGGGATAGTCTGCAGTAAACTTGGTTCTGCCAACAAGGTCAGGGTGAACCTGGAAGTTAACAATACCGATTTCCTTTTTGCCCTCTCTCTTGATAATAAGCAGTGATGCATTCTCGTCAGGCTTGCCGATAGGTTCAACAATATCAGGATTCTGCCAACCGGGATTTGTGCGTGTTGAGCCATCCTTCATTCTGTAGCGTCTGATAAAGGCAACATCCTTTACCTCGCCGTGTGTGGCATAAAGCTTTGCAGGTGCCATATCGTCAACTGCCATCTTACAAAGGTCAACCAGGCGTTTTACAAGCCAGGTGGCATACTCGGAATTGTCAATAATCTCTTTAGCATTCAGTTCGCCAAAACCACGGTCGCTGAAATCTCTAACAAGAGGTCCTACATGGGTGTGTGTACACGCCATAAAAATACCTTCTGCACTTGTGCCCACAGCCTCGGCAATTTTCTCTCTTACATATTCTGAACATACCTGTGTTATACCTATAATATCCAAACTCAAGACCAACCCCAGCTTGTTGCCGTCATCAAAAGCAACCGCCGTTGCAAGAAGTGGGTCAAGAACTCCGTCTGAAATTCTTGGTTCATAGTATCCTGCAATACCTATCCCCAGATTTGGGGTAATGTCAACTCGTGCAAATCCAACTTTTAACATAGTTTCATCCTCCTTAATTACTTTTTAATTTTTTACCTAATGCCACAAGTGTATCAACCAACTTTTCAGCCGTGCCTCTGGCATAACGGCTGCTGACTGCCTCGTATGCGCCTTCATCGAAAGCAGATTCAGGCATATAATAACCCTCATAACCATTTATGATACAACCGCACATTGTCAGTGCAAAGTCAGAACTTTCTTTAAATTTCACACCCATTTCGG
Source organism: Clostridia bacterium (assembly GCA_045586925.1). Classification (GTDB taxonomy): domain Bacteria; phylum Bacillota; class Clostridia; order Monoglobales; family Monoglobaceae; genus SIG440. The sequence continues at coordinate 38,299 of JAZNBG010000009.1, read as the reverse complement.
TAAATGGTTCGCCGGGATATCCGCCAAAAAGAACATCTCCAACCCGCAGTGCCGAAACTCTTAAATCACGGGTATCGGGATAATCAATAAGCTTTGCTATACGGGTAGCCTGGGCAAGCATTTGAGTTCTGAGTGATTTTGGCACATCAGGCAGAGCCCCTTCGCTGCCAAGTTCTCTGTATTTTTTTGCAAGTTCCAACGCCGCAGGAATTTCCTCAGCAGTTCCTTTATTATGTTTAACCTCCACCAAAGTTTGAGCAAAGTCTACCTTGTCGCCCTTTACCTCCACCGCAAGGTCATAGTTTGAAAGCACCGCCATAGCAATCTTTTGACCCATATAATGCGACCTTGCAGGGCCCTTAGCACAAGGGTCTGTGTCAGGATTGAGCCTTACATCTATGTGGTTTGTATCTCCCTCCGCACCGTTTAAGTACATACAAAAAGAATTCGGAACATTAAGTTCGTAAGTATCCCTTACAACCTTGGGAAAGTCAGCGGTGAATTTTGTTTTGCCGATAAGGTCGGGATGGACTTGGAAATTGACAATGCCGATTTCCTTTTTGCCCTCTCTCTTGATAATAAGAAGTGACGCATCCTCATCGGGGTTGCCGATACGTTCAACAATATCGGGGTTTTGCCATCCGGGGTTGGTGCGAACCGAGCCGTCCTTCATTCTGAAACGTCTGATAAAAGCTACATCCTTAACCTCGCCGTGTGTGGCATACAGTTTTGCAGGGGCAATATCATCAACCGCCATACGACAAAGGTCTACCAAACGTGATTTAAGCCACATAGCATAATCAGAACTTTCGATAAAATCTTTACCCGTTCTTGTGATATCTGCCCCATTTGAAAAGCCGTCTACGAGAGGGCCAACATGGGTATGTGTGCATCCCATAAAAACGCCATCCGGGGTTGTGCCCACTGCATTGGCAATTTCTTCTCTGATTATCTCGGAACAACTTTGTGTTAACCCGATAATATCAAGGCTCAAAACCAATCCCAATTTGTTGCCGTCATCAAATGCCACAGCGGTTGCAAGAAGGGGGTCTAAAACTCCGTCCGCAATTCTGCGTTCAAAATATCCCGCAATTTCAATTCCAAGATTGGGGGTAATATCAACTCTCGCAAATCCAACCTTTAACATAAGAATCTCCTCCTCGGTTATACTGTATATGTTATCTTAACAGGCATACCGGTTTTAGCAGATTCAACAACTGCTCTGCAAACTGCAACAGTTCTTGCACCTTCACGGCCTGTAGTAATAAGCTCGCTCTTGCCAAGAACTGCATCAATCATCTGCTTGTGTTCTGCAGCAACATTGTGATTGTTTATACTAACCTTGATAAGATGCTTGATTGTTCTTTCTTCAATGTTTCCAAGCTGACCTGCAGCAAAAGGTGCGCCGTCAATCTTTTCAAGGAAAAGTTCAAGATAGGGGTCGGTGTTATTGACAATGATTGTACCCTTTGTTCCGTAAAGAACAGTTCTCATTGTGTAATCTCTCTTACATCCGATAGATGTAAACACCTTGCCGATTACATCGTTTGGGAACTTCATAATAGCAACTGTTGTGTCGTTTACAGGCCAGTTTGTAAGCATTTTATGGTTGCTGTATGCCATTGTTTCAACAGGGTCACCTGCAATCCATCTTAACAGGTCAATTGCGTGGCAGGCTCCGCCGATAATAGGTTCTCTGTCTTTATCTGCTCTCCAGTTGTCAACACCTTCACGGCCAAAATAGTCGTGAGCATATTCGCTTTCTACAAAATAAAGGTCACCGATGATTCCTTTTTCAACAAGCTCCTTTGCCTTAACAAATCCGGGGGCATAACGGCAAACCTGACCAACCATCAAAAGCTTTCCTGTTTCGTCTGCTGCCTTAACCATCTTTTCACAATCCTCGGTGAAAAGTGACATTGGCTTTTCGCACATTACGTGACAACCTGCGCGAAGCGCATCAACTGTTGCCTGCATATGTGCTTTATCTGAACTTGCAACTGTTACAACGTCTATTTCCTCATTTTTAAGCATTTCGTTGTGGTCGGTATAGCAATTTGCATTAAGACCAAACTGAGCTTTTCTTTCTTCACAGCTTTCAATATGTATGTCACAAAGAGCAACAACTTCAATGCCGGGCACAACGCTGAGCGCATCAAGATGCTGTTTACCAAAATTACCGCATCCCACAACTGCGTACTTAAGTTTTTTATCCATTTTATGCAACTCCTTAAAGTATTTTTTTCAGTATACCATACGCAAAGTAGTATTACAATGCACATTCCGCCACACAAGAATACACTTTTGTTCACAAAAACTTTTTCATTGTGTAATTTTTCAATTTCTGTTGACTTTTGCTCGCACCTGGATTATAATTCTTTTAGAATACTAGAATGGAGGGCAAGTTTTATGATTCCTCTCAGTAGCGGTAATATGTACATAAACAAAAGTATGAAAACCACAGTTCATGTACAAAAAATTCTGCATTTTATATCTACATCCATAACACCAGACTTTGTGGATAAGGCGGAAGTCCATGATTTCTGGGAAATTGTATATCTCGAATCAGGAGAAGCAATCGTTGATGCCGACGGAACTCTCACCCACCTTCTTGCAGGTGAGGCAATATTCCATAAACCCGGCGAAATTCACAGCATCAAAGCATTTAACGGAACAATAAATGCTTTCTTTATCTCCTTTTATTCACCAAGCAAGATTATGTCTTTATTTAACGGGCTTAAAGTTTCTCTTTCCTCTGAACAGAAAAAGATAATTTACAAATTGTATGACGAAGCGAGAAATATATTTGTCAAAGGCTCACGCCCATATGACTCTAAGGCATTTGTATCAAAATCCCTTCTGCCAGATGCACCGCTTGGCGCACAACAGCTCTATCGCCTTTATCTTGAAGAATTTTTGATTGTATGTGCAAGAGCAAAGGAGAAAAACATAACAATCTATGACAGCAAAGAGGATTTCGAAAAGGTTATTATTGAAAAAATCCTTGATATAATGTCAGAATGTCTTTACTCTTCCTTTTCAATAGATTATCTTTGCAAGGTGCTCAATTACAGCAAAACATATTTATCCACTCTGTTTAAAAAACATCGCGGGGTTTCAATTATGAGTTTTTATAATTCTCTTAAGATAAAGGAAGCAAAAAAACTTTTGAACAGAAATGGATACTCCGTTTCCGAAACTGCACGGATGCTTAACTACAACAACCCCTATTACTTTGCCAAGGTTTTCAAAAAGCACGAAGGAATAACGCCATCTGCATACAGAACAAATAAATAACCCCCGTATATGAACTGCACCATTTTGTACTGTCTGTACAAAATGGTGCAGTTTAGATTTAGCGTAGTTTTCGGCAGACAAAACAAAAAGGTATCTGACAAAAGTCAAATACCTTGGTCGGAGTGACTGGATTCGAACCAGCGGCCACTTGAACCCCATTCAAGTACTCTACCAAACTGAGCCACACCCCGAAATCACTTGTACAAGTATACACCAAAAGTGTATACTTGTCAAGTCTTTTTGCAAAAGTTTTTTATTTTTATAAAAATAAAATTTCAATTGTCCTATTATTTCTTTTGCTTTTGATAATTAAGCATAGCAATACCACCGCAAATTAGAATTAGTGCCAAAACCAGATTGATTGGAGCGACATTGCTTTTTTCTGTTAGCAAAAGGTTTGAAAGAAAAACTCCAAATACAGGTGTCATAAAGCTGTAAATTGAAACCTTTGATACGGGATTGTATTTGAGAAGCACGCCCCACAAGGAATATGCAACCGCCGACAGTAATGACAGATATAGCAGAACAGATACCGCCTTAATGCTTGTTAAAGCAATAACGCCTCCTGATATCGCGCCAACTACAATCATCACAAATCCGCCAAAAACAAACTGATAACCACTGATTACAACAGGATCTTCACGTACAGAATACTTCTTCATTAAAGCCCCTGACACACCGTAGGCAAGATTTGAAAGTAACACAAAACCATCGCCTAAGAAATTTAAATTAAAATTCAATCCATTAAGATTAATAAGAATAATTCCAATAAAACCTATAAAACAAGCAAACACCTTTTTAAATGTTAGTTTTTCGTGCCTGAAAATCAGCGTCGCACAAAGAATCGAAAAAAACGAGTTCGAGCCACTAAGAACAGTTGCCTTGACACCTGTGGTATTTGCAACCCCTATGTAAAACAAAAAGTACTGAATAATTGTCTGAAAGCAGGACACATTTACAACCGCTCTTAAATTTTCGGCCTTGGGAAATAAGAATTTTTTACGTGCTATACTGTAAATAAGCACGGTTACCACGCCGGCTGTAAAGAACCTGATTCCCGCAAAAAGTATTGTTGAAGGTATATTGCGATTTGGCAAAATAAGTTCATATCCTATTTTGATAAAGGGTGTTGCACTTCCCCATAATGCACAGCAAAGCATCGCCACTATCGCCACAAAAAATACATTTGTAAGTAGTTTGTTTTTATTTTGTTCCATTTTCACTTCTCCAATTTTCAATTAATTCTATAATATAATATCATAAAATTACCAAATGGTCAAATTATATTATATAAAGAACAAGCTTTTGCGCCAATTTCTTATTGCAAAAGCTTGTTATGGTCATATATTATTAATCATTAGCATTTCTCACATACGCCTTATAAAGATGTACTATATTTAAATCCTCAACCATATCAAGACCGTGTGAGCCGCAATTTCCGTCAATCTCGTGGCACCCGTGGTCCATAGCAAAGCCAACAAAAGTGTTATGGTCTTTCCAATGCTCCTTTATCATTTCAGAAAACATACCAAAAGTTCTGCCATTTGCACGGATTTCAGACAAAGCATCTATGCTTTCAGGACCGGTTTTATGCATTGTGCTGTCAAAATTTCCGTTGTAGACCACATAAAAATCATACTCGTCTTTAGCTATCAGCTCTGCAGCTTTAGCATTTGCCTGCTCGGAGCTTTTAACGAGATAGTAATCCATATCTCTTTCAAGAAAGATTTTTCCTATACTGCAATTTTCGGTTGCAACAATAACCGGCTTTTTTCCTGCACGGATAAGTGCATCAAAGATTGTATCAATTTTGATAACCGGTTTTTCGTACTTTTGTATTCCGTGAACAGATGGTTGTGCACCTGTGTACATAGTACCAAAGCAAACCGGTGTAACCGAAGGCATTACCGTCACAAAAGGAACCTCAAGTTCGGCATTAATCGTTGCCTGAACAAATAGCTGAGGGTACTTTTCAAAAATCCACTGCCCGATAGCATCGGGGTTATACATAAATATTCTGTCTGCCTTTTCGCCACCAAATTTTTCATCAACATACTTTGTCAATATTTCGTTGGCAGGATGGCTTTCCTTTGGCGGCTCAACACCCATTGCGTAGCAAAGTGCGGCACATAAAGTATCAAGTGATGTTTTATTTTTCTCCATATCAGTAATCTCCTTATACGTATTATCTTTCGTCTGCAGCTTTTGCCTTTTCTATATCCACACCGCTCTGGTTGTCAAGAACAAACTGAACAAAGTTCTGCGCACCATATATAAGAGCATCCTCGTCAATTTTAAAATCAACCTGATGAGCCAACTGGGTGATTCCTTTTTCCACATTTCTTGTGCCCAGACGGAAGAAAACACTTGGTACTATATCGGTAAACCTCGAAAAGTCCTCTGAACCCATACCGAACTCAACTATGGAAACATTTTCTTTGCCCACAACCTTTGCCATACTTTCAAGCATCAGTTCGGAAAGATATGGGTTGTTATAGACACAGGTTGATTTAAGGGGTGCGTGGACTTTGATTTCGACTCCATATAAATCTGATAAGCTTTTAGCCAGTTTTTGCATTCTGTCGTGAATGTGTTCACTTACAGGAACATTGAGCGTGCGGATTGTTCCCTGCATAAGCGCATAATCGGGAACAATGTTCTGTGCTGTGCCAGAATGAAGTTTTGTAACACGGCAAACCACTCTTTCCTTGGGACTAACTTCATTTGCAAAAATCGACTGAATGCCTTCATACATCTTCACCGATATTGCCAAAGCATCGATGCCATTGTGGTATGATGTTGCGTGGATGCTCTTTCCGCCTACCTCAATTTTGAAATGACGGCTTGATGCACTTGAAACCCCGGGGCAAACCCCAAGCTTACCCACATCCAAAGTAGTGCCAACGTGAAGAGCCATCATCATATCAACATCATCCAGAACGCCGTTTTCAATCATCATTATTGCACCGCTTGTAACGCCTTCCTCACTGGGCTGAAAAACGAGCTTTACTCTGCAGGCAAGTTCACCTTCTATCGCCTTTAAAGCTTTAGCTGTTCCAAGCAAAATGGCTGTGTGCGCATCGTGGCCGCAGGCGTGCATCATCCCGTCGTGACGTGAACGATATTCACAATCATTTGCCTAGGTCATTCTGAGGGCATCCATATCTGCACGGATTTCGGATAAGGCGTCTATGCTTTCGGGACCGGTTTTATGCATTGTGCTGTCAAAGTTTCCGTTGTAGACCACATAAAAATTATACTCGTCTTTAACTATCAGCTGACCGATAGCATCGGAGTTATACCTAAATATTCTGTCTGCCTTTTCGCCACCAAATTTTTCATCAACATACTTTGTCAGTATTCGTTGGCAGGATAACTTTCCTTTGGCAGCTCAACCCCAATTGCATAGCAAAGTGCGGTACACAAAGTGCCAAGAGATGTTTTTTCTCTATATAGGTAATCTACTTATATTTTTTCAAACAATATCTTTGCTATTTTCTCCAGAACAGATAAAAGCTTGGGTCTGCAGGTGCAGTATCTTCTATTATTACCTTCATATCACAGATTGCAATTACGTCATTTTTCATTTCAACCAGGCCCTTGCGCCCATCCTCCTCGTATTTACCTTTTAAAAAGGAAGGGTCTAATATTGCAATGCGACCGTCGCGTTCCTCAGATATTGCCACTGCATAATGACCACCGTGACTGAACACACCCACACGAGCCTCTCTGTCGCCCTTTATGTGAAGAACAGCGGCACCTCCGCTGCGCAAGCAATAACGCAAACGTTCAGGGTCGTTTGTCATTTCAAGATCCAGACCGTACTTTTCAGCAAAAACAGGAGCAAAACGCTTATAATCTGTACCTCTTCTGTGGTTGGCCTTGCAGTCGTAGGACATCCGGATAGCGTCCTTTAATTCAAAATTACTGTCGGGTATCAGGCGATCAGCCACCATAACAGCAGAACATAAACCACAGCCTGAACTGCTTATTGTTGTTGTTCTGCCCTTTTCATAATCGGCACCTTCCATATCCACTCTTGTGATATAAAGCCAGTCCGGGTACTCCTTTTGATTAACATATTTCATAACCATTTACTCCTTTTATATGCTATCTTTCATCTGCAGCTTTCGCCTTTTCAATATCCACGCCATTCTGATTGTCAAGAACAAACTGAACAAAATTCTGTGCACCGTATATAAGTGCATCCTCGTCGAGCTTAAAATCAACCTGATGAGCCAACTGGGTGATTCCCTTTTCTACATTTCGAGTACCCAGACGGAAGAAAACACTTGGTACTATATCGGTAAACCTTGAAAAGTCTTCAGACCCCATACCAAACTCAACTATGGACACATTTTCTTTGCCCACAACCTTTGCCATACTTTCAAGCATCAGCTCTGAAAGATATGGGTTGTTATAGACACAGGTTGATTTAAGAGGTGCGTGAACCTTAATTTCAACTCCGTACAAATCGGATAAACTTTTCGCCAGCTTTTGCATTCTGTCGTGAATATGTTCACTTACAGGAACATTGAGCGTGCGGATTGTTCCCTGCATAAGCGCATAATCGGGAACAATGTTCTGTGCTGTGCCGGAATGAAGCTTTGTAACACGGCAAACCACTCTTTCCTTGGGACTAACTTCATTTGCAAAAATCGACTGAATGCCTTCATACATCTTCACCGCTATTGCCAAAGCATCGATGCCATTGTGGTATGATGTTGCGTGGATGCTCTTTCCGCCTACCTCAATTTTGAAATGACGGCTTGATGCACTTGAAACACCGGGGCAAACCCCAAGCTTACCTACATCCAAAGTAGTGCCAACGTGAAGAGCCATCATCATATCAACATCATCCAAAACACCATTTTCAATCATCATTATTGCGCCGCTGGTCACGCCTTCCTCACTGGGCTGAAAAATGAGCTTTACTCTGCAGGCAAGCTCACCTTCTACCGCTTTCAAAGCTTTAGCTGTACCAAGCAAAATCGCAGTGTGCGCATCGTGGCCGCAGGCATGCATCATTCCGTCGTGACGTGAACGGTATTCACAGTCATTTGCCTCGGTCATTCTAAGGGCATCCATATCTGCACGGATACCGATGGTGAAGTCAGTTTTATCAGGGTTTATGTAGCCTACCACACTTCCCTGTCCGTATTTTTCAGTATAGGGAACTCCCATATCCTCAAGCTCGCGTTTAACAAGTGCAACTGTCTTTGGTAAATCATAGTCAACCTCGGGATACATATGTATCTCACGTCTTAATTTGATGATATAATCCTTATCTACATTTATCATTTTATTCACTCCTGTAATTATATTTTTACAATGCCAACTCCGGCAGAGTTTATATCAATCTTTGTTCCATATGGTGCAGACATCTCTGCATATCTTTCGATGATTCCGCCGTCATGACAGAACCTTGGATTCCCCATGCGATACCGTGGCTCACCAAAGCCAAGCTCTATGGGAAGAAGTTCAAGATGGGCCAGTTTTCCGTCTTCCATTTCAAAATAAGGAATCACCGCCTCAAACATTCTTTTGTCTGCCAGTAAGCCAACCGTATAATCACGCGACCGCTTTCGGTAGATTTCGCAAAGAGGGTCGTCTGAAGTCAAGCCATACTTTTCATACATATCCTCGGGGGCAAAGGTTACACTCTCATTATGTAACATAAAGTCACCAAGAGAATAGAATATCGGATATCCTTTATAAATTTCCAAAGGTCTTAAAAGATGCGGGCCGTGCCCCAAAACTGCGTGTGCGCCCATATCAATTGCACGATGTGCAAACTCTACCAGGAACTCAGCCGGATTTTCTTTTTTATCGCCCGATACCTCATGGCTGTGAATGCTGACAAGAATATAATCCGCCTGAGCCTTTGCTTCATAAATGGCTCTTTCAAGCCTTGCCATATCCTTTTCGTTAAGCTGGGCATGATACTTTGTTTTTTCGCCAAGCCGGAATTCTATCATATTGCCAAACTCAACCGAGTTGTTATCTGTTTTAAGTGCAGTATACCCCTCAGCCCTTGAAATTTTACGGCCGTCGTTCACTCCGCTTATTTCGGAAATTTCATTCAGCATATCAAGCTGTTCTTGTGTAACCTCGATATATTTATTGGTACGCAAGGCGTTAACGCCCGGTCGCCCCGGAATTCTTCTTGATTGCCGTCCTGCCATTGCAGATGCCCCTGCAATGGTCGATGCCATAGAAATTAAAGCTACCCTTCCGGTGGGGGTTTCAAGATAGACTGGTGCGGCTGCCTCGTCAAGATTCATTCCCACTCCGGTATGTACAAAATCTGTTTGTTCCAACGCCTCAAGGGTGGAAATAAGACCGCCATAGCCCCAGTCAAATGTATGATTATTTGCGAAGGACATCATATTGAAGCCATAGTCCTTAGCAATATCAAGTGTGCGTGGGTCTGAATTATGAAACGAGCCACCATTGAACTGATTACCCCATATGCCCTTGCGATATATAATGGATTCAAAATTGAAAAATCTTGCATCGCCCTTTTTTATATAATCACTGACTTCACGAAATCCGTCATATTCGCAAGAAATTACTCGCTGAATCAGCATATCGCCAACTGCAGTAAACTTTATCTTTGGCAATTTCATAGCACCCCTTCCTTTCACACCTTTCTATACTTGATTGTATCAAATAAATATGATATAATCAAATATAAATAATATTATATTTAATATAATTATAATCTTATAAGGAGCGTAGCTTTATGAACAATGCAGAAAAATATGTATATGCTGTATATCAGAATCAAAGCTTTTCAGAAGCTGCAAAAAAACTTTTTATTTCACAGCCTGCACTAAGCAGTACAGTTAAAAATCACGAGGCGCAGCTTGGCTATCAGATATTTAACAGAAGCACCTCGCCAATTACCCTTACACGTGAGGGTAGCCTCTATATTGAATATCTTGAAGAGAGGATATATCTTGAAAAGCAATTAACGGATCGCCTGCAACAGCTTAACCATAATTACGAAAAAAAAATCTCAATAGGCGGTTCAAAATCTGCTGCTTTTAATATTATTCCAAAGCTATGCAGCGAATTTAATCGTCAGTTCCCGGACGTCAGCCTGAAAATTGATGCCGGTGAAAGCGGGCCTGTGAGCGATTTGTTTGACAAGCTTAACCGTGGCGTTCTTGACTTTATCATCAGCACCAACGTCAATCCCGGTGAGTATAACACTCTGCTTCTTAAAAAAGAAAAATATATGATTGTTGTTCACAAAAACTATCCCGGAATAGATAAACTGAAAAAATATTCCCTTACATTTGACGAACTGTTATCAGGCGAATATCCTCCCAAAAAGGAAATAACCGACTGGAGTTTGTTTGAAAATGTAAAACTCTTCCGTCCCGGTTCAAACACAAAAACCTGGAAAACCTTTTCAAAATTCTACAAAATAACTGCAGACGAGCCCTGCCGAGTAATCAACCATCGTAGACTTGATATGCAATATAGCCTTATGAAAGAAGGAATGGGCGCTATCCTGATGCCAAGGAGTTCAATTCTTGCCAAGGGTGATGACAGTGAAAATCTTTATTATTTTGATGTAAGACTGCCTGATAATTTAAGAGAGATAGTGCTTGTATACAGAGAAGACTCTCTCCACTCACAATGTGTAAGAGATTTTTTAGAGCTGGCAAAGGAAATGTATCCGCAAGAATAAACTGTTCCTAAACCAAAAACCGCCCCAAAACAGTCGCTTTGGGGCGGTTTTGCTGTATTCTAAAATACTTTTTCAAAACTTATTTCACATTGTAATAAGCTGAATTCTTTCCGGCATTTGATAATAAAACCGTCAAGTCATCAAGACTGATTCCGCCTGAGCAGTCAAAATCGGCACATTCATCAAATGCTTCGTCAGTAGATCCATAACCTATAAGATATACCATTCTAGCAATATCTGTCGGGTTAATTGAATTAGTTGAATCCTGAACAACGTCACCGGGAATAAGTTTAATTGCTGAATCGGATAACGCAGCCGCATCAGAAAATTGAACATCCTTGACCGTTCTTTCAAGAACACCTCTTCTGGAAATTATAACATCATATGTTTTTCCTGATGGTGCCTGAAGTGCAAAGTTACCACTTTCATCCGCATCTACAGCAGCGTGTTCATCTGTTACTACGTCAACGCTTATCTGTGTGTCAGCAAAATACTTTTTATCCAACTGTTCTTCACCTGTATACAAGAAGTCAAGTGTTCCGCTCCACATTGAATGATCGACGTTATCTGTCTGAATGTTTTTAAACATAAAGTTGTTATTCTCATCAAACTCAACCAAATTTGTAGATATAGCGAATTTAAGTCTTGTATTTTCTGTTGAAAGTTCGCTCATAAACTCGGTAAGGTCTATATTGATTGTTTTGATTTCGTCACACGTAAGTGTTTCTGTAGAAGCAACAGTTTTGAGAACCGTGCCGTCTTCTTTTTCTACTGTAACCTTATAATCCAAAACATCAATATATCCGTTGTTTTCAAGCTTAACAATTGCCGTAAGTTCTTCGCCTGTTTCTTCTAATGTCACCTCTCCGATTTCTGTATCATACGGAGTTAAGGTTAACTTGTGATTTGCAGTTGATTCTTTACCATCAGCAATTACAGTTGCTGCAACTTCAAAGCTATCAGTTATTACGGTTGCTGTCCAATCAATGTTGACAACTTTTTCTTCGCCGCCTTTTATGGTTTCATCCACAACCTTTTCAATCGGTTGAGTAAATGCATTTCCTGTCAGGCGAACAGTATAGCTTTCAACATCGTTTATACCATTGTTTTTAATCTTTACCTGGAAATGAACATCTTTGTTATACATAACAGAAATATCATCTGCAGTCAAATCTTCAACACTGACATCCGATTCTATTACGATGCTTTCACTGCAAAGCTGAACATCCTTGAGTGTATATTCATCACCAACAGTATCATAAACATACTTGTTGTATACAACAACAACCTTGTTGCCATCCACAAAAGCATTAAGATTTCCTATAACCTCGTCAGAAGAAGCAGAAGCAACTTCTATGTTTTCGCTCCACTCGCCATTTTTGAAGGTATTTAAATAAATCTTCTGTGTATTGGCAGGGTTGGAAATCCAAGCAAGAGCCGTAAAGCCATCTTCCTGAATGCTTATCATTTCACTTGCGGTATTAATAAGTGAATTTTCGGTACGTTCTTCACGTATTTCTCTTGTTGCAGCATTTGCACGGTTTACATACAATGAATTTGTATAAACAGCCTGAAGTTCATCTTCATCAACCATAAAGCCACTGAAACCGTCAGCAGTTTCCTTACCATTAAGAGTACGGTGTAAAGACCATCTTCCGTTTGAATACATTGCTGAATACAGTTTAGTTTCTTCAAGCACATCATCAGAAGTGTCTTCCGAAGTTCCGCCGTCGTTTATGGTTTGCATTGAGAAGAGCACATAAAATACTCCATTATGTTCTTCAATCTTCAGGTCGGAAACCGAACCGAAAGCACCGCCAAGAACACTTTCGGGTGTTGACCAGGATGTTCCGTCAAAAATGCTGTACATTATTTCGTCTCTGCGGGTAGCATCGGTCATATCATTATCCTGATTTGCAATCCAGCATACCATAACAAGCGGATTATCTTCTGTCTTTTGAGAAGCAATAACAGGTGCATAATCAAGATAATTATTTTCATTAAGACTGATCGCATCTGACCAGCTTTGGGTTTCTGTATCATACACAGCAAGGCTTATAGAAAGCTGAGATGCGATATGAGCTGAAATATCAGCCATTGTCATCTCCTGATTGCTGTATATGTTACCCGTTGAATTAGCCCATGCACTCATTATACCGTAAGGTGTTTCTTTTATATACGGAGTATAATCTGCAGTCTTATCATCCTCAACAACAACCATTTCGTCTGACCAGCTTCCGTCATCATATCTTCTGTAAACAAGCTGAGACTGTTCACCAATTTGGCGTGCTTCATTATTATTCAGATACACAAGAATCTTGTTCTCTCCGTCAGAGATAGCATTTTCTGTATTTGCAAAAACGTTACTTGCTATAACGCCGTCTACACCTGAATTCTGAAGACTGTTTAGTTTAACAATCGGCTCAAGCTCGGCGGAATCCAGACCGGCAAGTGCCAGTTCCATCATGTCATCCAATGACGCAAGGCTTGGTGAAGTTCCATCAAAGGTCTTATCATATTCCATTGTTGATTCTGAACCGCCATACAGTTTATAGCGATAGCCAAGAATATAATAATCACCGCCAAGAGTTGTTCTTCCTTTTATTCTTGCTTCAGGAAGGAGATAAATCTCATTTTCACTTTCTGATGTCAGAGTTATATGAGAAATACCGTTTTTCCACGAACCCTGTGTGGAAGTTGTATAATCCATCACAAAACGGGAATTATTAATACCTTCCTCAGAAAGTTCTATAATCTCGTCCTGATGAACTTCAAGATTTTTGTTCCACACACCTTCAAGGTATTCCCTTTTAGAATCATTTACGATATATTCATACTTGTTCATCTTTCTATAGTATGTTCCATAGAAATCCTGCGAATCCTCTGACCACAAGTTGAAGCTACCCTTCCAGGTATCAACATCCGTCTTGCTGTCAAGATTAAATTCAACACTGAATCCTCCGTCTATATACCAGCTAAATCGATTCCAAGCCTCAAGCCAATCATATTTGCCTGATGAAGCTCTTTTTATACTTTCGTCTATTGTCTCCTCAAAAGCAAACTTACTGTATGTATTGTTTTCATAAACCTCTCTTCCACGTGCAGTTATGTAACCAGGGAATATTATTAAATCGCCGTTTGTGAAATCATATTTTGCAGTAACATCAAAGCCGATATAATCAAACCAGTTTATATCAAACTCTGTTTCGCTCTGGAGTTCCTGAGTAGCATCTGCTACATCAAGCGTCATTCTTACTTTAAACTTATTAAACAATTCGTTCCAGTTAGTTGCAAAGCTGCCTGTCAGCCATTGTTCTTTAAACAATTTAGAAACAGGAAGTTCAAAGCTGTAACATTCGTTTATCATCTTTTTATTTGTTTTTAAGCTGTCACCAACATTAAGAATGTTAACAAACGGTGTTTCAACAATTCTAACAGGAAGGTTTGTTCTTAAGCTTTCAACGCTGTTATCATCAATTACATAAATCCGCAGGCTATCGCCTAATTGCATATCTTTTAAATTATAGCTTATTTCAGATGTGGTGCTTTCGCTAACAATAGTGGCCGTATCATCTGCTTTAACAAGCTCAATGATATACTTTTCTACCTGACTGCCACCAAGCGCTTTTGCCTTAACATCAAGTGTATAATCCATATCAAGACCAAGTGGAACTATAATTTCATCTGTGGCATCATCCGCTATATTCGAAGAAACACTTATAATTTTGGGTTTGTGTTTAGGTGTTTGCTTCATCTTATAATTCTTTATAACGTGACCAACATTTAAAACAAGGTTTTTATCAATAGTTTCGTAACCGTCTTTTTTTATCACTATTCTGGTCTTTCCACGCTCAAGCTCTGCAAATCTGTATCTACCCGAATAATCCGTGAATTCTCGTTCTCTTCCTACCATAACACTGGCTTTTGAAACAGGGTTGCCGTACTGGTCGGTTACAATTCCTTCTAAATACACCTTGTTTTCGTCGCCTAAAACGAATATATCAATGTATTTTTCGCCTGTACGGTTAGCACGAATTGAAATACGATAGTTTTCGCCCTCATAATCTGCAGGTACACTGAATGTATAATCAATACAGCCGTTTTCATCCGTTGTTCCCAACAAGCTATATTCTCCGCCTTCATGCTTAACATATATCTTCTCATTTGCACAGCAAACATACCGAGAAGAATCAGGATCGTATTTAGAAACATTTATTGTAACTGTTTTTTCTTCATTTCTGTATAGCTTAATTGTAGCAGGCAGTTCTTCATTTTCAGAGAACAGAGTTATAAGTGATTTATTAAAGCTGTACTGCGGAACAATTCTGTAATAAACCGGTAAGCTATTGTAAGAAATTCCAAATTTATCGCTTAACTCTTTCTGAACAAATTCAATGGTTAACTGTTCAGGTTTCAATCCTGTCAATATGTAATCGGAATACAGCGTTTCACGCGGATACAAAGTATCAGGTTTTAATCTTAAGATATCGCCGTCCTTCTCGATATAATTCTGATAATTCTTTACCGCCTTTATGTAGTCAGTTTCTTCAACTGAAGCATTAGGAAGATATTTTTCCATCGGGCTTTCGTTTCTTAAACCAATACGGAATGAATAATCATCATACCCGTTAACGCTGTTTTCAGATTCAAGAACAATACTCATTCCGGAATCGCCATAAACCTTTATTGGTTTATCACATTCAAATACGGCCTCTATTGCAGTATCAAAGCCTCTGAGCTCGCCGTAAAAGTCTGCCGAAATAGGATATTCGCCCTCAACGTCACCTCTTAATACCCAGTTAACTGTCTGTGTCTGCTGTCCCGCAAGCTGACCAAGTTCAACACGCGCACTGGGCTGTGCATTCTCAAGGTCTGTCATCACTGTAAGTCCGAGTGGATCATAGTTAAGTACAACTTCACAATCGTCAATAACAAACTGCGCATCCGCCTGATTGGAAACAGTAAGCTCAACATCAAAGAATTCTTTGAGCCACGAAACCTCTCCCGGAGTACTTAATGTCGCAACAAATGTTTGCGGCTGGTTTGAGCCAAGCGAACTATCTGAACTGTCGTAACTAAAGTTGGTTTTATCATTGAAGTCATAGATATAAATCTTCTGATTCATACTCTTTCCGCCAGAGCTTACAGGAACTGATGTTTCAAGCTCTATAGGAGTGAAGTTGTCATCAAAGCTATTTACAGCTTTGTGACCTTTAGCCACTATTTCTTCCTCGCCTATAACAATCTTTACTTCAAAGCTGTATATATTTTGATTTTCAGGGTCAGATGTGTCAATTCCAGCTTCTATAATATCTTCAAGCGTCATTCTTTCCCAAGTGAGCGAGCCGATGACAATATTTTTCTTAATAAGTCTTACTATAAGCTCTGTAGTAGTATTGTTATGTGCAACTACTTTTTTCTCTGCAGGAAGATAACCGTCCTTATAAACGCCTACCGAATGGGTTCCTGCTTCTGTTTCAACAAGAACAATACCTTGCGAATTTGAAATATATTTTGAAGCTTTTTCTGTACTGTAATCAAAAATCACGTTGGCATCGGGTATTCTGTTGCCGGAATCATCAACAACCTTAATACTTACAACAGCAATATTCTGTTTTTCTTTAACTTTAACTGTCTTTATTCCTGTTGCAACATTGCCTGATGTGTCGGTAATATACAATTTAACCTGATATTCACCAACCGCACCGTAAGCATGTACAGGATCTTTGTATTCAGATTCAGAACCGTCACCAAACTCCCACTTATATGATTTTATCGCAATATTATCATATGATCCTGTAGAATAAAAATTACCTTCCTCACCAACAATAAATACTGAAGGTACGTTCATCATTATAACAGGAGGTGTTGTGTCTTTATTATCTACAATGTCATCTCCGGGCAAAGGTGAAACCAATCCGTTTTCAAGATGTGATTTGTTTCCTGCATAATCAATAGCAACAAGCTTAAACTGATACTTTTTATCGGAATTAAGTCCGGATATTGTAACGGTTTTATCCTTAGGTGAAACAGTCGCATCAGGTGTTGACTTGTAGTATCCACCTTCCGTTTTGTAATACACATGATAACCGCTGAGGTCGGATGTGTCAGCGCAATCCCAGGTAAGTGTCACACTCTTTTCGCCCGCTGTAGCCTGAAGATTTGAAATTACAGGAGCGGTTCTGTCAATATGATATGTCAATTCCGGATATGTAACTTCGTGTACATTTGTAGTATCATTTGTCACAAGCTTGAATTTATATGTGCCTTCGGTAAACTTGTTGCTGTCAAGCACGAAGTTTGCAGTCATACTTGCTGATGATGCATTTTTCTTTTCAAGACTAACCCAGTTTCCTGATGCATTCATATACCAAAGTTCAACATACGAAAGCTTATTATTATCTTTTACATTTGCCGTAATTGTCATATCTGTTCCGATATAACCGTTATTTTTAGGATAAACGCTATAGAATACCGGAGGTTCGTTATCCAGTATTGAAGCACTTGCAACATTACTGAATTCACTCAGGTTTCCGCATTTGTCCGAAGTTTTAACCTTATAATAATATGTTTTATTGAACTCTACATTATAATCAATATAGTTTATATTTGTACAGTTGGGATTTACAATCTCATAGTTGTCATTTTCTGACTCGCTACGATATATAATATAGCACAAAAAGTCCTTATTACGGTCTTGCTCAAAATCAGTAACATCCCATCTTACCTCTATCGCATCTGCATCCTCACACGCTTTTGCAACAACATTCAAAGGAACATCAACAGGAGTTCTGTCAATATAATACGACTGGCTGAGTGCAGCATCAGAACTGTCGCCCCTGTTGTCATTAACATCAACAGGTATTGCTCTTATTGAAATAGTGCCCTCATTATATTTTGCAATTTCCAATGTGTGCTTAAATGTCACTTTTGTGCCGGGCATAGCTATATCAACCGTTCCTACTGTCTCCCACGCACCACCGTTATATGAAACCTGAATTTCAGCAGATTTTACACCACAGTCGTCTGTCGCTGTAAAAGAAACTTCAATATCTGTTGAAATATTTTTGTAATACGGTGTTATCGTTGTTACTTTGGGTGCTTGTTTATCTTTGGATGTTGTAACATAAAGAACACCAGATGTCGCACCCCTGTTGCCATATTTATCATATGCAGTTACATAAAACTCATACTTTGTATCCGGAGTAAGAGAAGTAACATCAGTGCCTAATGCTTTTATATTGTCGATAGAGCTTAAAGCATCGCCCGACCCTGCTTTTCTGTATTCAACAACGTAATACTCACGATCATCATCATTTACATCATTCCACGATAAATGAAGTGATGTAGAAAGAACATTAGAAGCCGTCAGATTTGTAGGCGCTGACGGACCTTTATTGTCAATAACATACGTTCTTTCAGGCGTTCCATCGCTGGGATTTCCGGTTTTATCATAAACAATCGCTCTTAATTTGATATCACCGTCATTAAATCTGGTTGTATCAAAATCAAAGGTAACCTTATCAGATGTAAGAGTCTTCTCATCATAATCAACCCAAACGCCCTCTTCGGTCGAATACTGGAAAACTATTTTATCAAGCGAAACCTCGTCATATACAGTAAATTCAACTTTAACAGTACCTGTGAGCACATCTCTGTCAGGAGTAACTTTTATATAGAGTACTTCCGGAGCAGTTGCATCTGCAAGCGGCGTCGCTGACTTTATCTCGGTTTTTTCACTTTGTTGACCATAAACATCTTCTGCAACAACATAGTAATAATAAGTTGTTCCTGGGTCAACATTTGAATCCTTGTATGTAACCTTATCCCTGTTATTAATTTCTGTAAGAAGCTCATAAGGACCATCTTCCTTGATGGATCGATAAATAATATATTTCTCGGTATTTGCTTCAATCGCCTTATTCCAGGAAAGCATATTGTATTTTTCATAGCCCTTGGCTTCAAATCCTGTTAACTTTGAAGGCGGTGTCACGTCTACACTGTATTGTGCCTCATAAGTGTCGTTAAAGCCGTCTGCATCTTCTACAGCAAAAACAAACTTATAATCTCCGCTTTCAGAAAGCTGAGACATATCAAAATCAAAAGAGAACCAGTTAGAGTTACCACTTACTCCTGTTTTGATATTTTCAATCTCATAAGGCTGAGCTGCCTGAGAGGTTTTGCCGCCACTTAAAGAAACCTTAGCGCCTTTTGCATTATGCGTATCATCATAATATACTTTAAAGTTAACCTTTCCGCTTCCGCCAACCGAAGAATAATTCTCGGGGATAACAGCAGTTATATTAACAGCTTTAGGGGTTATATCAAGAGGCTTTGACTGTTTAGAAATAGAATCACCATAATACGCCGCAACAGTATATTGATACTTCTTGTCTTTCGTCAAATCAAGGTCCTCATAAGTAGTTCCGTCTACTCTGGCTATTTCTTTGCCATCTCTGTATACTATGTATCCATCAACGCCGTGGTAACCGGTTGAGTTGCTCCACGAAAAAACCGCACGCGAGCCTGTAACCCATTCGATTGTCAAATTTTCCGGAACAGTGGGAACAGACAGGTCTGTAATTTCAACTTCGCACGTGTCTGAAAACTTTCCATCTGCGGTAGATGCGGTAATCGTAACCTTTCCGGGTTTAACACCTTTAACATTTCCATCAGCATCAACAGTAGCAACAGTTTCGTCGTTGCTTTCCCAGATAACTTTCTGCTCTGCGCCCGAAGGATAAACTTCTGCTTCGAATTTTACTGTCTGCGAAGCACCGATGGCATCAGAAAAGTCTGAGATCTTAATGCCTGTTGCAGGTTCATATACCATCTTATTTTCAATGCTTTTTTCGACATCTATCTCAACGCCGCCTAAACTACTAAAACGGAAACCATTCGGTGCTGTACCATCATAATCTACTCCAAGTTCTCCGTCACTGTCGGTTGCATCCCGAAAATCAACTGACCCGCAATTAACAGCTTTGAATCTTATTTTTAAGATACACTGTTCGCCATTTATATCTGCGTTTCCTGTGCTTCTGTATAAAGTCAAGGTCATATAACCTTTTGAACTGTTAAAATAAGGGGTTTGTTCATTTAAGGTTAAGTATGCTCCATCAAACCAGCTGGAATATGTGAAGTTTTCATCCAAAAGAACTCCACTTGTTCCATAGAAAAACGAATCTTCAACATCCCATTGCGAATCCTCATCAACAACTTTTTCCCATTCGCTGACTATTTCATCAGTTTCATAAGAGATAAGTTGAATAACGTCAGGATTAAAATGGAACGGTAACGTAAACGCATTCAATGCTTTTACATCTTTTAAAAAGACATGAAGTTCATAATCTCTTCCTTTTATTAGATTGGTTCCAACAGGTATAAACTCAGATGAATCAGCCTCTGTATATTTAAAAATGATTTCAGCCTTATCATCAGCAGTTTCTCCAAATGAAATAACAGTTGTATTAAAAAGCAGAGAAACTATCATCAGAATTGATAATAGTCTTTTTGCAATCTGTTTTTTCATACTCTTCTACCTCCTATATAGCATATATATCACCTTTGCTGCCTCTGCCCTTGTTGCATTGTCATTAGGACTAAAAAGATTATCTTCGCGTCCGTTAAAAATTTTCTCCTTTGACAGGAACCAAACCGCTTCTTTAGCATAATCTGCTATGCTGTCAGAATCATTATACGAAATTCCTTCATATTCACCAGTTTCGTTCTCTCCATAAAAAGCTCTGTAAACCATAACTGCAAGGTCCTGTCTTGTTATGTTTTCACCAACGCCAAAGCTTCCATCGGGATAACCCTTGATTATACTGTTTTCATAAGCAGCCGACAAATAAGGAATATACCATTCTCCATCTTTTGCGTCGGTAAATATGCTTTTATTTTCACCTAAAGGTATATTTTTTGAAGCAACAATAATTTTTGCAAGTTCTTCACGGGTAATACTTTTGTTTGGTGCAAAAATCCCTTCACCATACCCATTAATAATTTTGTTCTCAGTTAAATATTCAATTGCTTCTTTCGCCCATAAGGCATCGCCTAAATCAGAAAATAGCTCGCTTTTTTCTTCGGCGTTATTATCTTCTTTTTTAACATCTTCTACGTTGTCTTTTTCCTGATTTTCAGGATCAGGCGAAGGTGTCGTAGATGCTGTATTCCCCCAACTTTCAGGAATACTAGGAATATTTTCAATTACTGTATCATTACTTGAATTATCATCTGATGAATTATCAAGTATTCCAACCGGATTTTCAAGACCTTCATATACCACGGTATATGGGATTTCCCCGTCAAATCCAGCAAATGACGCACCCTCATTATTTGCATAGTCAATTATAACTGTATTATCGTGATGTGCCAGCCTTATACCCGGAGTACCATCATTAAGTTTTTCAAAATACACCTTGAATGCAGTCTGTGTTCCCGTTATATCACGTTCGCCCTCAATTCTTAGAAACATGACAGAAAGTAAGCCCTCATCATTTCTTATAAAAGGGTACACGTCATTTGAGAGGACATCTCCATCCCACTTATCAGGATTATCAACGATATCCCCCGGCACATAGCCATTCTTTCCCGAAAAAAATTCATCTTTTTGTAAAACTTTGTTTGTTATAGCTGAAAATGTTTTTGTTCCTTCATCATACGAACAAACCTTAACATTATTCTTATCATAGGCTACGCTTATTGAAAAGGCAACAACCTTTGGAAAATCTGTTAATTCAACCTCAAGGCAAGTATGCTGCTCGTCAATAAAGTCAGTATATTTAAGCTTCAGCCGAGGAATATCCTCGGCTGAAGCTTTTACTGTAGACATTATTTCAAGCATAACAAACAATGCGGTTATAAATAAAGTTTTTATTTTACACATTTTTGAAACACCCGATTTATTTTATTATTGTGGAATTACCCAAGTCGGATATGAACTTCTGTCTCCGGGTACTGAATTCTTACCTGCATATTTCAATAAAACAGTTAAGTCAGGAGCCGAATTTCCACCGATGTAGTCATAGTCAGCAACTGGGTTGTATTTATCATTAGTTTCAGAAGTGCCAAGCAATTTAATCATAGCCGTTATATCATCAGTATTGACATAAGTTACACCATAAGGATACTGTTCACTTGCCGTCATATCATCATCAATGTATATATTTCCGGGCCATAATTCAATTGGAGTATCTTCCGTTGAAAGCACAAAATTCTCACCAGAAATTGCTACGTTCTCAATTATTCTTGTAACAACACCATTTGCAGAAATAACTATATCATAATTTCCTGCAAGAACTGCATTAAATCCAAATGAACCATCATTGTTTGATACTGCATCATCAGCAAGGGTTCTTACAGTTTTTCCTTCGCCATCGGTTGACAACGCATACAATGATACATTCATACCACCGTTTTTCAACTTGTGATCTTCATTGCTTTTATTAAGATGGTCAAGCCAAACATAGCCGTTTATCTTTGTTCCGCTATAAAAACTACCTGACATCTCTGATGTAGCCGATTCAGTATAACCTGTACCGGTATCAAGTGCTTTAACTGTAGCTTTATACTCGCCAACCTCTGACATTTTTTCTTTGAGTTCTACTGAGTTTTCACCCAGAACTGGTACTGTTTCAAGAACATCGAAACTACCCGTTTCTCCGTTCTTTTTATAAATAGTAACCTCATAATTAACTGCATTATCCACAGGTGTCCAGATTAATTTACCTGAGGTAGTTGTATCCCAAGCAGGTGTTTCGGGAGTGTCAAGCTTAATAGTAATAGAATTAACCCCTGAGGGCAAGCTTTCTGTATTATTTGTGCCACCCTTAGCTGTTACAACAAAGTAATAGTTACCAGGAGTAGTCAAAGCTGAAGAGAAATCATATTCGGTTACGTCTGTTTCAAGGTTTCCGGATGTTGCAACAGGGTCATCAACACCCTCTTTATATAAATCTACAACATAACCTCTCGAAATAACAGGGTCCCACTTTGCCACATTTTCGGACCAACGTACTGCAGGTTCTTCAGGTCTTTCTAAAATTTTAACAGTATTGATAGATTTTGTAAGGGGTAACGACTGAAGCGAATTAGCATCACCGAAAACAAATTTTACACCACCGGGTGTACCAATATCAAATATGTCATCGTCTTGTGAAGCAAAGCGTATATCAGCAGTATCTCCTGCAGCATTAGCCTTGAAATTCAGTTCAAGAATTGTTGATTCATCGGGTAATCCTGCACTGTTACCTGTGCTCTCTACATATCCGTACAACCAAATATAACCTTCGTCATTACTTATGTAAGGCATATCACCATTTACAGCTAATTTGCCGGCACCATTTGCCCAAGTATCAAGAACTGCTGCTTTTACACCATACATACCTTCCCAAAGATCAAATTCGTCCCCTACTACAACACTATCCACAGGAGTCTGATCATCCTCGAATGAAAACGGAACAAGCTGAACACGTGAATTATCAAAATGAAGGTCCATACCCCAGCTGGTAAATGTAGCCATTTTATCAGCATATACGTGGGTTTTAAACACTTCACCTACGAAAACAACGCCACCATCTTCCAACAAAGTATCATTCAGATAATGCTTTATACCAATCACATTGGTAGCTTCGCCATCAGCAGTTACGCACACAATATTTGTAAATAAAAGTGTAACTGCAACAACACAAGAAAGAATAGAACTTAAAATCTTGTTTTTCATATTTATCCCTCCGATAAATTAATTACGCATCAAACCAATTAATAAGCTGTTTCAGTCAATTTACCTACATTACTTAAAAAAACGCTAAAGTCATTTAAGGATATTGCATTATCGTCTGTACAGTCTGCATAAGGATTTTCCAGATAAGCAGCATCTTCACTTCCGGAGCCAAGCTTTTGCACAAGATAAGCTATATCGGTTACGTCAACACCTGTCATACCATCAAAATCACCAAACCAAAGCATAAATGGGTTGCCATTGTTGAAGCTAACGGATGAACTGTCTATAGTAACTGTTTTTCTTGCAGCAAGATAACTTCCAAAAGAAATCTCTACTGTATAGCTCTTTCCAAATTTGTCAACTGGCACCTTTAAACTGAAGCTTCCGTCAGCATCAGTTTCTGTAGCAATAGCATTTGATACTTTTACAGTTATTCCGCTGTTGTCTGATTTATAAAGAGGAGCGTTTGCTGAACCTGGCAAAAGGTTACTCTGTAGTTTGATAACACCGGTAATTGTTGCCTTACATACATAAGCTAAAGATTTTGCAGATTCGCCACTTGTTGAAACATCATTAACAGCTTCAACAGTAGCATAATAACTTCCTATCTTATTTTCAAAGAACTCAGTTAAATCACAGTTTGTTGTTGTAATACCTTCTTCTGTAGCTACAGGTTCAGATGAATTAGCTGCATAAATCTTAACAGTGTAAGAGTCAGCCTCTGCAACTTCATCCCATGTCAAAGAAACAGTTGTATCTGTTTCTTCCCACTCAGGAGCTTCCATTGATGTAAGGAACCAGTCAACATTATATGGTGCTGATTCATCTGAAACATCGCCTGTTTCACCTTCCATATCACCAAATGCCTGAACGGTAACAGTGTAGCTTCCGTTTCCTGTAAAGAAATCATTGAAATCATATGTTGTTTCTGCAACATTTTCTACAGTTTTGATAAGACTGCCATCTTTATACAATTTAACTGTATAAACAAGCGCATCGGCAACAGCATCCCATGAAACCTTACCTGCGTCTGCATCAGTACCCCATACAGGAGTTGATGCTTTTGCAATATTATTTATAACATTTACTCTCCATCTTACAAGCCAGTCGTTAGTTGTTCCGCTATTGTCGCCTTCAGGATCTCTGAAAAGAATAATATCGGTTGTTCCTCTCTCGCCTGTATATTCAACAGTAAGTGTTTCGTCAGCTTCATTTGCAGTAATAGTTGCAACATCAGGGTTTGTTGAAACATAACCTACTAAGTTTGTAACATCAGTATCCAAAACAATAATCTTAAATGTTTCAGCCGCCGGAACACTGTCAGGCGCGTATTTATCTGCATTTGCAATATAATCTTTGCCAGCAAGAGCCGGTGTTATATCACTAGAACCAGCAATCACCTCAACACTTGAACGTGCAGCAGCCTTTAAGAGTGCAAACTCAGCAATATTATCTCTATCAACAATATTTACAATTCCTCTTGAAGCTGATGTCAAACCTTCTACTGTCCAACCCAATTCTTCCATAACGGTTTTTACGTCTTCATACCCTGCCAATTCAAGTCTTGCAGTTGCAGCTGTGTTTTGCAATTTATCCATTACATTAAACAGGTCCACTTTAGCACCCAAAGCCCAGATTCGTCTTGCACTATAATCGTTAATATCCTGGGCATCCTTTTTTGTCAAAACAAACAAATCAAACCATCTTGTTACATCTGCGTCTTCGCCAAATACAACAGCAAAATCGTCTGCAATTGCAGCGTCTGCAGCAACTAATGCAGCATCAAGATCAGCTTCATCTGTTGTATAATATACAGCTAAAGATTCAGATAAGATATTGATAAGTGCATTTTTAGCATCAATAGTCTTTGCAAATTTTGATATAAAACTTGGTGTAAGCAATTCACTAACAGCAGCCTCTACATCCGCAGTTACTTCTATATCTCTCAGGGCATTGTAAGCACTGTTTATAGCACTTGTATCTTTTACGTCAATGTAATCGAGTACATACCCAACTTCATCTACAATAGAATTAGAATCTACAGCAGCAAGAACTGATGTTGCAAACAGTTGACAAACGAAAACAAACAACAAAACTCTGCTTAAGATTCTCTTGTTCAATCCTTTCATATTAGTAATCCCTCTTCCTTTAAAGATGTTTTTGATTGCGGCTTTCCGATAAAACGGTTATGTCCACAAATTATTTTATTACATTATATATAATCTGAGCAGCTTGTGCTCTTGTTACACCGCCAAACGGTGTAAATAAATTTGCGCCTGTGCCGTTTACTATTCCATATTTCTGCATTTCCAAAACAGCGGATTTTGCATAATCTGAAACAGAACTCATATCCGAAAAAGCATTTTGCGAGGCTATAGCCTCAAACGTCTTATCAACAAAACCTTCTTTTATAATACGTTCTGCAATTACTGCAAGGTCTTGTCTTATAAGGGTGCTGCCTATTCCGAATTTCTTATCGCCTGTACCCTTCATAAGTCCGCTTTGACTTATACCAGATACATATTTCTCGTACCAGGCACCTGATTCAACATCAGAATACAAAGAATCATCAGACGACAAAGGCAATTTAAATGTTTCGCAAAGCATTTTTGCAAACTGCTCTCTTGTAACAAGTTCATCCGGACGGAATGTTCCATCGGTAAAACCATTAACAACATTTCTTTCTGCAAGATATATGATTGCAGATTTCCCCCAATGCGTATCTGGAACATCAGAAAACGATTTGGATTCGGTATTATCCGGTTTTGTTTCAGCAGAACCATTTCCAACTGGTTTTTGAGTGGTGTCTA
The DNA here is from genome assembly GCA_045586925.1 of Clostridia bacterium. Lineage (GTDB taxonomy): Bacteria > Bacillota > Clostridia > Monoglobales > Monoglobaceae > SIG440. The sequence continues at coordinate 11,766 of JAZNBG010000009.1, read as the reverse complement.
TTGGCAATTCCGGAATATCTTCATCTTCCTCTTTGTCCTTATCTCCCGCAGGAGCACCGCCACCAGTGCCTCCACCGGCAATGCCACCACCGTCACCCCCAGGTGTGTCAGGTTTTTCCTCTAATGCCTCATACGCACTGTCAAGAGCAGAAATTGCTTGCGTTATATCTTGGTTAGTTGCATTCCTGTCAGTAAGGACAGAAAGTGCATCGCTTAAGCTGTCTCCTAAAACTTTTATACTTAGGGCCGTGTAGTCATTTTTATTTGTGTTATAGAATTTAAGATATGTCTCGTATTTTTTAACAAGGTCTGTTTTATCTTCATCTTTATTTCCGAAAAGTGCACGTATTATAGCATCATATAAATCCCGAAGATTAGGAGGTACAATCCCAGTTTCAAGATAGCTTTCAATTTCCTCAGAGTAACATCCTGAAATAATGTTCGCAAGGTTTCGGTGTTGTCTATATGTTGATACCTTTAATAATGCATCTTTAAGATAACGCTGTATAGTCGTTTCACTTAAATCATCATGTGTTTTAAGCAGGGCTTCAATATCTTTGAAATACCTTATAAGACCATCTTCAGTTGCACCAGCCTTGGTGAGAGGATCCAGAAAGCTTTTATATTCATATTTCAGTAAATAATAGCTTTTAACTACATCAATCTCACCAATGCAAATCACGGTGCTAGTAAAAACCAGACAAATAATCAAAAACAACGAAAACATTCTTTTAATTATTTTTGTCATAAAGATTTCCTCTATTTTTCAGTTTTGAAGAAATCGCTCTTTATAAGTCTTAAGATAACAGTTGCAGCCTGTGCTCTGTTTGTCTGTTCTGCAGGTCTGAATGTACCATCGGTAAATCCAATCATATAACCCTCATCAGTTACATATTCAACAGCGGGCTGAGCATAGGGTTCAATAGTTGCCTTATCTTTGTATGTTGAATCATTTGTCACTTCAACTCTGCCTGCGATTCTCCAGATAATAGCAGCCACCTGTTCACGTGAGATTATTACATCAGGTGCAAACATATCTTCGTCGATACCGTTAACAATACCTTCTTTTGTTGCAACTGCAACATAATCTCTTGACCAGTGATCCTTTGTATCAAGATAGATATTGTCTGTTGCTTCTGTTACTTCAAGTCCTAAAGCTACAACCATCATCTTGGTGAACTCAGCTCTTGTAATTCCAAAGTCAGGTCTGAATGTGTTATCGCCATAACCTTCAATTACTTTGTATGCCTCAAGTTCGATTATAGAATCTTCAGCCCAGTGACCATCAATATCTGTAAATGTAACCTTCTCATCATCTACCGGAGGTTCTACTACAGGAGGCTCTTCTCCATCATCCTTCGGAGGTTGAGGTGTATACGATCCACCAGATTTTATAACATATTCATTTGACAACGGTGAATAAGCACTGCTGTCAGCCTCAACGCCATCACCTATTGCTTTGATTTTAGCTGTATATTTTCCGGAGCCAAAAATGTATGAGTCAAGATCAATATTTACCTGATCTCCGCTATCAACTGTAATCGTCGCTTGTTCGTTTGCGCCTTTGTAAAGTACGATTTCATAGCCTACAGCACCTTCAACTTTTGTCCAGCTAAGAACCTTGTTTGAGCCAAATTCAGGAGCCAGAGGAGCCGGCAATACACCCTTTACAATACTTAAATCAACTTTTGCATTTGTATCATCAGGGTAAATAAGCACATTATTATAAGAGAATTCATCACCAGCAGGAGCAGTTGCATCATAAATCGCATCATTTGAATCTGCAAAACTGATTACTTCTGCAAGTGTTGTTTTTGCTACAGCTACAAACTTAATAACAATCAGTGTTGTCTCTGCATCAATCTTCTTATCATTTAATGTTGTATATCCAATGAATTTAACAATACCGTTAGTGTTGTCTACTGCAGGATATAATTCATTTACAACAGGATCGAAGTCGTTGTTAAAGATTTCACCAAGAATAATTCCATTTGTATCCAAATCATCAATGGTAAGAACGCTATCTGCAAGAACCATACCATTTTCATCTGCTACCTTTATAACATCCTTGTTGAATTTAACGGGAAGGTTAAATGCAGAAACATTATAATCAGGATCACCTGCGTTATCAATAGAAACCGCAGCATAGAAAGTATCACCAACTGCTATTTCATTGCCAACCAATGTGGTAAGTTCAGGATCAGAATAAGCTTTTATGCTTATTTCTCCTCGTGTAACAACATTTTTGATTTGTGATGTTGGAACTTCAACAACGCCGCTCGATGAATAATTAGGTTCATCTCCAAGTGCCTTTACTTTGAATGTATAACTACCGGGACGTTTTACAAATGATGTGTAGTCATATTCTGTAATGCCTGGTTCTGTTGTTTTTATACTACCATCAACCAACACGCCTTCTCTGTATAAAGAAACTTCATAACCTGTTGCACCTACAACCTCATCCCAATCGGCAATCCAATTATCATTAGACCAGTTGCTCCATGACAAGTTTGTAACATCATCAAGCTGTGGATAGAACGGATGATTATCAGTCTCAGCGGGTAAACTGTCAGTATAAGTTACACCATTACCAATTGCAACAACCTCTGCTTTATAATAGTCAACTCCTGTAACAGTACCAATCACAGAATCAAAATCATACTGTGTTGCTGATGTTGTGTATGATCCAAAAGGTGTTGTCGAACCATTCTTATAAAGTGTAATTTCATAAGAGCCTTTAAATTCATTATTGTTCTTCCATGTCAATATACGATCATTCCATACAAGCTCTTCAACAGGTTCAAGCTGCTTTGATGAAGCCTTATCACCAGACTTAACCTTTGCAGAATTACCGTAACCACCTTTACCTATTGCGTAAACTTCAAACATATAAGAACCTACGCCATTTTCTTCGATTATTGAGGTGAAGTCAAAAGATGTTGTAGATGTTGAATAATCGCCAATAATGTTCTGACCTTTATAAAGTATCAAACCATATCCCGAAACATTTGCACTGTCAGCAGACGCATTCCAGGTAGCAACCCATGAATTCTGTTCCCACTTCTGAGCGGTTGGAACAGCAACATCACCATATATAGTAATCGGAGTTGCAGCAACTTCGGCACTATCTACAACGTACTTATCTGCACCTACGGCCTTAACAGTTGCGGTATATACATCTTCACTTCCTTCAACTGCGGTAAAGTACTGTGAAAGGTCAACGCTTGTACCAGTAACTGTTTCGCTATAAACCTGAACATTATCCTTCTTAAGAACTACTGCGTATCCATCTGCACCTGCAACTGCTGTCCAGGAAAGAGTTCTTTCTGTCCAAGAAACTTCAGGATCAGCCAGATTAGCAAAGAATTCAACCGGGTCTGAAGGAGTATAGGCACTGTCAGCATATGTATCAGAATCAGGGCTTATAGCCGAAACTTCAGCAACAACCTCGCCTATGATTTCGGGAAGAACATTGTAGCTTGTTACGTTAGCATCATTGAATCTTTGTGTATCCACTACTTCCAAAGTTCCGCCTTCTCTTTTGGCCTTAACAACAACATTGTATCCTGCAGCACCAGAAACTGCTGTCCAGTTAATTTCTCTGTTGTTGTTCACTGTAACTGTCTGGGGAGCAGCATAAGGAGTTGTTCCAACTCTGATGCTTGGAAAATCTAAATTAGCTGTAAAAAACTGATTTGAAAGATTTAAAATCTGATATCCCAGCTTTTGACCATTAGACAAACAGGTATCATCATAATCAGCATTTAGAGCAAATGTAGCCTCGCCCTCTCCAACAGCTACAAATCTCAATCTTAAGAACTCTGCTTCACTTGTCCCAGTCATAGTGGTTCTATCATTAGGAATTTCTCTTGATGTATTAAATGCCATAATGTTCACTATGCCTTCATCAGTATCAACATAGGGTAAATTATCGTTCTTTGTAACAGTAAAGTTGTTTCTCGTCATTGCTTGGGCATTATAAAGATCAATTGTATTATCCGCCTTAACACCATATGTACCTGTTACATCGTATTGTGCAGAACCTTTAAAATCAACTACAGCCCCATCACTAAAATTAGCCAACTGAATAACCGACTCGTCATAGTCAAGAACTATTTGCATCGCATAAAACGGATTAGCGGTAAAGTTTTTCAATGTGAGTTTCGCATAAAAGGTATCTCCCACATTTTCCAAACTAGCAATTGGTGTGGTTAATTCCGGATCACTGTAGAAACTTAATTTAACTAAATTGTCTTGTTCTACTGCGCCGACTGAGCTTACATTTGTCACAACCATTGTTAAAATCATTGAAAGTGACAATATCAAGCTTAAAACTTTTTTCATCATAGTCATCCTTCTTTCATATATTAATTTAATTTTTTACTAATTTATGTAAATGTAGTTCACAGCAAAAACGATGTTTTTTGTCATTAATCACGCTTCTTTAAAACAAAAAAACGATTTAGCTATAAAAACACATTCTCAAGTCTAATAGTAACACAATTCTAATAAAAAGTCAAATGTTTTAATGAAAAAATTGACCAAAAAATCTATATTTTTTTATATATATATTTACCCTTTATCTGTATAAGTCAAGAATCAATAAAATAAAATAAAATGAAATGATAAGCAACCCTCAGGGGCACTTCAGCCTGGACTGAGAAACAAAGTGTATAAGTGATATCATTTTCGTCGGCGCATGTGGGTACAGTAGAGAACGATTTCGTAAAATGCAAGAAACGGCACAGTTTTCATCTAGAAAACTGTGCCGTTTACCATACTTCAGTATGTCATGAATGTCATAACCTATATTTATCGTGTTTTGATTTGCGTGCGGTAGACCTAGTTTGTCAGCAGGCTGGATTCTGGAACAACGAAATTCCGTGGTTGTTCGTTACCTTTCTTCTCGGAAATATGGTAATCCAAGAGCTGCTGGCGGCTGATTTTCTTTTTTGTTTCTCATACTTGTAATGATAAGCACAAGAATAGTAACAACATACGGTAACATCTCAAAAAGTTTTTTAGCACTTACGCTGATGTTTGGAATATATGTTGGAATTACATATAAGAATCCAAACAAAATTGAGCCAAGTATGCTGACAGACGGTCTCCATACCGAGAATATAACAAGGGCGATTGATAGCCATCCTCTGTCTCCAAATCCGTTGTTTGACCACACACCGTTTGCATAATCCATTACATAGTATAAACCGCCCAAGCCCGCAATTGCACTTCCTATGCAGGTAGCAAGGTATTTATACTTTGTAACATTTATACCTGCGGCATCAGCCGTTTCAGGACTTTCTCCCACAGCTCTAAGGTGCAAACCCACGCGAGTTTTGTTAAGCACAAACGATGCAAGCAAAGCAACAACAATCGCCACGTACACCAAAAAGCCGTAAGATAAAAACACATCGCCAAACCAACCGAGATTGCCGGCAAAAGGCAACTGGGTTTTAAATGCTGTACTTGTGTTTGAAAGTGCAATAGATGGTACATCGGAATCTACCAATTTAATTAGCGAACCTCCAAAGAAGTTCCCGATACCTATACCAAAAGTTGTAAGTGCAAGACCGGTAACATTTTGATTAGCTCTCAGGCTTACCGTCAGGAAACAATAAATCAAACCCATCAGGGTTGAGCCAATCAACGAACAAATCAACGGTATAATCACTGCAAGAAATGGATTAAGCATACCGGGATCTGCCAGACCTTGCTCATAAATAAACGCACCTGCTACGCCACTGATTGCTCCGACATACATAATACCGGGAATGCCCAGGTTTAAATGTCCTGATTTTTCGGTGAGAATTTCTCCTGTTGAACCAAACAACAAAGGGGTTCCCTGCATAACCGCACGTTGAATAATCGTTGTAATCATACATTTTCCTCCTTTTTGTTGAACTTGATTCTGTAATTGATGAAAAATTCAGAACCGATAATAAAGAATATAATGATACCTGTTATAATATCAGAAAATGAGGAATTAAGCCTGTAAACCTCAGAAATCTTTGAAGCACCTTTTTGCAGAAATACAATTAAAAGCGATGTTACAATCATAAACACAGGATTAAATTTTGCGAGCCACGAAACCATAATTGCCGTAAAGCCTCTTCCGCCTGATGTATCACTTTTCAACGAATGGTCTGTTCCCGCAACAAGTAAAAATCCCGCAACACCACAAAGCGCGCCTGAAATTGCCATCGTTCTTAAAATTACTTTTTTTACATTAATACCAATATATCTTGCCGTCTTCTCACTTTCACCGACTACCGAGATTTCGTAACCCTGCTTGCTGTATTTCAAATAGAAATACACTAAAACTGTAAGCAAAGCAACAATCAAAATATTAATCAGATATTTCTGTCCCAAAATGGTGGGAAGCTGACCAAACTCCAAAGTTCTTGGTGTGCCCGAGCCCTTAGGTACAGACCACTCAAGTGTAAAATACGCAACAATCTGAATTGCTACATAGTTCATCATCAAGGTAAAAAGAGTCTCATTAGAATTGAATCTTGTTTTAAAATATGCAGGAATCAATCCCCAGATTGAAGCTGTCACAACACTTGCAATAAACATTACAGGTATAAGCACCACTGACGGTAGCTTTTCTCCGAGAAAAATCATACAAGTTGCCGTGGCTAAACCGCCAATCAGTATTTGACCTTCGCCACCAATGTTCCAGAATTTCATCTTGAATGCCGGTGTAACTGCCAAAGAAACACAAAGCAAAATAGCAGTATTCTGCAAAAGATTCCATGCAAGTCTAGGCGTGCCTACTGCACCTTCTACCATAGTTATATACATTTCCAATGGATTAAGGTCAGTTAAAGAAACCGTCACAAATCCACACACAATTAAGGCAATAAACACAGAAATAATTCTGATACCCCACGCCTTCCACCATACAATGTCATCACGTTTAATAATGTGTCCAAGAGAGTTGCTGAGTGTTTTTACAAAGAACTTATCAATTTTACTCATTGTCGCATCCTCCCTTTTCTTCTATAGTATCATCAACTGATTTTGTCATCAGAATACCGATTTCTTCTTTTGTAGTGTTTCTTCCGTCTACAATACCGGTAATTCTGCCAGAACCAATAACCATAATTCTGTCGCACAACTCTATCAAAACGTCCAAATCCTCACCAACAAAGATAACTGCCACACCTTTTTTCTTCTGCTCGTTCAATAAATTATATATGGTGTATGATGAGTTAATATCAAGACCTCTCACCGGATAAGCTGCCATAAGCACCGTTGGAGAAGATGCAATTTCTCTGCCTACAAGGATTTTCTGTACATTTCCACCCGAAAGTCTTCTTACCGGAGTGTTGACAGAAGGGGTCACAACCTCTAGTCGCTCAACAATATCCTCTGCCAGATTTCTTGGTCCCTTTCTCTGCAGGAATACCGACTCGCCCTTCTTATAGCTTCTCAGCATCATATTATCAACAATATCCATATTGCCAACCAAACCCATACCCAGTCTGTCTTCGGGCACAAAAGCGAGCCTTACACCCATCTGACGAATCTCAAGCGGCGTTTTATCTCGAAGATTTTCTTTTGTATTTGTCTTAGGATTGTTGTAAATTACACTGCCTCCGTCCAAATGTTGTAAGCCGGCAATAGCTTCCAGCAGTTCTCGCTGACCACTTCCGGCAATGCCCGCTATACCAAGAATCTCCCCCGAACGGGCAGTAAACGAGACATTGTCCAAAAGCTTTATTCCATCGCGATTTACACAGTTGATATTTTCTACAACCAAGCGGTCAGTGCAATTAACAGCTTCACTGCGTTCAATGTTCAAAGAGATTTTCTTGCCCACCATCATTTCGGTAAGTTCTGCTTCGTTTGTTTCAGATGTTTTCACTGTGCCAATGTATTCGCCTTTACGCAAAACCGCAACATTATCCGACAAAGACAGCACTTCGTGAAGCTTGTGGGTAATAATTATAATTGCTTTACCGCTTTCGCGCATATTTCTTAAAACTTTAAACAGTTTAACAGTTTCCTGAGGTGTAAGAACCGCTGTAGGCTCGTCAAGAATTAAAATATCCGCCCCTCTGAAAAGCACCTTTATAATCTCAACAGTCTGTTTTTCAGATACAGACATTTCATATATCTTCTTATACGGATCAAGTTCAAAGCCATACTGCAATGTTATTTCTTTAATTTTTTCAATGTATTTAGGCATATCAAAGCCTTTTTCATCTTCAAGACCTAAAACAATATTTTCAGCAGCACTAAATACATCAACAAGCTTAAAATGCTGATGTATCATACCTATTTTATAATTAAAAGCATCCTTCGGTGAGGCAATCACAACCTCCTTCCCGTCAGCAAAAATACGGCCGCTGTCAGGAAAATAAATACCTGAAACCATATTCATAAGTGTTGTTTTGCCACTTCCGTTTTCTCCGAGAATCGAAAGGATTTCACCTTTTCGTACCTTGAGAGAAATATTTTTGTTAGCAACAACACTGCCAAAGGTTTTAGTAATATTTTTAAGTTCAAGAGCAATATTCTGTTCCATAATAATCTCCATTATATAAAAATCCTGTGTTTTATTATAAACACACCTCTTTGTTTATAGTAAAACACAAAGTATAATCTAATATAGGGCGGAGAGTTACCCCGCCCTATATCCAAAAATTCAATTAAAATGCGCTATTGAGCAATGTGATACCATCGATCTGAATGTCGAAGTAAGGAGCACTGCGGAATTCAGATTCGTGGAAGTAGCCATCAGCTATAACCTCTGTATCCTTAGCGTATTCGGGGTCTGTGTCAACGTCTGCAAGGTAAGAATCAAGTTTTTTGCCGCCAACTGTAAAGTTGTTTGTGTCAAATACATGAATTTCACCTGCAATAAGCTTAGCCTTTGCATCTTCTAAAGCTTCTTTTGTGCCTTTTGCTGCAACAGCTTCATTGATGTCTGTAAGCTTAACGGAACCTGCCTCAAAGCCTTCGCACCAGTCAGCAGCGATAGCTTCGCCATTAAGGTCAGCGTTTATAATATACTTGAAGTAAGGAGCCCAGTCAATTCTTGAAGATACAATAAATGTATTGGGGCAAGCACTCTGTGTGCTACCGTTGTAAGAAACATTGGGCACACCTGCATTTTCACAAGCTGTGGGAGCACCCATTGAGTCAGCATGCTGGCTGATGAGTACACAGTTGTTGCTCAAAAGCTTGGTAGCAGCTTCTTTCTCAAGAGCTTCGTCATACCAGCTTCCTGTAAACTGAACTTCCATTGTTACGCTGGGGCAAACTGATTTAGCACCAAGGTAGAAAGATGTATAACCAGAAACAACTTCCGCATAGGTGTATGCACCTACATAACCCATTTTAGCCTGGTCTGCAGTAATTTTACCGTTTTCAATCATTTCATTAAGCTTCATACCAGCAGCGATACCTGCAAGATATCTGCCTTCATAAATAGAAGCAAATGCATTGTGGAAGTTAGCAACCTTTTCTGTGTGAGCAGTAGTTCCTGTAGCATGGCAGAATTCAACCTCAGGGAATTCTTTAGCAGCCTTTAAGATATAAGGTTCGTGGCCGAAGCTGTTTGCAAAAACAATGTCGCAACCCTGATCTGCCAGGTCTGCTGCTGCTTCATAACATTCGTTACCTTCAGGAATGTTGGTCTTGAAGATAACCTGTTCAGGCTTGAGTCCAAGCTCTGCTGTAGCTGCTTCTGCTGCTTCAAGGAAGTTCTTGTCGTATGTTGAGTTTTCATCGTGCAAGAAAATAAAGCCAATCTTGAAATCAGCGCTAACGTTTTTGTCGCCGCAACCTGCAAGCATAGCTATAGATGCTACAAGCACTACGGTAACCAGAAGAATTGAAATAACCTTCTTCATAAGTTAATACCCTCCTTGCCGTATTTGGCATAAAAATATTTATGTAAATAAAATTTACATGCAAGGTTTATTTGCGAAATGTTAATGACGAATCGGTCATTGAATCTATAATCGCCAAAGAGTCAACGCGAACACCCTTTGCACGCAACTCATCTCCGCCACCCTGAAAACCTTTTTCAATAGCAATGGCACAACCAATTAGATTTGCCCCCGCCTGATTTACAATATCAATCAAACCTGTTAAGGCATTTCCCTTCGCAAGAAAATCGTCTATAACAAGAACAGAGTCTTCATTCCCTAAAAATTCCTTGCTTACCACAGCATCATACACATTTTTCCGGGTAAATGAGGTAACCCTTGACGAATAAACTGAATCAGAAATATTTCCTGATTTGTTCTTTTTTACAAAAACAACCGGAACATTCATAAACTGTGCTGCAGCAAATGCAATGGGTATACCTGAGGTCTCAATTGTAAGAATTTTGTTTACCTGCTGGCTCTCATAAAGCCGAGCAATTTCTCGACCCATTTCCAAAAGAAACGGAACATCAAGACGATGATTTAAAAAACAGTCAACCTTAAGTATATCACCGGGCAAAACCGTACCCTCTTTAAGTATTTTATCTTCTAAAGCTTTTATGTCGGTTCACTCCCAAAAACAAAATAATATAATAAAAAAATTATATCACGTAATTTTCCAAAAGTCAACAATTTTTGCCCTTGCTGCCTATATTTTTACATTAATTACTACAACAAAAGAAAATATTTTCTTTTACTTTCATCACCGATTGTATTATATCATCATTTTTAAAGAATTTCAATTATCAATTATTCATCAGCGAAACGGCTTACGTCTCCATCATTCATTAAAAATTCTGCCACATTTAATGCATGATGAATATTTAATAATACAAAACAAAAAATCCTATCTTTCGACAGGATTTTGTTTTGGTGACTCCGAGGGGAATCGAACCCCTGTTACCGCCGTGAAAGGGCGGTGTCTTGACCGCTTGACCACGGAGCCATGTGGCTCCCCCTGCTGGGCTTGAACCAGCGACATCATGATTAACAGTCATGCGCTCTACCGACTGAGCTAAGGAGGAATATATAACCGGAGCATAAGCTCCGGTATTTGTTCCGGCGACGTCCTACTTTCCCAGGCAGTTGCCCACCAAGTATCATCAGCGCTAAAGAGCTTAACTACTGTGTTCGGAATGGGAACAGGTGTGACCTCTTTGCTATTGCCACCGAATGTATGTCAAACGCATTGCTGCGTCTTGACTCGTTTTTGTGTCTTAAAAACCGAACAGAGAAGGTTCAGATTACTTCGTTCTTCTTGCTTACTCCATAAGTTATTTAGGTCAAGCCCTCGACCTATTAGTATCGGTCAGCTTAATACGTTACCGCACTTACACCTCCGACCTATCAACCACATAGTCTACGTGGGGTCTTACTAGCTTACGCTATGGGAAATCTTATCTTAGGGTGGACTTCACGCTTAGATGCCTTCAGCGTTTATTCCTTCCGTACATAGCTACCCAGCTGTGCCCTTGGCAGAACAACTGGTGCACCAGTGGTACGTCCATCCCGGTCCTCTCGTACTAAGGACAGCTCCCTTCAAATTTCCTGCGCCCGCGACAGATAGGGACCGAACTGTCTCGCGACGTTCTGAACCCAGCTCGCGTACCGCTTTAATGGGCGAACAGCCCAACCCTTGGAACCGACTCCAGCTCCAGGATGCGATGAGCCGACATCGAGGTGCCAAACCTCCCCGTCGATATGGACTCTTGGGGGAGATCAGCCTGTTATCCCCAGGGTAGCTTTTATCCGTTGAGCGACGGCAATTCCACTCTCATACCGCCGGATCACTAACTCCAACTTTCGTTACTGCTCGACCTGT
>JAZNBG010000008.1:0-9037 GCA_045586925.1 Clostridia bacterium | reverse complement strand
GATAACATTTATACATCGGCAGACAAACATATGAAACAGATTTTGCTGAGAGTGTTTCAAATATCGGGGGCGATTATCCTATGTGCACCGGCGGTCATTGTAATGATTTGGTGGATAATATCGCTCTTAGCAGCATTATTTGAATAAGGAAAGGATGGTTGTATGAAGAAAATTGTTCTTCCAAGTTACTATCTTATTTATAAAAGAATAAAGCCCGGCGACACACCTATTGATAATTTCAAAGGTGCGTATGTGGATGGAAACTTCAATATCTATTACGAAATTGGTAATAAGATATTCAGAACAACCTCACACTTTGCCGGTGAGGAAATATCCTTAAGGGACAGAGTAAATAACATTATAAGCCGTGAAGTTTCTTAAAGAACTTCGGTAATTTGTCTGGATAACGGCTGGGTTATGTGGTATAATTACTATAGCATTTACACAGCCGTTTCCCTTAAGAGAAAGGAGAATTCAGATGGCAAAAAGAGAAACGGTATGGATAGCAAATTTATATCTAAGGTTATCCAAAGAAGATAAGCATTCAGCAAATGCGGAAAGCATTAGTATAGAAACGCAAAGAATGAAAACAACGAATTTCGCCAAGCAAAATTCCATCATAGTTCGCAAAGAATTCGTGGATGACGGCGAATCGGGAGTGTTCTTTGAAAGGCCTGAATTTCAGGCAATGATGCGAGATGTTGAAGAAGGAAATGCTAACTGCATAATCGTAAAAGATTTATCAAGGCTTGGCAGAAATGATGTTCAGGCAAATCTATATTACGAGGACATTTTCATAGCAAGAGGCATTCGGTTTATTGCAATAGATGATGGCGTTGATACATACTTAAATGGTTATCAACAAATTGCAACCTTTAAGAATATGTATAATGCAATGTATCCAAGAGATATATCCGAAAAGACAAGGTCGGCATACAAAACCAAATCGGAATCAGGTTGGTTCCTTGGCAGTAAAGCACCATACGGATACCAAAAGGACCCGAAGGACAAGCATCATCTTATAATCGATGAAGCGGTTGCACATATTGTAAGACACATCTTCGACTTGGCAAAACAAGGCTATGGGAAAAGGAAAATAACAAAAATTCTCCATGAAGAAAGAATCCCTACTCCTGCTGCCTATGCAAAAGCTCAGGGAATGAATCATTACTTTGCTATGACCGCACACGATGATGAATGTTATTGGTGTGATGATACTGTGGGCGATATGCTTATAAACGAAGTTTACATAGGCAATATGGTTAACCACAGAAAAGAAAAGCCTTTTAAGTCTAAGAAGTTCAGGGATGTCCCTAAGGACGAGTGGATTGTAGTAGAAAACACCCATGAGCCGATAATTGATAAGCAGACCTTCGATGAGGTACAGAAACTTCTTGAAAGTCGGGCAAGGGAAACCAAAACAGGCGAAACACAAATCTTTGCTAAGATAATAAAATGCATGGATTGTAAAAAAGCCCTGGTGTTCTCCAACGCAACCAAGTCTTATGTATGCAACACATATAACCTGAAGGGTAAGCAATACTGCCCGTCCCATTACATAAGATATGATGAGTTATATGGTGTAGTCCTTGCCGACATCTATGCAAAGACTGTGATGCTTGAAACCGACAGAGATGCCCTGTATAAAGCCGCACTTAAATGCAACGAGCAAAAGATTATGACAGAAACCAAAGATAATCAACGAAAGCTTGCAAAAGCCAATAAGAGAATTGGCGAGCTTGAACTTCTGATAACAAAGACATATGAAAATTCAATCTTAGGGAATTTATCAAGCGAGAGAATGGCATCGCTTCTTGCAGGATATGAAGAAGAACAGGTAGAATTAAAGGCCGAGGTATCAAGAATAGAAAGCGAGCTTAACGAATACCACAAGTCAAAGGATAATGCCATAGACTTTGTAAACTTAATTGAAAAGTATATTGGAATTAAAGAACTCAACTACGAGATTCTCCATGAGCTTATAGAGAGAATTGAAGTCGGCGAAAAGTACGAATATCAAGGCGAAACTTATCAGGATATAAATATTTATTATAAGTTTGTTGGAACGGTAGATTTTAACAGCGAACAGAATATAGAAAAAGCAGGTTAACAGGGCACTCCCTTAAAAAGAGTAACAGTCCTGTTATCCGCACCAAATAAAAAGCTGAACCCTTTACCAAAGTAAAAGATTCAGCTTTTTTATTATTTATTAATCTACAATTCGTCTGTAACTTCATCATCACCATATGTATTTTCGCTTGCTCCACCTGTTGTTGCGCCTGTTCCGCCGGTTGACTCGCCATTGCCGCCTGTTGGAACATCGCCTGTAGAAATATTTTCCTTATCCTTAGCCACCGCCAGAGGCATTAGCTTGCCGTCATCAGACAGTACCATATATTTCACATATCCTTCAGCCAAGGAATTTTTGAACAGATATGTCTTTAATCCGTCTATTTCTAACTCTGTTGGAATACACTCAAGCATTCTGTCATTTTCATCATAATATGCACATACACAAAATACCTTTTTGTTTTCTGGCGTATTATTATATATCATTGCATTAACAGCATTATTAACTTTCCAGATTGGCGAAATATGTATAATCTGACCTTCTATAAGCTTTTTGACCATCGCCTCGCAGTCAATCATCCCATAACCGTAGTTTTCATCCCAGCCTTCGACTTTATCTGCCGATGTTTCTACCGATGTTTCTACAAGGAGCTGAGCAAATTCCGCTTGAGTAATATCCCTATCCATACTCTTCACAATTGCCGCAAGTCCCGAGACATGCGGTGCCGAAAAAGAGGTTCCATCAAGCTGGTAAATATATTCTTGACTTATTTCTCCGTCAGAGATATATGGTCCCCAAACCTTTTCTCCTGGAGCAACCACGTGTACACTGTAGTTGTAGTTTGAAAATTCTGACCGCACTCCATCTTTATTTACCGAGCCAACCCCGATTACATTGTCAAAAGCGGCAGGATACCGAATAGTCGCATCATAGTCATTTCCTACCGAAGCAACAAGAATTGCACCCTTGCTGATTGCGTAATCAACTTTTTCCTTCAGGAGTCTTAAAGTGCTGTTTGTTGCAATATTGACACCTGTTGTCTTGATTCCGAAGCTCATATTTATAACATCACAGTCATACACATCCACAGCATCAACAATGGCATCAAGAATATGCGAAACTTTTGTATCCACCCCTTTCTTAAAGCATTTAAGGGGCACAAATCGTGCATTTATTGCAACACCAAAACGCGAGGATGTAGCAATGGAGCTTACCCATGTTCCGTGCATTGTATCGTCTGAGGTATCTGTGCTGTCGTCAATATAATTGTATCCCGGAATAACATTAGGAGCAACTCCATCACCTATGCCCGAATCAATTATACCAATTCTCACATCGGTACCAACGCAACTTATATAGTGAGGAAAATCCACCTTTACACTATTCAAATTCCATACAGGCGCAAAAAGCTCAACCGTGTAGTCAGGCTCATAATATTCCACAATTCCTGCATCAATATAATCCTGCAGTTCATCTGTCGGAACGCTGATATAATCTTTGTTATTTGTTTCGCCGTCAGCACTGAAAAGCTGTACCGAATCATTGAGTTTTATAATATAGCTATCATATTCTGCATTAGCCGTTATGCCAAAAAACATTAGCAAAGACAGCATCAAAAACACTTTAAATTTCAACAACCCCACCTCGTCTATATTTTATCAAAACAAAATATCATTGTCAACACCCACACTACAAAGAATTTGTAAAGTTGGCCCTTGACAAATTACAAAATAAATGATATCATTTATTGAAGTATGAACAATGAAGATGTGTAAGTAGCATCGGCAAAATTGCATAAGAGATTGGATATCACAGGCTGAGAGTATCCATTGCAATCCCGAGAGTGAATTTCAGCATTGGAGTTTCCTGCGAAAACATTTGCATAAGCAGGGTGTTTAAGCGTTCACACCAAAAACGTATATGAGTGCAGAATTATTTCTGAAGCCGGGTGGTACCGCGGGTAATTTATACTCGTCCCAAGTTCTTGGGGCGAGTTTTTTTCATTTAGTAATTAATTATTTATTTCATATAGAAAGGAAAAATCATATGTCAGAAAAAACAACACAAATGAAGCAGGAATTCCTTGAGAAGCTTGCTGTGGTTGCCGATATGCAAAGCCTTGACTCTTTAAGGGTTGAGTATCTTGGCAAAAACGGCTTGATTACAGGACTGCTTAAGGAAATGAAAAATCTCTCTGTTGAAGAAAAGAAAACCTTTGGTCAGGAGGTTAATGTTCTTAAAAGCGAAGCAACAGATGCAATTGCCGCAAAAATTGAAGAAATGAAGGCGGCAGAAATCGAAAAAGAAATCAATTCAATGCTCGACATTGATGTATCAAGCCCTGCAAATCTTGACCGTGGCTCATATCACCCCATCACCCTTGTTCAGCGTGAGTGTGAGGAAATCTTCCGTTCTATGGGCTTTCATATTGAGGACTACAGCGAGATTGTTACCGACTATGAATGTTTTGAGGCTCTAAACATTCCCAAGCACCATCCCGCACGTGATATGCAGGACACCTATTATCTTGAAAACGGACAGCTTCTTAAGTCGCACACATCTGCGGCTCAGAATGCAATATACAAAAAATACAAGGACGCTTTAATAAACGACGGTGTTCCCATCAAGGCAATCTTCCCCGGAAGATGCTTCCGCAACGAGGCAACAGATGCCAACCACGAAAACACCTTTTTCCAGATGGAAGGCGTTATGGTGGATAAGAATATCTCAATATCCAACCTTATATTCTTTATGAAGACTATGCTCTCAGAGGTATTCAAAAAGGACGTCAAGGTACGTTTGCGCCCCGGATTCTTCCCCTTTGTAGAACCTGGTTTTGAGCTTGATATCAACTGTCTTATCTGTGGCGGCGAGGGCTGTCCCTCCTGTAAGCATAGTGGATGGTTGGAGCTTTGCCCCTGCGGTATGATTCACCCTGAAGTTCTTAAAGCTGGCGGTATTGACCCCGAAGAATACACAGGTTTTGCCTTTGGTCTTGGTCTTACCCGACTTGTAATGATGAGATATGGTGTAAAAGATATTCGTGATTTAAACAGTGGAAGCCTTAAAACTTTGTCACAGTTTACAGACGACAAATAATCGGAAAGGAGATATAGAATTATGTTTTTATCAATGAACTGGATTTCTGACTTTGTTGATTTGTCAGGACTCGACAAAATTAAACTTATAAATCAATTCTCGCTTTCCACAGCCGAGGTTGAAAACGAAATTTTCTTTAAGGGCAGCGATATCGAGGGTATCGTTGTTGCTGAAATCAAATCGGTTGAAGACCATCCCGAGTCAAAAAAGCTTCATCTTTTGAAGGTAGATGCAGGTGACGGTGCTCTTACTGACGTTGTTTGCGGTGCTCCCAACGTTAAGGTTGGTATGAAGACCGCCTTTGCTAAAGTTGGTGCAAAAATCGGTGAAATCACCATTGCTCCACGTCCTCTGGCAGGATACCCCTCACACGGTATGTGCTGCAGCGAAAAGGAGCTTGGAATCAGCGACAACCACGAAGGCATTATGGAAATCCCCGCCGAAATTGCAAACGGCACAGATATAAAAGATGTTTATGCCATTGACGATATAATTTTTGAAGTTGACAACAAGTCACTCACCAACCGTCCTGACCTTTGGGGACATTATGGCATTGCCCGTGAATTTGCGGCTCTTGCAGGACGTCCCTTAAAGCCTCTTGATACAGTTGATTTAGCTCAGTATAACAATCTTCCCAAAATTGATATGAAGATTGAAGACCCACTCTGCCAGAGATATTCCTGCTTGCAGGTTGAAAACATTACCAAAAATGTCAGCCCAGTTAATATGAGAATCCGTCTTTTCTATTGCGGAATGCGAGGCATTAACCTTCTTGCCGACCTTACCAACTATCTTATGCTTGAAATGGGTCAGCCAATGCACGCCTTTGACTCACGCAAGGTTGAAAAGCTTAGAATCAAGAGATTTGACAAGTCCTTTACCTTTAAAACTCTTGACGGAATTGACCGCAATATTGACGAAAACACCCTTATGATTTGCAACGACAACACTCCCGTTGCAATTGCGGGTATTATGGGCGGATTGGATTCGGAAATTGTTGAAGATACAACAACTCTTACCTTGGAGTCTGCAACCTTTGACGCAGTTTCAATCCGCAAATCAACTGTTCGCTTAGCACACAGAACAGACGCATCGATGCGCTATGAAAAGTGTCTTGACCCTGAAATGACTGTTCCTGCAATTGCAAGATTTGTAAAGCTTCTTACCGATATTGACAATGGCGTTAAGGTTGTTTCATCGCTTACCGATGAATATGCATTTAAATATGACAACATCAAAATTGACTTTAACAAAGCCTTTGTTGACCGCTATGCAGGTATTGATATTTCAACGGATACCATAGTAAAAACTTTGGAGGCGCTTGGCTTTGGTGTTAAGCTTGAGGATAGCGACTTTTCTGTTGAAGTTCCATCATGGCGTGCAACCAAGGATGTTACAATGAAAGCAGACATCATTGAAGAAATAACCAGAATTTATGGCTACGACAACTTTGATATTCACACAGCAGATGCCCCCCTCTATCCCATCCGTGCTGCACAGGAAAAGACCGACGAGGACAGAATTAAGGATATCCTTGTAAAGCGTTTTTCACTTCACGAGGTACACTCTTATATCTGGGCATATTATGATGAATATAAGAGTCTGGGTATTGAAATTGAGCCAAACATCAAGCTGGTTAACGCAACCAACCCCAACATTGAAACTATCAGAAATTCAATTGTGCCCACACAGCTTTGTCAGGTTAAATCAAACACAGGCTGGGCAGCAGATTTTGGCGTTTTTGAAATAGGCAGAACAGTTAACGGAATGACATCTGACAACCTTTGTGCAGAACGCAAAAAGCTTGCAATTACGCTTTTCAGCAAGACAAAGAGCATTGAACAGCTTTATCTTGAGCTTCGTGATATGCTTGCGGTTGTTGCTGACGATATCAAGCACAGAGAGCTGACCTTTGCATCGACTGATGCAAGTCACTCTTATGAGCATCCGAAGAATCTGAACACCATCCTTTGTGACGGCAAGGAAATAGGCAGAATTGGCATTGTTCATCCTACCGTTTCAAAGAACATTGACAAAAAAGCATCTATTGTTTTTGCTGAAATTGATGTGAAAGACTTCTCAGAAATCACAAACGCAAGTATAAAATATCAGGAGCCTTCACGCTTCCCCGAAATGGAAATTGACGTATCTTTTATATCCGACAAATATGCACCCATCGGCGATGCAATCAAGGCTGCAAACTGCGACCTTATCAGAAATGTTTCTGTGGTTGACACATACACCGACGAAAACGGCAAATCAATTACTGTAAGAATGGTTTTCTCTCACCCCGAAAGAACTCTTACCAAAGAAGAGGCTATGGAGGTTGTTGATTCAATCATTGCAAGTCTTGATGCACAGGGAATTCCTATGAAGAAATAAGGATTTCATCGCTTTTTAAGCAATTTTACAAAATTGTTTGACAAAAACTAGCTTTAGAGATATAATAACAATAGAAAAAGGCAAGACCTCAAACGGTTATGCCTTAGAACGAAATCATATCAGAATGACCGAACTTTGGCGAGGGCGGTCATTCTGCTTTTATGGAGAAGATTATCAATAAATGCAAGTTGGTGATAAAGTTCCTTTTTTCGATTGTTTTACAAACTGCACCTCATCAGTCACTTCGTGACAGCTTCTCTTTGAGTAAACACTGATTAATTCTCTTTTTACAATCCCTCAGTCACTTCGTGACAGCTCCCTTTACACAAGGGAGCCCTGTAAACCACATCATTAAGCCCTCCTTGTGTAAAGGAGGGTGGCAGCCGAAGGCTGACGGGAGGATTGTTTCAAAAAAATTTGATTTAATCATCATTTACTTGAGGAGAAGAGGGACCACGCAAGTGGTGGATGCGGTGGAAAATATTTATCAGCATTTTGTGTGCGACATATTGTCGCACTTTTTATTTTCAAAATGTATTGAATTTTTTGTAGATTTGTGATACAATAATTTTTGCGAAACAAATGGAATAAAGAAAAAGATATCTTATCTAGGGATAGTGTATCCTTTTTTAGCATATTCTAATAATAAAGAGTTATGGCAAAAATGCAAACTCAACGTTATTAGGATATGTAAGGTATTCTATATTCCGTTTGTTTCGCAGCAATCGGAGTTTGCGTTTTTCGTGCGGCAACTTCGGTTGTCGCATTTTTTAATTTAGGAAGGTGTACTAAAATGACAAACTACAAAAAACTTTATTTTCAACTTTTTAACGCTGTTACAGATGCAATTGATGGTCTAAAACAAGCACAGATTGACGCAGAAGACGCCTACATAGAAGACGGTGAAAATGATGAAATCGACGCATCTAAAATAAAAAAATTCAAAGTCCATACTACTGATAACGAAGAAGAAAAAGAATAAAAAGTCAAGGGTTTGCCTGTTGGCAAACCCTTAACTTTTTATATGCACTCATCAATATTTATTATATAATGTGTAATAATTCTTACCGCATCAAAGAACGCCTCTAAATCAATCATTTCATCGCTTTGATGAGCACCGCCGTGACCTGCAGGCATCTCCATAAAAGGTGTTTTGCGGTCTTTGCGTGAGGTTTTTGTTCCCACCGAAAAGGCGTTTTCAATTTTGCGGGCATATGTGCCACCGCCAAGACGAATAGCCGATGTTTCAAAACCCGTAACAGTATTATAAATCTCAACAAGCTTATCGGGAATCGGGCTGTCATCAGCAATTGAAAAGCCCTTCATATTGCTGTCTATCGAGATTTCCCAACCCATATCAGCAAAGGCTTTTTCAGCCTTTCTTTCAAGTTCTTCAGGTTCAAGAGTCGAGCCATATCTTGTATCAAAACTAAGACAGACTTTGCCATCACATATTTTTACCATACCATTTACAAATGTCAGTTT
>JAZNBG010000007.1:0-4002 GCA_045586925.1 Clostridia bacterium | reverse complement strand
TTTTAATGTGAGACTTGTGCTGACTTTTTAATCGGAATAGCAGGTCTTAAAAAACAATTATTGAAAGGGACTGTTAATGTATGAAAAAGAAAATTTGTATCGGCTTTGTCGTGTTGGCTATGCTGTTGTCTTCTCTGGGGTTGGTAACAAGTGCAGCGGACACACAGGAAATTGTGATTCTGTTTGAAAGTGATGTTCATTGCAGTGTGGATGGTTATGCAAAGATTGCTGCACTAAAGGATGAAATATCTGATGATGCAGAGTATGTCGGTGTTGTAACCTCCGGCGATTTTGTTCAGGGTGGTAGCCTTGGCATAGTTTCAAAGGGCGAATATATAATAAACATTATGAATCTGATTGGGTATGATGCCGTAGGTCTTGGAAATCATGAATTTGATTATAAAACTGAGCGTCTGCATGAGCTTGTCAATAAACTTGATTCAACTGTTGTTTGTTCCAACTACAAGAAAATTGGCGAAGAAAAAAGTGTTTTTAATCCATACATAATAGTGCCCTATGGTGATACAGAGGTTGCATATATCGGAATTATAACACCCGATACTTTAACATCTTCTTCACCTGCACAGTTTAAAAATGAAGAAGGTCAGTATACATATAGCTTTTGTGCAGATACACTTTACGAAAACACACAAAAAAGCATAGATGCTGCAAAAAAAGAAGGCGCGGATTACATAATTGCACTTGCCCATCTTGGAACGGAATATGTTTTTGAGCAGTGGAGCGCACAGACACTTATTCAGAATACAACTGGACTTGATGTGGTTCTCGATGGACATTCACACAGCGTTGTGGAAGGTATGGTAGTAAACGACAAAGCCGGTAATGATGTAATCGTTGCATCCACAGGAACAGGGTTTGCTAATATAGGCAAGCTTACTCTGTCAGACGGAGCAATAAAAACCGAGCTTGTACCCACCCAAACATACGAAAAAACCGATGAAGAAATAACAAAATATATTGCTACTATAAATGAAGAATACGCAAAACTTGGTGAGAGAAAAATCGGTGTGAGCGAAGTTAGCCTTACTACGCTTGATGAACAGGGAAACAGAATTATCAGAAATGCCGAAACAAACCTTGGAGATTTTTGTGCAGATGCATATCGCGAGATTACAGGTGCAGATATTGGATTTATTAATGGTGGTGGTATCAGAAATGATATTGATACAGGTGATATTACATTCAATGAAATTTTAGGAGTTTTTCCGTTTGCCAATAAAACCTGCATTTCAGAGGTGACGGGGCAGCAAATTGTGGATATGCTTGAATATGGATTGGTTTTTTATCCGGAAGAAAACGGAAGCTTCCAGCATGTATCGGGCATTAAATTCGATTTTGACCCCCAAATTAAGCATTCTGTAATGCTTGATGAAAACCAGGAGTTTGTGAGCGTAGAAGGAGCAAGACGCGTATCAGATGTTGAGGTACTTAATCAGGAAACCGGTGCATATGAGCCAATTGTACTTGATAAAAAGTATACTCTTGCTTCCCATAGCTATCTCCTTATGGAGTATGGCGGAGGGGCAACGATGTTTAAAGGGGCAAAGCTTTTGTCGGATACAGGAATACTCGATGTAGAACTTCTTGAAAGCTACATTACGGAAAATTTAAACGGAGTGATTGGCGGTGAGTATGCACAAAGTCAGAACAGAATAAATATACTCGATGAATACATACCGCTTCGCAAAAGTTTTGAAGAGAAAGGATACGAAGTTATCTGGAACGCACTTGAGCCAAAAAAAATTATTGTTAAAACAGGTAATTCAACAGTAATCTTTATGGCAGATACAAATGTTGTTACCGTTGACGAAAATAATTTTGAGTCAGACAGAATTGCATACATAGAAAATGGCAGAACTTATATTTCTGCTGACTGTCTGAACTTTTGCAAATAATAAGTAAAAATATATAAAATATTATAAACGCAAATGTGTAGAAGGAGAATTTGATATGAAAGGTTATTTGAAATTATTAAGCGTTTTTATTGCAATGCTTCTTGCCTGCCCGTTGCTTACAGGATGCGATAAAACAATGCTTAATTCAAACACCAAATCTGCCACAGAGCATACAGCCAAAATAAATGCAGGTGTTTATGATTTACTTGACTTTGAAGATAAACAGGAAAGTGAATTTGCATTAAGAGGACTTATAGATGCACCAGATGTTCTTGAACTCAAGGATGAAAATGGTAATGTAATTTGGAGTCAGAAGGCATATACATTCTTAGACGAAACAGAAAAGTCCCCTGATTCTGTAAATCCAAGTCTATGGGAAAACAGTAAAAATAATCATGTATATGGTTTGTTTGAAGTGACTGATGGTATATATCAGGTTCGTGGCTATGATATGGCAAACCTTACTATTATTGAGGGAAACAGTGGACGAATTGTATTTGACCCTCTTATGACTATGGAATGTAGTAAGGCTGCTATGGAATTGATAGAGAAAAATCTTGGAGAAAAGCCTATTAAAGCCGTTGTGATATCACATCCTCATATTGACCATTTTGGAGGAATAAAAGGAGTGATATCTGAAGAAGAGGTTGCAGATTCTTCTCTTCCGATAGAGGCACAAATTGCAAGCGGAAAAATTCCGATTATTGTACCTGAACATTTCACCACCCACGCCGTGAGTGAGAATGTATATGCAGGAAAAGCTATGACAAGACGAGCAAATTATCAGTATGGAGTATTTTTGGAACCGGGTGTGACAGGAAAAATGGCTATGGGAATAGGTATGGGACAGTCAACCGGAGTAGTTAGCTTTATTACGCCTACTTACGAAATCAAGGCTACAGGTGAAAAAATTACAATAGATGGCGTAGAAATGGAATTTCAGATGACTCCGGGAACTGAGGCTCCGGCTGAAATGAATATATGGTTTCCGCAGAAAAATGCGTTATGGTTGGCTGAAAACTGTACAACAACTCTTCACAATTTATACACTTTAAGAGGTGCTCAGGTTCGTGACGGAAGTGCGTGGTCAAAGTATATTCTCGAAGCGATAAGCAGATATGGAAAAGATGCAGAAGTTACTTTCCAGTCCCATAACTGGCCTCATTGGGGAAATGATGTGATTTTAAAGTATATGGAAGATACTGCGGCGGTTTATAAATTTATAAACGATCAGACACTTACATATATAAATCAGGGTTATACCTCAGATGAAATATCAAATATGATAGAGCTTCCCGAAAACCTTGCAAAAAACTGGTATACCCGTCAGTATTATGGAACAGTTGCACATAATTCAAAAGCGGTATATCAGAAATATATGGGATGGTATGACGCAAATCCTGTAAATCTTAATCCTCTTCCTCCATCAGACAGTGCAAAAAAATGGGTGGAATATCTTGGTGATACAGACAAAATTATAAAAAAGGCAAAAGAAGATTTTGATAAAGGTGAATATCAGTGGGTTGCGGAAATCACTAATGTTTTAGTCTATGCAGACCCGGAAAATCAAGATGCAAGATTGCTTTGTGCAGATGCATTGGAACAGCTTGGTTATCAGGCAGAATCAGGAACATGGCGAAATGCGTATCTTTCAGCGGCATCAGAATTAAGAAATGGAAACCTTGCAGTAAAAGGAAAAAATGCAGTTTCTGATGGTGGAATTCAAAAAAATATGACATCAGAAATGATATTTGATTATATGAGTATCGTTTTAAACAAAAAAGCTTTGGCTGAGCAGGATTTCAAGGTAAACTTTTCACTTACAGATACAAAAGAAGCTTATAATGTACACATTAAATCGGGTGTAATGCTTGTGTATAAGGGAGAGCTTGCAGACGATGCAAAGGTTTCTGTAACCTGCCCGAAAAATGGTTTGTTCCTCATTCTTCAAAGAAACAGCCAAGGCATAGACAAGTACGTTAAAATCAATGGCGACAAAAAATATTTCGAACTGATTACCGATAATCTTACAGAGTTTTCTATAGCAGAAGATGAAAAGTTTAATATAGTTGAACCATAAAAAATA
>JAZNBG010000006.1:0-29555 GCA_045586925.1 Clostridia bacterium | reverse complement strand
TGCTATATGCCTTAATTGTAAAATTAAACGCCAGAAATTACTGACTTTTACTTTTACAATCGTGCATTTAGTTTTACAAATTTATATATTTATGTGATAATACTCTTAGCTGTCTGACCGGAAAGGAACAGACCTATGAGTAAACATCTTACATTATCAGACAGAGCTATTATTGAAAAATATTTAGCTCTTGATGTGTCTTTTGCTTACATAGCAAGACACCTCAACAGAAGTGCTACAACTATTTCAAGAGAAGTCAAAAATCATCGTTGTTTCGTAAATGGTAATGTCTATACCAATAATGATTGTGCCAACTATCGTACTTGTTTAAGGCGTAACCTTTGTGATACAGAAAGCAAGTATACTTGCTTTTCTCGCTGCAAAACCTGTACTGAATATTCCTGCCATGATTTGTGCCACGATTATCTGTCATTGCATTGTCCTTTATTAGATAATCCGTCCTATGTGTGTACTTGTTGCCCAGAAGAAAAGACCTGCAGGCGAAATCACGCATATTACACCGCACACAGAGCTCACGCAGAATATATCAAGGAATTAAGCACGTCCCGAAAAGGTATTCGCACCAATCCCGAAAGACTTATGGAAATCAACGATATTTTAGCACCGCTTATCAACAAAGGTCAGTCCATCAATCATATTTTTGCATCTCATGCAGATGAAATCGGGCTTTCAGAAAAGACAATTTACAACTACATTGATATGAATGCGTTTCATATCAAAAATATCGATTTACCAAATAAGGTTCGTTATCGACAAAGGCATCCACACGATGTTGTTATGAAAATGGATTATCAATATCGAAAAGGTCGCACTTATACCGACTTTACTTCATTTATGGAACAGAATCCCAATCTTCCTGTAGTTGAAATGGATACCGTAAAAGGTGCCAGAGGCAGCCATAAGGTGCTACTTACAATGATTTTCCGTCAAACAAACTTTATGCTTGTTTTTCTTATGCCTGACGGCACACAAAAGAGCGTTAAAGATGTATTTGATAAACTTACATTGCACCTGGGACTGGATACTTTTCGTAAACTGTTTCCGGTTATTCTCACAGACAATGGTGTGGAATTTAAAGGCTCTCATCATCTTGAATATACCGAAAACGGAGCGAGAAGAACACGCGTTTCTTACTGCGATCCGCAAGCTTCCTGGCAAAAAGGTCGCATTGAGAAAAATCATGTTATCCTCAGGCAAGTTTTACCTAAAGGCTTTAATTTCAACACCTTGGAAGATGAAGATATTCATCTCATAATTTGTCATGTAAACAGTGTTGTACGGGAGCTTTTCGAAAACAATACTCCATTTGACCTGATGCAAACTGACGAACAGAAAAAACTGTTGGAAACACTCGCACTTTCTCCGATCCCACTCGATGAAGTGTGTTTGAAGCCAAAGCTATTAAAACGTAAAAAGTAACCATTTAAAAGGTCAGACAGCTACGTCATATTCACAATCAGGCAGGGGTCTCATTTAATTTTACAAAAATTTTGACCGTTGCTTGTTTGCTATGCTTCGAAACAGTGTATATCCAACAGTTTTAATGTCATTATACACTATTTTGAGTAAAAAATCACTATTATTTAAGAACTTTCTTGAACCATCCTTATCCAGACTTGCGTTTAGTTTTTCATTTTAGGGCAAAAAAGAGTTGTATTTGTTTTATTTTAAATCTATATCAACATATTCTTCCTTAATCTTGGAATACAAAAACTTCTGGCTTTTATAAAGTCCAAAATATCCCGACAACATAAAGCTCACTCCGCAGGCAATAGCAAATAAAAGAATTGAATTTCCGCCAAAAACCTCTATAGCAAGAAGTAATGATGCAAACGGACAGTTTACCACTCCACAAAACAGCGCAACAAAGCCTATTGCTGCCGCAAATCCTGGGTCAAGCCCCAAAAGCGAGCCTGCAACACAACCAAAAGTTGAGCCTATGAAAAATCCCGGAACAATTTCGCCGCCTTTAAACCCCGCAGCAATAGTAATAGCCGTAAACAGAATCTTAACCGCAAATGCCCACGGCTTTGCATTTCCCATCAGGGCACTCTCAATGACATCCATACCTGCACCATTATAGTCTGTGGTCTGCATAGCGATTGTAAGCAAAACTATCATCGCACCGCCCGTAAATGCACGCAGATATGAGTTGGGTATCAATTTTTTTATATAATGCTCACTTTTTTTGATTGCAGTACAGAATAAAATACTAACCAGTGCACAAAGTACAGCAAGTACAATCACCTTTAAAACTGCCTCTGCCGATGCATCTATTTGTGCAATAGCAAAAGAAACAGGCATAATTCCAAATCCAAGAAAAGCAATCTCATAGGCAACAATTGCAGAAATCAAACAGGGCACAAGTGCGGCATAGTGTATAACACCAACACTTATCACCTCAATCGCAAAAAATGCTGCTGTAAGAGGTGTGCCAAATAGCGCTGCAAACACAGCACTCATTCCTGACATAACAATAATATGCATATCATTTTTGTTTAATCTGAATAACTTACCTAAGTTATACCCAAGACTTCCGCCAAGCTGCAATGCGGCACCTTCTCTGCCGGCTGAACCGCCAAAGAGATGGGTAATAACAGTTCCGACAAAAATAAGAGGTGCCATTACAAGGGGAACATTATTATCTGTCTGCACAGCTTCGATTACACGGTTTGTATCAATTTTGCCTTTTTTGCCAAAAGCACCATATAATGCCGCAATTATAAGTCCACCAACCGGCAGCAATAAAATCAGCCAATTTTTTTCAACACGCAAATGTGTTACATATTCAATACTCTCGTGAAAAACACTTCCTATTACGCCGCCAATTCCTCCTACAAGTGCGGCAATAATCAGCCATTTAATAAATGCCCTTACATAATCTAAAGTGATACTAAACTGTTTTTTCACAGTTTCCATCATTTACATCTCCAATTCCATTAAAAATCCGAATGCCTTTCGGCACCCGGATTTTGTTATTTATTTTTCTGATTTGCTCTTTGCTTCAGCAAGTTTTGTGTGACGACGCATCTTAACTTCGTCTGACATTGGCTTGATATCACCGGCTGCAGTAAGCGCCTGACGGGTAAGCAACGGACCAACAAGCTCATAAATCAGCACGGCAAAAAGTGTAATGTTTCGTACCAATGCACCCTGGCTACCCATTTCAACCGAAGCCGCAACAATCGCACACATACCAAGAGCCACGCCCGCCTGAGGGAACAATGTAATACCAAGATATTTGCAAATTTCAGGCGAACATTTTGTTATCTTTGCGCTAAATAATGTACCAAAATACTTACCAAGGCAGCGGAACAGGATATACACAATACCTATTACCACGATTGCCCAATCGGCAAATACATTGAGTTCAAGTTCAGCACCGCTGATAACAAAGAACAATGCCAAAAGTGGCGAAGTCCATTTATCCGACTTTTCCATCAGGTCGTGTGATAAAGGACAGATATTACAAAATACTGTTCCAAGCATCATACATACAAGTAATGATGAAAAACTGATATGTATATTACCGATATGAAAATCTAGCATTGAAAGCGAAACCGTCAGAAATACAAATGCAATTGTCATATTAAGACGGTTTGTATTTGAATTAAACATCTTTTCAAGCTGAGTAAGCACCCAACCCATTATCGCACCCAGCGTAAGTGAACAGATAATTTCAACAATAGGATTTACAATAATCGAAAACAAATCAAGGTTTCCTGAAAGCATTGTTTTTGAAATACCAAATGATACAGCAAACACAATAAGACCTACCGCATCATCAAGTGCAACAATTGGCAAAAGCAAATCTGTAAGGGGGCCCTTTGCCTTGTACTGACGGACAACCATCAAAGTAGCCGCCGGAGCAGTAGCCGTAGCAATTGCTCCAAGTACAATAGCCTGCGGAACAGTCAGCTTATCGGGCATAATCATGTGAACTACTACCAACGCAAGGTCAACAAACAGTGTTGCAACCAGTGCCTGAAAAACACCAATAACAAATGCTTGTTTACCGGTTTTTTTCAGATCAGACACTCTGAATTCGTTACCAATTGAAAATGCAATAAATCCCAAAGCGACTTCGGAAACAAGCGCAAGTGCTGATACTGCATCGTGAGAATTAAAGCCAAGGCCGTCGATGCCCAGTTTACCAACACAATAAGGGCCAATTAAAATACCTGCAATAAGATATGCAGTAACCGACGGCAGTTTAAATGGTTTAAATACTCTTGTCATAAGAAGACCTGCAAGCAGGGCAATCGAAACAGATAATAATGTACTCATTTTATTCGCTTCCTTTTTTTTAAAATATCTATTTAAATCAAGGCACATCCGAAAATATAGACAAGTTCTAAAATGAACTTGTCCATCAGGGCAAATGTCTCGAAAAACTTAAATTATGTCGATGTGTTTTGCATTAAACGCACACCTTGAAAATAATAGCACATATTCAAAAATAAATCAAGCATTTTTTTGAAAAAATATATTAATTTAATCTTGACAAAAGATTTATTTTACTGTATAATAGTTTCTGTTGCAAATTTAATACGGATCTTTAGCTCAGTTGGTTAGAGCAACCGGCTCATAACCGGTCGGTCCGGGGTTCGAGTCCCTGAAGATCCACCAAGAAACGACAATTTTCAAAATGAAAGTTGTCGTTTCTTTTTGTACTATTATCTTTTCACTTTTCTCTCTTCGTTCTTCTCTAAAAACGGTGGCTTTACTTTCGCAAGGCTTATTTTTTATAAGAGGAAACCTCCACCAGCTATGTGCGGATGGAGGTTTAAATTATTCTACGGGTACATTCATTTCCGGTCTGTAAAAGAAATCAAACAATATTGCCAAATTTTCAAATTCTATATTTTCATATATAGGTTTTTTAAATTTTCCCGCACGAATGGGACCAAGCTTTCTGTATATTTCGTAGGTTGCGTTGGCGTCGGGCACATAATCATAGGTAGGATCATCAAGATACTTCTTCATACTTGCCACAATCATATTGCCAATGGTAATAGTATCCTCGTCTGTAAGCTGAGGAATTATAACCTCCTCCATACACTTAATAATCTCTGTCAATCTTCTTGCAAGCTCCTCTTGAGCAATGTCTTCTAAATTAATAGGCTCAAAAACTTGTTCGAAGTCAACCTCAACAACACATTTTTCAAGTGCCATACAAGCCTCGCCGCGTGTTATAGGCTGGGTTGCCCTGAATCTTCCACCATCTTCAAGAGTGAATACATACGCTGAAACCATCTTCAAAACACTATCCTTCGCCCAGTCGGATACGGCATCGGATATAGTTGGCGTGTTATACATATCGCCAAGCTTCAGTATGGAATTAAGCATCACGCAAACCTGTTCACGTGTTACTGCCTCGTTTGGTGCAAATCTGCCGTTTCCCATTCCCTTGATATATCCTGCATGAACTCCGGCTAAAACATCGTGACGAAACCAGTCATTATCTGTAACATCAGTAAAAATATTTTCTGACTCGACATAAAACATATACATCTTATTTATTATTGTAACAAACTCTGCGCGTGTGAGAGTTGCATTTGGTCTGAATGTGCCATCCTCAAAGCCGTTTATAAAACCTTTTTGCTGCATTGTTGAAATCGCTTTACCTTCCTCTGTTCCAAAATCAACATCAGGAAAGCCGGCAGCACCTACTGTTGTCACACCAAGTAAGATACAGGTAAACAAAACAACAACACAAGATAAACATCTATGTAATTTCATAAAATTTCACCCCTGTATATTTTACTCATCAAGCAAAGACAAATAATATGCTTTTTTGAGATTCTTTTCGTTTTCATAAGCTGATCGTATAGTTTTTATTATCGATGTATCAGCCTTCAGGCTTTCAAGACCCGATTTAAGTTCTGCCAGAATTTTCTCGACACGGGCGTCACACTGATTCATCAGGCCTACCGCTGTACTCATATGACGATTAACAATATCCTTCTTGCCGATAACATTTTTCTTTTCATCAGGCAATGAGGCATATTCAGACTTGACTCTTGACTCCATTTGCCCAAGCTGACCCAAATAATATGCTTTAAGGCTGTAAAGCTCAACCGTCTTTTCGCCGATAAGCTTATCTACTTGCGAACTGTTGTTTGATGATGTATTATTTTGAGAGCTTTTGTATTTTTCAGTAAGAGTTGCAACTGCCTCTTCAACCGACAGTTTGCCCTTTAAAATCTGTTTTTCTTCTTCTGCAGTAAAGTCGCTTACTACATTAATATTCTGTTTTTTCAAATCATCTTCCAGCTTTTTCTTGGTATCATTCATTTCCTTTGCTATTTCATCCGAAGAGCTTGTAACCATTTTTACAACTGCACCGATATTATCACGCTGCCAAATACCCACAGCAATAACCGGCAAAACCAAAACTGCCAAAATGGTTAACAGACAAATTTTCCATTTTTTCATACGATTACCCTCTTTTCAATTTTAATACATACCGACAACATAGAAAAACAAATAAAACACAGCCCATCATTGACCCAAAAAAATCAACAAAAACATCGGAAACCTGAGCACTTCGCCCCGGTACAAACAACTGTGTTATTTCATCAATTGCCGCACCACAAAAACCCATCAAAAGAGTAAGAACGACAGTATACGAAATTTTGCGTGAGTTCGAAAAAAACAACATACTGTGCAAAAATCCAAGTATAAAAAAATTTATAATATGAGCGGTTTTTCGCACAATTTTATGGAAAGTTTTTCCCCTTAGCCAAGAGACGCCTGCATCCTCTGTTTTATTCACAACAGCATCCGATATTTTTTCAACAATATCGATTACAGCACTACTTTCAGCCTTGGATTTTTCTGCGGATGTTGCGGAAAAAGAAACTATGATAAAATAATACCCTATCACAAGCATCCATAATATTATATTGTTTATACATAGCGAAACATTTTTGTTCAATCCAAAATATCTCCTTTGCATCAAAAAGTTTCTAAACTGTCCTTAAGCTTGCTTTCCCAATAGAAAAAAGCATCCAATCCTTTATCGCCCATCTTATCGTATATAATATCATAACCTTTTCTCAACTGTGGCGGACGTGCTTCAAGATTGTGACAATCTGACCCCATAAAACTTATAAGACCTTGCTTCACCAGCTTTAATGCTGTACGTTTGCTTTGCTTATTCATAAGGAAGCTGCTGTTAATCTGGATTAATGCACCACAATCCTTTAATTTGCGCAAAATCTCTGCAGGGTCGTCCTGTTGAAATTCAAAATAACGCTCCACATGAGCAATAATCGGCTTAATTCCACGCGCCGAATAAAGCTTGCTTAAAGTTGTATAAAAATACCCTGACCAAGTTAAAAAAGGCATTTCTATAAGCATATAAGAGGTCCCGCTTATACACAGCTTTTCGATATTATCCATAGTATACAGTCCCGGCAAGAACTCAACTTCGGCACCAAGAGCAATTGAAGGCCTGTTTTCGTCTGTTTTGGCAAGTAACGAATCTAACGACTTCTTGCGCAATTTTAAAAAGTGCTCAATTTCTGTTCCATCGATATAAAAATGGGGAGTTGCAACAACAGTATCAACTCCCTGCTCTGACAGTATACTAAGCATTTTTTTGCTTTCGTCAACACTACTGCTTCCATCATCCAATTGAGGAAGTAAATGTGTATGTATATCTATCATAAATTTCTCCATAATTCCGGCCGTATGGCCTGAAATCAATTAATATTTATAGGGTTTGCGGCTGTAACTATTATAGCTGCTGTAACCGCTGTAACGGCCATAGCTATAATAACCATATCGCGATGAACGCTTCTTCCTTCCGTTTGCCGCATATTGACGATAATATTTCCTTTTATTATCATTTTTATAGTCACCATTTGAACCAAAGACAACACCGTTAAGCACAAATCCCAACACTTTGGAGCCTGCAAATTTAATCTGCTTAAGTGCATAACGAAGTGCTTCTTTATCGGTAGAATTCTGCAGTGCAATCAATACAATACCATGAACATATTTAGAAACAACAACAGTATCAATAACCAAATTAACAGGTGGTGTGTCAAGGAAAATATAGTCAAATTCTTTTTCAAGCTTTTCTATCAATCTGCCCATATTTTCAGAACTAAGCAATTCAACCGGATTGGGTGGAATGTTGCCTGCAGTAATAACACTGAGGTTATTATATGTTGATTTATGAATAATTTCTTCTGAGGTATTAAGCCCAACAAGATAGTTGCTTAGACCGGGAGCATTGGGCACATCAAGAAGTCTGGCAAGGTTTGGACGTCTTAAGTCACAGTCAATAACCAACACCTTTGCTTCCATCTCGGCAAATGTGATAGCCAGATTAAGACAGTTTGTACTTTTACCTTCTGAGGCAAGAGCACTGGTAATAACTAGCTTTTTGCAGGAATCCGATGGTAATGAAAAAATCAAGTTGGTTCTTAGTGCCTTGTACGCCTCTCTAACCTGAAAGGATGTTTTGTTGTTAAGAATTTTTTCACGAATATCCTCAAAATCCTGTGCCATCTGCAGCTTCTGCTTTTTTCTGGCAAAGTTGCTTGGTATCTGACGCATTTTCTGGAACCAGCTCATTTGAGGCTGTTGTTCAGCTAACTGATTAACATTATTTTCCGCCATTTCCCTTTGCCTCCTTCCTTGAATATTCGTATGTTTTAGAACCTCGTCTATAAGAATAGTAGCCTGATTTACTTGTCATATTCGCTTCTGAAATATCAGGGATAACACCTAAAATAGGTATTTTAAACCATTGCTCAAGGTCATCCTCTGTTTTAATTCTCATATCAAAGATTTCCTTAAGGATAACAAATGCACAAGCACAAAACAAACCAAGCACCATACCGATGACCATATTTTTCTGAATAATAGGTGCAACCTTTACACCTTCAAGCGCATAGTCAACAACCTTAACCGAACTTGCTTCTACATATTCCTGAATTATGTCAGGAGCAACCTCAGCAATGATATTTGCAATCATAAATGTATTTTTTTTGTCAGTGTCACGTACAGTAATTTCAAGAATTTCAGTATCATTAACAGACTGGGCAGAAATACAGCTCCGCAGAATATTGGGATAGTATCCTTCAATTCCCTCTTCCTCAAGTCTGGCAACAACCTGACTAAGCACCGTATCACTTTCTATAATTACCTTATATGTATCAACAAGCATCTGTGCCGCCGCAATATCACTGGTAAGAACACGAGTGCTATCCTCTGACACTTTATTGTTAACATAGATAGTAACCGTAGACTCATATTCAGGAAGCACCATTGTTTCACTGTATATAAACGCAAGAATACCGGCAATCAAAGTAACCGAAATTATCATGCCAATATGCTTAAAAATAATTTCGGACAATCGTTTTAAATTTAATTCCCCAAATTGTTCCATAACTACTCCTTAAATAATCATAATGATAAAATTATTATATCAAAAACGTCGGGTCTTGTCAACCAAATACAACGACGCAAATTTTTACAATATATAAATATCAGGCTTTTTTATCACAAATCTCGCTTTGGTTTTTGCCGGTAATCTTAAGAAGATACCCAATTGCCGCAAGCACCAGAACACCTACAAGCATACCAAGCAAAGCATTTTTTGATGCATCCCCCATATCGGGACATACAATAAGAATAAAAATCACCGAATAAAAGAAAACTGTTGCAGCTTTGCCGTACCAATTAGAATGAACCACGATTTTCTTTACATAAAGGATGCTTCCCGCAACAATCATTGTAAGTTCTTTAATAAGTACAAAAGCTATCACCCACCAGGGTACCACATCTATAACCGCCAGACAAACAACAGCTGTAATCTGCATAAGCTTGTCAACCAAGGGGTCATAAACACTGCCTACGTCGGTAATCATATTATAATGCCTTGCAATCCATCCGTCAACAATATCAGTAATACCCGAAAGCAAAAACAGCGACACTGATATCCATATGCTTTGCTGACTTAAAACCGAATATGCAAAGAACGGAATAATAATCAACCGCACCGTCGTCAATATATTTGGTATCATCCATCTACTCTCCAATCTTTTGTTTATATAAACTATATTTGTACAAAATTACACGTATACATTATACTATATATTTATTTATAAATCAAGTATATTATTTTAAATTTATTAAGAAAAAAAGGGATGTCTTTTTTAACATCCCTAAAGATTAATGATATACATAAAAACCATTTCCCACAATCTTTTGCGATTCTGAAAAGACCGTAAACGCCTGTGGGTCGATTTCCTCAATCTTTCTTTTGAAATCAACTGTTTCACGCTCCTTCAATGCACAAAACAGCATTTTTTTATTTGTGTCGGTATATGCACCCACAACATCAATCAAAGTAACACCTCTGGGTGACGAGCCAACAAGCCGTCTTGCAAGTTCCTCGCCCTTTTCGCTGATTATAAATGCAATTGTTGAAACATTCAGCTTTGCCATAAGAAAATCAACAGCATATGTAGATACAAACAAAGCAATTATACCCAAAAGTGTAAGGTCAACCTTTTTAAACACAAGAAGCGATGCAACAATTACCATTCCGTCAATGATAAGAAGCAGCTTACCTATTGGCATCTGCGGAAATTTACACTGAACAAGTCTGCCTAAGATATCCGTACCGCCGGTGGATGCACCTGCAACAAAAGCAATACCGATACCAACACCATATAAAACTCCGCCGTAAATTGATGCAAGAAAAATATCAGAAGTGAGTGGCGGCAAATACGAAAACATCTGCACAAAAAGCGACAACGCTCCTGCGCCGAAAAGGGTTTTAAGAGTAAAAGCCATACCCAGAACCTTAAGTCCAAGCGCAAGTAAAATTACATTGAGTACACCAAAGGTTATACCGGGAGGAAACTCAAAAGTATGATATAAAATTGTTGAAACACCCGACATACCGCCGCATACAATTTTGTTGGGCGTAAGCAAAAGGCTGATTGCAGCAGCCGTTATCAGTGTGCCAAGCAGTGTAAGTATAATTTCCTTTATTTTTTTCATATCGTTTTTCCTTCCTGATTGGATATATTGTAGTTTCGTTTATGTTTTCTTTTTGCTTTCTTTTTATTATCTTTTAACTTTCCTTCTATTTCCTTTATACGTATAATATCAAAAAAATTGCCTGTTGTCAATAGATTAAATATATTTTTACCGAAAAAAGTAAAACGAAGTATCCGTCATAGCCGGATACCCCGTTATATATGGGAAATTTATTATTTTTCTGAATTACAGCTGCACTCTGTTGCTTTACCGCAGTTTGCAGCGTGTGGACATCCAATACATTTTGCCCCTCTTTTTTTTGCCCTTATTATGTAAGCTACGGCTGAGCCAATTATAAGCAATAAAGCTATAACAACAATTACATCAGTCATATCAAAATCTCCTATGCTTTCAGGGAATATTCCTTTTTAAGACCGCTGTTTGCTTTAGCAATCAGGTGAGCTATAATTCCGGCAAATACTGCAATTGCAATCAATCCGGGTAAGAAACCTGCGCCAAAGTGTCCTTCGGTAATAAGAGTTCCAATCTGATATACGAAAAATGCAATTGTGTAGCCTGTTGCAAGCTGAAGAGCAATTCCGCCGAACATCCATTTTTTGTCCTTGATTTCAGCGTTCATAGCACCGATTGCCGCAAAACATGGCGGTGTGTAAAGGTTAAACATCAGGCACGCAAGAGCTGCAGCAGCAGAGATACCAAATACACCTGCAACCTCACCTGCGCCGCCAACCAATGCCAACTCTTCTGTATCAATAAAGTTGGAAATGCCGTAAACTACCGCCAATGTACCAACGACATTTTCCTTCGCAATAAAGCCACTAACAGCAGCTGCAGCCATCTGCCATACACCAAATCCAAGGGGAATAAGCAGCACCGCAATAGGTGATGCAATTGAGGCAAGAATTGATGTATGCTCCATACCTTCTTCAACCACCTGAAAACTCCAGTTAAACATCTGCATAATCTGTATAACTGCGTTACACACCAGAATAATTGTACCTGCCTTAACTATGTACGCCCAGCCACGTGAACACATCGAAAGGAATGCTCTCTTAATGCTTGGAGCCTTGTATTCAGGCAGTTCCATAATAAAGAATGACCTTCTGTTTTTGTGTCCTGCAATCTTATTTACAAGCAAAGCACCCAAAAGAATAAGCGCAATACCTACAAAATACATCAAAGTGCCAACCCAGGATGCGTCGCCAAAGAACACACCGGCAAAAAGCGCAATAACGGGAAGCTTTGCACCGCAAGGCATAAAAGGTGTCAGCATCGCTGTGGCACGGCGTTCTCTTTCGTTGCGGATGGTACGGCAAGCCATAATACCTGGAATCGCACAGCCTGTGCCAATAACAAAGGGTATAACCGATTTACCTGACAGCCCAACCTTTTTAAAGATTGGGTCAAGCACAACAGTTGCACGCGCCATATAACCGCAGTCTTCAAGCAGAGCAATAAGGAAATACATTACCATTACAAGGGGAAGGAATCCAACAACAGCACTTACACCGCCCACAATTCCGTCTACCAGAATGGTCTGGAGCAGGGGATGAGC
Organism: Clostridia bacterium; assembly: GCA_045586925.1. GTDB lineage: Bacteria > Bacillota > Clostridia > Monoglobales > Monoglobaceae > SIG440. The sequence goes on along the minus strand of JAZNBG010000006.1, from coordinate 16,951 downwards.
ATTTTCAACCCACACTGCAACTAATTCGCCAAATGAATCAATCCAGCCACACAGATATTCTGCAAGCCATGGGCCAAATGTGGACTGTGAAATATTGAACACCAAAAACATAACCACCGCAAATAAAGGTAAACCGATAAATGGATTGGTAAGAACCTTGTCAACCCTGTCCTGATTATTAACCTTATTGGTCTTTACTTTTCTTGTTTCTACCTTTGCGACAATCTTATTTACAAAATCAAAACGCAATCTGTCGGCTTTTTCAACCTCCGTCTTGCTTGAAAGGTCAATATCCGCCTGAATAAACGGAGCTTCTTGCCCCTTTCCTTTAAGAGAAACAGCAGTCTTTACAACCTCGGCAAGACCCTTGTCACTTGTGTGCGTAGAAACAGTTTCAACCACAGGGCAGCCAAGAGCATTTGACAAAGCAACAGAGTCAATCTTTGTTTCCTTCTTCACATTGACGTCGCTTTTGTTAAGAGCAACTACCACAGGAATACCAAGTTCCAAAAGCTGTGTTGTGAAGAAAAGACTTCGGCTGAGATTGGTAGCATCGACAATATTGACGATTACATCAGGATTTTCATTTTTAACATAAGCACTTGTAATGCTCTCCTCCGACGTAAACGGCGACATTGAATATGCACCGGGAAGGTCAACCGCAATAAGCTCCTCACCTGACTGGTTGAAGCTCTTTTTTATAAAACTTTCTTTTTTGTCTACGGTAACACCTGCCCAGTTGCCCACACGCTCGTTTCTGCCTGTAAGAGCATTGTACATTGTGGTTTTACCGCTGTTTGGATTGCCCGCAAAAGCAATTCGCATAACATCTTCCTCCTTATATGTGTTTTTAAATTAAAAAGCTTAAATATGTATTCAGTTAGTTGCCACTAACCAAACGGTAAAAAAAGAATCAAAAAGACCGGCAACACACTAATTACATTATTAAAATTGCCGATGCCAACTGATTATCAATATTATATCTGCCATCCTTGATTGAAACAACACATCCGCCCTTTGTGTGCGAAATAACCGTAATAGGCTCGCCACTATAGCATCCCAAAGAAAAAAGGAATGCATCAAGTTCCTCATCATCAGTTTCAATCTGCTTGACAATATATTCTTTACCTTCTGTTGCCTCTGTCAAGTTCATAATTACGCCTCACAATTCAATATTGGTTAGTCACTTCTAACTCCTTGGTTAGTTTAACACAACTAACCACCTTTGTCAATAGTTTTTCTCCAAAATTTTCAAGTTTATTTTATATATATTAGTAATATACATATTTATATCGGCATTTTTAAATTTTTTTAGAATATGCTTGACAAAAAAATTTTTAAGGTCTATAATATCAAAATATATTTAAAGGAGTTGTAGCTATGTTTGATGGTATTATAAATTATTTTATAAGTGAGCATTTTATGTTGCAATTAGAGCTGTTAGGCAGAATATTTATAGCATTTCTCTGCGGTGCTCTTATCGGTCACGAAAGAAAAACCCGAGGCAAAGGTGCAGGTACACGAACACATTCTATTGTTGCCATCGCCTCATGCTTGCTTATGGTAATCTCGCAGTACGGATTTATGGACTTCCTTAATCACTTCAGCGGAGACGGCGTAAATATCAATCACGACCCATCCCGAATTGCGGCTCAGATTGTTACAGGTATCGGTTTTCTTGGTGCAGGTATGATTTTTGTACATAAAAGAACTATTACAGGTCTTACCACCGCTGCCGGAATATGGGCAACAGCAGGAATTGGTATGTCAATCGGTGCAGGAATGTATTTTATCAGTATTACGACAACCATTATTATTGTAATTATACAGATAATTTCGCACAAAGACGTTAAATTCTTCACTCACTATGTTGATATCGAAATTTCTCTTATTGCAAATGACAAGGACAAAGCCATTGATTTATACAACGAGATTGCAGAAAAATATGATTTTGCAACTAACAACATCGAGATAATGTATAAGACAGATGACCTTTATTATATCAATATCATTGTAAGCACTCTCCAGAACCCCGACAGAATGGAGCTTACAAAATTATTCAGCCAGAATAAATATATACTTTCGGTTAAGATGTAGTTTTTAATGTACAAAAATAGCGGTTGCAAAATTGCAACCGCCATTTTTTATTTTTCAAATTCTACTGTTTCAACTCCCACAGAAGGAACTTCAACCTCAACCTTTTTGTCCTTGTATGTAACTATTGCTTTGTTGTCAAAGTCATAGTCTGTGTTAACAAGGTACACCTTATACTTCTTATCATCCTGATATACAGCAAAACGAACTCTTTCGTTGCATAACACCTTAATATCCGATTGTCTGTGTGTTGCGGTAAGAATTTCCTTTACCATTATCTTATACAGCGGGAATACCTGTGGCGCACCGGGATATTCGGAATTTGCCATAAATACCACATTACCCTTGCCGTACTTGTTTTCAGTAATTATGGGGTACATAAATTCAGGGTGGGTATTTCTGAAGGCATCTGCAAGGAAGCATACCGGCTTTGCAGTCTTGGGAACAATCTTAACATAATCGGTGTAACCCATTGAATCTGCAGGGTCACACTTAAATCCGGGAGGGCCGGGGTACATAATGCCGTCTATTGTACTGTTATACTCAAACTTGTAGCCGTCATTTGCACGTATAATTTCGTCTGTAACCTCACAGCCAAGGAAGTTTTCAAAATCCTCACGGCATACAAATTCGCCCTTCTTATCTCTCTCAATTGAGTCACGCATATGGCAAGCACCGATAAGCACATTGCCGCCATTTGCAACATATTCCTTTACCTTTTCGTAAAGCTCAGGGGTCATTGTGTTCCAACCGCTGAATATCAGCCAGTCATACTTATTAAGCACATCAATGGGTGCACACATAGGAACAACATCGTACTGTCCGTATGCAGGAGCGTGACTGAAATCGTGCTCGCCAAAGTTTTTGGCATTGTGCCATTCGTTTCTTCTGTATACTTCATCAAGGATTCTGTATGAGAATTCAGGAGCAGAGAAACCATATTTTTCTTCATGATACTGTCCCCAAAGGCTTGAACTGTTACCCCAGCCAAAGCCGTCAAGATTGCCTTTTACAAATGCAACCTTTACTACCGGACCGCCTGCAGGACGTTTGTCATTTTCGCAGAATTCCGAGAATTTTTTAGCCTCGTTAAGATAACTCTGGGTCATCGGATGGTCTTCGGGATAGCTAAATCCGTGGTTCTTGATTGCACGGTAACCGCTTTCAAGACAGGTAAAGCTTACACCGCCTAAATAGCAGGCTAAATATTCAAGTGTAAAACGCTTTGCTTTGAGGGGATCATCCATACGATAGCCGCCGTACCATTCGTGGGCAATCCACGCACCGTAAAGGTCTTTGCCGAAGGCTCTTATAGCACCTCTTCCGAAGTTAAGAATTTGCTCCATATTACGGGGAACAAGCTCAATAATGGGGAAATCAATTCCTGCCTCAAGGTCATATTCCAAAAGTGTAACCGCCTCATTGGTGGCACTGCGAATTCCCATTTCACGATTTACATTAACCTGTCCTCTAAAGGCATTAACGTATGTATCTCTTGCCTCAATAAGATTTTTAAAGCCCTGAATGGGGTGAATTCCGCCGTGAGGTATAAGCTGTGCACCCGACATACCTCTTTTGTAGCCCTTAGCCTTAGATGCATATGGGCTGCCAAATTCACCGCAGGTAGCACCCATGAAATATTCGCCGGCAATCTCGTTAATTTTCTCGCCTATTTCCTTGGTGAGATGTGATTTTTTACCCATTTCCACAAGCTTGCCGTCTCTTTGCGAATTATCAATCGTAAAATAAATTCCTCTGTCCTTAAAATACTGTGCCCATTCATACCAGAAATGTTCCTCAACGTTTACTTTGTCGCATCTCAGGGTTGCCCACTTGAAATACTTGCCGTCGCCGTATTTTTTGACAACACTTGTAATTGTTTCGGGTATAAACTCATAGTCACCTAAGTTTATACCGTTAATGACGTGTTCCGGTACCTTTAAATCCTTCATAACAAATCCCTCTTTCAAAACGTATTTTTTGTCCTGGCAACAGTATAGCATATCAAAACTCTGTGTCAATGGTTATTCTCACCCATTTGTTGTTGTTTTCAGCGTTATGATGGAACAAATCCACCCGTATGACGTTCGACATTTTTCGCCCTCGTTTTTTTCTTATAATTTTTTTAGTACGTCGGATTACGAATTTTATTCGTAATCTTATTAAAAGTTGTCCGTTTTGTCCGTTTTTTCGGAGTAAAATATAATTATGGGGGTTAGGGGGCGGAGCCACCTGAGTATGCGTTCCCCATTGGGGACGGGGAACGCATATATACAGAGATAAATATTAAGTTATAAACAAAACAGCCCGGCATTTGCCGGGCACGTTATCAAATTAAAACAATCCTAAAAAGCTCAAAGTAAAAATCCACAAGAACAAGGTAACAATACACAATGCCGAAGATATAGCAATTACCTGTACCGCAAGAGTTTCGTCACCGTCCATCTGCTGAGCCATAGCAAAGGATGAAACCGCAATCGGCGATGCAAATATAACCAACAGGCACGCAAGTGCCTCGCCCGTAAATCCAAACAATACCGCTACAGGAATTATAATAAGCGGAACAATAATAAGCCTTGTTGCCACAACTATAACATTTTCTTTGAAATAGCCTTTTATATCCGAAAACTCAAATTCGGACCCCAGCACAATTATTGACAAGGGTGTCGCAATTGAAGCAACATCTTTCACCGATTTTTCTATTAAAGACGGCAGTTTTATCTTCAGTACAAAAAATATTATACCAATAACACAACCTATAATCAGCGGATTGCTAATTACGCCCTTTAAAAGCTTTATAATGTCAAGCCTGCTATTTCCGCCTCTGAACCTTTCAAGAGCCACTACTGCAAGAGTATTAAATACGGGTATCACAACCGCAACCATCAATGATGCCAGTCCGCTTGTTTTATCTCCACAGATATAACTTACAAGCGGAACACCCAAAATTGCAAAGTTGGCACGAAAAAAGCCCTGCAGCATTACACCACGCTTTTTATCATCCTTGGTTAAAAGTATAACCGCAAAATAACCTAAAACAAAAATAAACAAAATACCCACTATAGTAAATACAATTAATCTTAAATTAAAAACATCAGCGGTCTTTGTATTGTATATGTTATAAAATAATAAAACAGGCAGAAAAATTTTGAAAATTAATTTATTCATTACATCAAGACTTTTCTTATCAGCGAGCTTTATTTTCTTAATAAAATATCCTATCAGCATAAGAATAAATATTGGCATAATCGCCTCAAAAGATAATTTTATGCTTTCCATTATGTATTCACCTCTGTCAGAATTTATGCTTTTACAAGGTCGGTCATATTATAAAGACCCGCAGGCTTGTCCTTCATAAAAATTGCAGCACGAACTGCTCCAACTGCAAACACAGTCTTGGATGTTGCCTGATGCTTGATTTCGATAACCTCGTCGGTACCTGCAAAAATAACGGTATGCTCGCCCACAATGTTTCCGCCACGGACTGCGTGAATACCGATTTCCGACTTTTCCCTCTTCTTTCTTACAGAATGACGGTCATAGGTATACTTGGGGTCATACGCAACAGTATCTGCGATTGCATCTGCAATGGCAAGGGCTGTTCCGCTTGGGGCATCAAGCTTTTGATTGTGATGCTTTTCAACAATTTCAATGTCAAAATTATCTTCAAGAAGCTTTGACGCCTTGCAAACCAAATCAATCAGTAAGTTTACACCGATTGACATATTTGCCGAAAAGAAAATAGGAGTATCCTTAGAATAAAACTCCAGCTTGGAAAGCTGTTCCTTAGATAAACCCGTGGTGCAAATAACCGCAGGGATTTTATTGTCTTTTGCATAGTCAAGAATCTCGTCTGTCATAGATACGTGTGAAAAATCAATTATGCAGTCAATCTTCTGTGTCACCTTACCCAAAGAGTCATAAACAGGAAAATCAGTTGACGTTGTATCCATCACATCAAAGCCTGCTGCAATTTTTACCACATCGCTGTGCTGCATAGCAACAGTCTTTACGGCGTTTCCCATCTTTCCGTTTGCTCCGCATAAAAGTATATTTATCATTTGAATTCACCTCTGTTAAAAGAGTGCAGATGTTTTTATCTGCACTCTGCATTTGTTTATTAAATCTTTAAGCCATAATTAATCATAGCATTTTTCAGTCGTTCAAGATTTTTCTCTTCCATCTCGCAGAGAGGAAGTCTGAGTATTCCCACATTAAAGCCCAAAAGGTTCATAGCAGTCTTTACAGGAATTGGATTAACCTCGTAAAACATTGCATCCATAATATCAAGCATATTAAGGAATATTTTATTCGCCTCGTCAAGTTTGCCTGCTTCGGCAAATACACACATATTGTGTGTTTCTTCTGGCAGAATGTTTGCAATTACCGAAATCACGCCCTGACACCCGATTGCAATAAGCGGAACTGTCACATCATCATTTCCCGAATAGATGCACAGATTGGTATGTGCCTTAATTTTAGCCGCAAAGGCAACATCGCCGCTGGCTTCCTTAATGGCATTTATATTTTCATACTTTTCGTCAAGATACTTTAATGTATCAAGAGATATAGAAACACCCGTTCTTGACGGAACATTATAAAGTATAATGGGTAGTTTTGTGCTCTCGGCAATTTTGCCGTAATGCTGGCAAAGACCCTTTTGAGTTGCCTTATTGTAGTAGGGTGTCACCATAAGCAGCCCGTCATAGCCAACTTCCTCTGCATATTGGCACAGACGAATGGCACTGTTTGTATCGTTGCTGCCCGTACCTGCAATCATAGGAATTCTGCCATTTGCTTTATCCACACAGAACTTAAGTACCGCCTCGTGCTCCTCCATTGTCATTGTAGAGCCTTCTCCTGTTGTTCCGCAGATAATCAAAGCATCCGTCTTGTGTGCGATGTGAAATTCAATCAATTCTTCAAGCTTGGGAAAATTTATCCCGCTTTCTGTAAATGGTGTAACCAACGCAACACCTGAACCTGTGAATATAGGTTTTTTCATAAAATCACACAACCTTTCTTCCCACGAAAACATTATATCTGTATCAGGGTTGCTGTGGGACGCAACTCTGTTCTTTATGTTTCGTAACTAAAAGGATACGCAATAATTCTGATTAATCAAAATAACCTTTTGCTGCAAGAAGTTCTGCCATCAAAACAGCTCCGCCTGCTGCACCTCTTAAAGTATTATGTGACAGACATACAAACTTATAATCATACTGGCTGTCTTCACGAAGTCTGCCCATTGAAACAGCCATACCACCCTCTAAGTTGCGTTCAAGCTTTGCCTGAGGACGGTTATCTTCCTCGAAATAGTTAAGGAACTGCTTGGGAGCAGAGGGAAGCTCAAGCTCCTGAGGAACGCCCTTAAAGTTCTTCCAGTCTTCCTTTATCTGTTCGATGGTGGGCTTGTTTTCAAATCTTACAAATACAGCAGCCGTGTGACCGTCTGATACAGGAACACGAAGGCACTGTGTTGTTATTGCAGGGGAGGTTGCGTCAACAATTTCGTCGCCTTCAATCTTACCCCAGATTTTAAGAGGCTCAATTTCACTCTTTTCTTCCTCGCCGCCAATGAAGGGGATAAGGTTATCAACCATTTCGGGCCAGGTTTCAAAGGTTTTACCTGCACCTGAAATTGCCTGATATGTGCAGGCAAGTACGTCCTTGATACCATATTTCATCAAAGGATGAAGTGCGGGAACATAGCTCTGAAGCGAGCAGTTTGACTTAACAGCCACAAAGCCGCGCTTTGTACCAAGTCTTTTGCGCTGTGCCTCGATGATTTCTGCGTGTTCGGGGTTGATTTCAGGAACAATCATAGGAACGTCCTTTGTGTGTCTGTGTGCCGAGTTATTAGAAACAACAGGACATTCAGCCTTGGCATATGCTTCCTCTAATGCCTTGATTTCGTCCTTTTTCATATCAACTGCGCAGAAAACAAAGTCAACCTGTGATGCGATTTTTTCGATATCAGCAGTTGCGTCAAGGATAACCATATCCTTTACCTTTTCAGGAATGTCAACTGTCATTGCCCAACGGCTGCCAACAGCCTCAGTATATTTTTTACCTGCGCTTCTTGATGACGCTGCAAGCACCTTTATATTGAACCACGGATGCTCAGCAAGCAGAGTAATAAATCTCTGACCTACCATACCCGTAGCACCAATAATTCCTACATTATAGTTTTTCATTGGAAAAAATCCTCCTTATGTATTTTCTATCTTTAATATTATATGATAATGTCACAAGAATGTCAATTATTTTTTGTAACACAATTTTAACATAAAATAAAAGGATTTTCGCCGATATTTGTCGAATTTTTATTAATAGAAAAGTAATTCTTTCAGTTAGGATTGTTTATTATGCAAAAATTGTTTAAAATTTATATATTTATTTCAATTTTTCTGATGTGTGCAACTTGTACTATCAATGCCGCAGAATATCACGACACTCTGCGTGTTGGAATATATTACGGCGGCGGAACGGTAGAGAATATTGAGCTTCAAAGTGATATCGGTTTCTCTCTTGGCTATACAACAGGCAGAGATTTTTATGAGTTTAATAAAACCGATGTTACAAAAGTTTCGGTTTCACAAAAAGCAGAAGGCTCGCATCACATTCTTCTGTATGCTTTTGAAACTGCAGAAGAACTGACCGAAAAGCTTGCAGAGCTGCGTTTATCTGGAACAAATGCTTTTCCTGCATATTATAATTCTCAGTATTGTATATTATGTGGCAGCTTTAAAAATTTGAACGATGCTCAATGGGAGGCAGAAAACGGCTCCTTGAGCGGCACTCCCGTCAGTCTTTCGGCAAATGCATTTTATTTCACCGATACAAGTGCTGGCAGTATAATCTTTGCATCTGACCATTCTGAAAACAACCCTGCCATATTCAGTGCAGATGCTCAGGATGCAGACGCATTGCTTGCCATTTCCGGCTCGGCAAAAGGCACATATCGTGGTGGCTTTGAATTCAGCAATCAGGCGGATAAAGGCATTACTGTTGTAAACATTGTTCCCGTAGAGGATTATCTTTACAGCGTAGTGTCCCGCGAAATGTCATCTTCGTGGCCTATTGAGGCTCTTAAAGTTCAGGCAGTCTGTGCAAGAAACTTTGCACTTGGAAGAATTAATTATCACAAGCAATATGGCTTTGATGTATGCAGAACAGTATGCTGTCAGGCATACTCCTCTGCCGCCGACCAAAGCGAAAGTGTACACACAGCCGTTGACGAAACACGTGGCGAACTGCTGTTTTATGAAGACGACCTTGTGCAAGCGGTATATTCTTCATCAATGGGGTCTTCAACCGAGAATGTTAAAAATGTATGGGGAAGCTCCTTTCCTTATCTTGTTAGTGTCGAAAACCCATATGAAGATACCGAAAACATCTACAACGGCAAATGGACAAAAACTCTTACCACAAAACGTGCCACCGAAATTATGGCAAATGCAGGTTACAATATCGGAGATGTAATTTCCATAACAGCACTTGAGTATTCTGATGCAGGACGTGTTTTAAAGCTCAGGGTACAGGGTACAGGTGGCGAACATATATTCGAGCGTGAGCGTTGCCGCACAATTTTCAGCGAGGCTACATACAGCCAGAAATATACCGTATCAAAAGGCGGAACAACCAGCTATTCTGTTGTTAAAGTTGCAACAGGCTCGGGCACAGAAAATAAAACCCTGACCACCGTTTCAGTTCTGTCGGGCAACAAAACAACCTCGGCTGTAAGCGGAAATTTTGTTACAACAGACGGCAAGGCTAAAAAGACATACACAACCCAAAAATCCGATGCCGATCCCGACACATATGTTTTCACCGGCGAGGGCTGGGGACACGGCGTTGGTATGAGCCAGTATGGTGCCAAGGGTATGGCAGAAGCCGGCTTTGACTATGAGGAAATCCTTACCCACTACTACACCGGTACACATATAGAAAAAGCATATTAAATCTGAAAGGAACTGTTATTTTGGATATAAAAGATTTTTATTACGACCTGCCCGAAGGAATGATTGCTCAAACCCCTCTTGAGGACAGAACTGCATCAAAGCTTATGGTGCTAAACCGCAAAACTCACGAAATTTCACACAAGCATTTTTATGATATTGTAGATTTCCTAAACACCGGCGATTGTCTGGTGATGAACAATACACGTGTTATCCCTGCACGTCTTTACGGCGTAAAGGAAGGCAGCGGCGGAAAAATTGAGTTTCTTTTGCTTAAACGGATAAATATTGACACCTGGGAGGTTATCCTAAAGCCCGGCAGAAAGGCAAAAGTCGGCAGTCGGTTTGTGTTTGGTGACGGACTTTTAATTGCCGAAGTAATCGAGGTTCGTGAAGACGGAAACCGAATTGTCCGCTTTGAGTTTGACGGCGTCTGGGAGGAAATTTTAGACACTTTGGGCGAGATGCCTCTTCCTCCTTACATCAAAGAAAAGCTGCAGGACAAAGACCGTTATCAGACGGTTTATTCCAAAATCGAAGGCTCGGCGGCGGCTCCGACAGCAGGTTTGCACTTTACAGATGACCTTCTTGAAAAGATAAAGCAAAAAGGCGTAAAGATTGCCTTTGTTACTTTGCACGTTGGGCTTGGAACCTTCCGCCCTGTGTCAACGGACAACATTGAAGACCATCATATGCACTCGGAATATTATGAGGTATCCAAAGAAACTGCCGACATCATAAACCAAACACGTGCATCAGGCGGCAGAATTGTTGCCGTTGGAACAACCTCGGTAAGAACACTTGAATCTGTTGCAGATGTTGACGGCAACATTCCAATGCAGTCAGGAAATACTCAGATATTTATTTATCCCGGTTATAAATTCAAGGTTGTCGATGCGTTAATCACCAACTTCCACCTTCCCGAGTCAACACTTTTGATGCTGATTTCGGCATTATACGACCGAGAACACATAATGGATGCATACAAAGTGGCAATCAGCGAAAATTACAGATTTTTCAGCTTTGGCGATGCGATGTTTATTGTTTAGCAGATAAAATACAATCCCTCAGTCAGCTTCGCTGACAGCTCCCTTTACACAAGGGAGCCGAAAAAAGCCCTCCTGGTGCAAAGGAGGCTGGCTCGCTTTGTGTGACGGGATGATTGTCAAGTGAAAATCTGATAAACCATCAGCTTTGAAATCACATAAACTATTACCATCGTGGACGCTATGTTCATTGTTTAAGTGATGCCGATTTGAATATTACGACCTCAGAAAAGGCTTAATTCCAAGCCTTTTCTGTATTTTAAAGCAAATTAAGAATAACTTGAAAAATCATCATAATTACCCCATCACAATTATTACCTTCGACCCAAAGCTTATAATTCTATGTGATTTTTGCTTTTTTACTTTTGGCATCCGATGTTGATGAAAATATACATAATTTATATTGACAACATCACGTTATCGTGATATAGTGTAAATGAAAGGCGGTGATAAAATGCCTATATTATCAAGATTTTATGGAATAATTATAAGAATGTACTTTTTACAAAGCGAGCATAATCCACCACATATACACGCAATCTATAATGAAGACGTAGCAGCAATTGATTTTATGACTGGTGATATTATTGAAGGTCATCTCCCGCCAAAAGCTTTGAATATGGTGCGAGAATGGATTGCAATCCACAAAGAAGATTTGAAAACAATTTGGGATACTCAAGAATTTAAACAGCTTCCGCCACTTGAATAAAAGGAGGTTATTTTATGTTTCATAAAGTAAAGAATGTTACACCATTATCTGAATATAAACTCAGTGTTCAGTTTTCTGAGGGAATAACTAAAATATACGATTTGAAATTACTATTTGATAAATTGCCGGTTTTTAAACTTTTTCTTGAAAATCCCGAACAATTCTTCAATGTTACTGTCGATGTTGGCGGTTATGGGATCGTTTGGAATGATGAAATTGATTTATCTTGTGATGAATTATGGAAAAATGGTGAAAGAATTAATACCCCATTTGATGGTCTTATGTCTTTTAGCGATGCAACAGCTTTGTGGGGACTTAATGAAAGTACACTCAGAAAAGCTATCAGTTACGGAAAACTTGTTAATGGGGTTGATGTATGTAAATTTGGAAAGCAATGGGTTGTTTCTATGGAAGCAATGAAAAGAGAATACGGAAATGGAAATATCACATAAACCATCAGCTTTGAAATCACATAAACTATTACCATCGTAGTTGCAATGTTTATTGAATAGAAAGGTATTTTTATATGTTTAAAATTCTAAAAAAAGAGGGCAAAGCCCGTCGTGGCGAGTTTAAGACCGTTCACGGCACAATACAGACACCTGTATTTATGAATGTAGGTACAGCAGCCGCTATCAAGGGCGGTCTTGACACCTTTGACCTTAAAGAAATCGGCTGTCAGGTTGAGCTTTCAAACACCTACCACCTTCACCTTCGGCCCGGTGACAAGGTTGTGAAATCACTTGGCGGTCTGCACAAGTTTATGAACTGGGACAGACCCATTCTCACAGACAGCGGTGGTTTTCAGGTATTCTCGCTTTCAAAGCTGAGAAAAATTAAAGAAGAAGGCGTTTATTTTCAGTCACACATTGACGGACATCACATTTTTATGGGTCCTGAGGAAAGTATGCAGATACAGTCAAACCTTGCCTCAACCATTGCAATGGCTTTTGACGAGTGTGTTGAAAACCCCTGCGAAAAGGATTATGCCAAGAAGTCTTCGGAAATGACAGTCCGTTGGCTGAAACGCTGCAAGGATGAAATGGCACGTCTTAATTCGCTTGATGATACCATAAATAAAAACCAACTACTTTTTGCGATTAATCAGGGCAGCACCTACGCCGACCTGAGAGTCGAAAATATGAAACAAATTGCCGACCTTAATCTTGACGGCTATGCAATCGGTGGTCTTGCCGTGGGCGAGCCTGCCGAAGTTATGTATGAGATTATCGAAGCGGTCGAGCCTTTTGCCCCCGCAGATAAACCCAGATACCTTATGGGCGTTGGTACACCCGAAAATATCATTGAGGCAGTATATCGCGGTGTTGACTTTTTTGACTGCGTTATGCCCAGCCGAAACGCAAGGCACGGCACTCTGTTTACCTCGCTTGGAATGGTAAACATCAACAACGCCAAATACGAAACTGACGATACTCCCCTTGACCCCAACTGCAACTGCCACACCTGCCGCAATTTTTCAAAGGGATACCTTCGTCATCTGTTTAAAGCAAACGAAATCCTTGCACTGCGTCTTGCGGTTATCCATAACCTTTCATTCTATAACAATCTTATGGCTGATATTCGCAATTCTCTGGACAACGGTTGCTTTGAAGATTTCAGAAAAGCCAATTTAGGACGTCTTTCGCAAAGAATTTAACAAAGATTTAACAAATAAATACAAAATAACCCTTGCATTATTTTGGAAAAAGGGGTATAATTGTAATAATGTTTTAAAACAAATTTCAGGAGGTAAAAAAATATGTTTATTACAGCTTATGCAACAGCAGCAGACGCAGCTGCAGCAGGTACTGCTTCAATGTTTCCATCACTTATTATGTTGGTTCTTATGTTTGTTGTATTCTACTTCATTCTTATAAGACCCCAGAAGAAAAAGGAAAAAGAGCTTAAAAATATGCTTGCAGCACTCAAGGTCAGCGACGAAGTTGCAACCATTGGCGGTATTCACGGCAAAATTGTAAGAATTAAAGACGACCTTTTTGTTTTAGAGTCAGGTATTGGTCAGAATAAGTCTTACATCACTGTTGACCGCAGTGCAGTAAGCCGCTTTTTGAAGAGAGGCGAAGAACAGGCTCCTACACCTATTCCCGGTGCAGAAGATACAGCAGAAACAACCGAAGAATAATTTCTTTTGGTAATACAGCCCCCTTCTTGTTCATATATTTACCTCAAAAGGTAAAATACAAAAAGGGGGTCTTTTTTTGTCCAGAACAGCTTTATCACGCACATCACCAGAAGCCGTCAGCGGCGGCTTTGTATCAGGAACATTTTTTATGATTAAAACCGTATTGATTGCCTATTGTATATCAATCGTCCTTTTATTTGCAGTTTCGCTTATTGCAACAGTTCAGGCATTTTCTGACAAAGCTATTGCAATTTCCGCAAATATCGTGACCGCTCTTGGCGTTCTGCTGTGCGGATTTATGTCGGGCAGGCATTTTCCCAGTAAGGGACTGATTTTTGGTGCACTTTGCGGCGTTCTTTATTCAGGGCTTTTGTGCCTTATCGGTAATCTCGCGGCACAAACCCTTAACTTTGGGGCAAGTGCTGTCACGGCATTGATAATAGGCGTTATCTGTGGTGCTGTGGGTGGCATCGCCGGAATCAACACAAAACATACACGGCGGAGATAATTCTCCCGAACAGGAAGGTTGGATATACGCAACCTTCCTATTTTATTCTCATATATGTTAAAATCTTTCGTGAAAGTCTTGACTATTCAACTAAAAAAAGGTATAATGATTTAGTATGTAATTATGAAATATAATTAAATATTCAATATAAAATGTCTGATTTAATCAGACTAGACACAAGGAGGAAAAAACAGTGTCAAGAAGTATTATCAAACTTACAGCAATCATTGCTGTAATCGCGGCGCTTCTGTTTGTTGCACTGTACGGACTTGACTTTACTGACAAAGTTAGATTCCCTGGTATCCTTGATCCTGACGGCGTTGTTCAGGGTCTTGACCTTAAGGGTGGTTCAGTAATTGTATTCGAAGCACAAGAAGCCAATCCGTCAGACGAACAGATGGATACCGTAGCAAACATGATGAGAACTCGTCTGGACGGTCTTAATTACAACGAGGCAACAGTTACCAGACAGGGTACCAACAAAGTCAGAATTGAAATTCCTTCAGTTTCTGACCCCAAAGAAGCAGCAGCAACTCTTGGTGCAACCGCACAGCTTCAGTTTGTTGACGCTCAGGGAAATGTAGTGCTCACAGGTGCAGATGTAAAAACTGCTTCTGCTCAGTACGGTCAGCTTTCAGAGCTTGGTGCAGCTGAAAACTTTGTTGAGCTTGAGCTTACCGAAGAAGGCAGAAAGAAATTTGCAACAGCTACTGCAAACGCTGTTTCTCTTGCATCATCAAATCAGAACTATATCGCAATTATGATGGACGAGCTTATTATCTCAATGCCCAGCGTAAACGAAACAATCGACAGCGATACCTGCGTTATCTCAGGTGGATTTGATGCAGCATCAGCACAGGCATTGGCAGCAAACATCCGTTCGGGACAGTTGCCATTCTCACTTTCACAGGTAGAGCTTCGTGCAATCAGCGCAACACTTGGTGACACCGCTCTTAAGACTTCATTGATTGCAGGTCTTATCGGTATTATCCTTGTTATGCTGTTTATGCTTTTGTTCTACAGATTGCCCGGTTTCCTTGCATCAATTGCATTGGCAGGATATATGGGTATAGTTGGTATCATTCTTGCTACCCTTCACGTTAACCTTACCCTTCCCGGTATTGCAGGTATTATCCTTTCAATCGGTATGGCGGTTGACGCAAACGTTATCATTTTTGAAAGAATCAAAGAAGAGCTTAAACTTGGTAAAACAGTACGCAGTGCAGTTGATGCAGGCTTTAACAGAGCACTTTCTGCCGTTATCGACTCAAACATCACAACAATCATTGCAGCTGTTATACTTATAATTTTAGGTACAGGCACAATCAAGGGCTTTGGTACAACTCTCCTTATCGGTGTTGTTGTAAGTATGATTTCTGCAATCTTTGTTACAAAGTTCTTACTCAAGCAGATGATTGGTATGAATGTAAAAAACCTTTGGCTCTATGGAATTAACACTAAGAAGGGGGATGCAAAGAATGCTTAATATCGCAGGAAACAGAAAGATTTTCTTTATTATTTCACTGGTACTTATGGTTGCAAGTGCAGTATCACTCCTCCTTCAGGGCTTTAACCTTGACACAGACTTTGCAGGCGGTATGGCTGTTACCTTTAGTGTAGGCGCCGACTTTGAAGTTAAGGATGTTGAAGCATTAGTATCAGAGGCTCTTGGCGTAAACAAAGAGGCATCTTCTGTTCAGAAATCTGAAAACAACGAGGTTATTATCAAGTTTGGTTTTGACAATACGCTCAAAACAGATGACGAAAGAACAGCCTACAGCAACGAAAAAATCGATGCAATAAAGACAAAGCTCACCGAAAAATACGGCGAGATTGAGGTTAAGAATCAGGATGTTGTTTCACCATCAACCGGTAAGGAACTCGCAAGAAGTGCTGTTTGGATGTCAATTTTTGCAGCCCTTGCAATTCTTATCTATGTAACCTTCAGATTTGAATTTGTTTCAGGTGTATGTGCGGTTATTGCTCTTATCCACGACGTACTTATCCTCTGCGGTATCTACTCAATCAGCAGAATTGCAATTGATACAAACTTTATCGCAGCAGTGCTTACAGTTCTGGGTTATTCAATCAATGCAACAATCGTTATCTTTGACAGAATCCGTGAAAATACACGTCACGCAAAGAAGCAGTCATATTCTGAAATTGCAAACACAAGTATAAATCAGACTATGAACCGTTCAATCAATACAACGATTACAACACTGCTTACAATCGGTATGGTATTTATTCTTGGCGTTACTTCAATCAGAGAATTTGCTCTTCCCATTATTATCGGTATTTTAATCGGTACTTATTCATCAATCTGCATTGCTGGTACAATCTGGGCTACCTGGAAGGATTCAGCAGTTAACGCTAAAGCAAAGGCTAACGCAAAGAACTAAAATCCGTATCTACGGCAAAAATTTAAGGAGATGCAAATGATGCATCTCCTTTTTTTATATAATAGGAATTTACTACTTATCAGTACTA
>JAZNBG010000005.1:0-113679 GCA_045586925.1 Clostridia bacterium | reverse complement strand
TGTAGGGTATGGTGTTTATGACAAACCGCGATATGGTAAACGGAACAGTTTTCCCGATGAAAACTGTGCCGCCTCTTGCTTTTTGCGGAATCGTGCTCTACCGTACCCACGTACGCCGACGAAAACGATTTCACAAAATATACACTTCGTTTCTCAGTGTCTTCACAGCTTGATGCCAAAGTCATCAAGCTGTGACAAAACGGACTATATTGTCCGTTTTGTCCGTTTTTGGAAAGGTATAATTAAAGTATAGATGAGTTTTTTATAGCTAGCGAGGTGAAAGTTGTGGCAAAGAAAAAGGCAGATGAGGATAATGTTATATCGGAATATATTCGAAACAAAAAGAAGGATGTATGCAAGCTTATTGACTGCATAATGCAAGAAATAGGCGACCCCGAAAGAATATCTAATGCACCTCTTAACCAGCTTTCGTCTGCAATGGGAACTTTAATAAATACCTTTGGCAACGGCGAGAGGGATTTGTCAGCAGATGGAACTCTTGCCAATTTGTTTGATGATTTTGAGGATGTGAAATAGATAAATGAGAATTTACAAAAAGCTGACTGAAAAGCAAAATCAGCTGATGGAGCTTGCAAAAAGTGGTGGTTTAAGGCGCCTGAATATTCTGCACGGCAGTGTCAGGTCGGGTAAGACGTGGATAAGCTTGGTTCTGTGGTGTGTGTGGATACGCAATATGCCGACGGAGGGGTGCTATCTGATGACGGCAAAGACCCTGTCAACCCTCAAGCGAAACTGTCTTGATTTGCTTGAGGAGTTGGCGGGGAAGAACAATTTTAAATATTCGATATCCAAAAAAGAAGGTGTTTTATACGGAAGGCGGATATACTTTGAGGGTGTCAGCGACGCCGAGGCAGAAAGCAAAATCCGGGGAATGACCTTGCAAGGTGCGTACTGTGACGAGATAACACTCTATACCGAGGAATTTTTTGGAATGCTGCTGTCACGACTGTCGCAGACGGGGGCAAAGCTTTTTGGGACAACCAATCCCGACAATCCTAATCACTGGTTTAAGCAAAAGTTTATTGACCGACGCGACGAGCTTGACTTTTTGCTGATGGAATTTTTGATTGATGATAACACATTTCTTGATAAGAAATATGTCGAGGCTCTTAAAAAGGAATATACGGGTGTTTTTTACCGACGCTTTATACTTGGCGAGTGGTGCAGTGCCGAGGGGCTTGTTTATCCTATGTTTGAGCCACGCCTTCATATTGTGGAGGAAATACCACCCCCATCGTGTGTGGCAGAGTATTACATATCAATTGACTATGGAACACTTAACCCTTGCAGTATGGGGCTTTGGAGGCTGGATGATGGTTGTGCGATAAGACTTAGGGAAAGCTATTACTCGGGCAAAAAGACAAAAAAGCTCCTTACCGACGAGGAATATTACGAGCGACTTCGGGAATTGGCAGACGGCTATGATATAAAGTGTGTAATTATCGACCCTTCGGCTGCAAGCTTTATTGCAACAATACGACGTCACGGTGAGTTTAATGTGAGAAAGGCTGATAACAATGTGCTGAATGGCATACGGATTACCGGCAGCCTTCTGCAAAGCGGGAGATTGTTTGTCCACAAAAGCTGCACGGATACAATTCGTGAATTCGGCACATATTGCTGGGACGAGAGTGCCACTCAGGATACTGTGGTAAAGGAGTTTGATCATGCTATGGATGATATAAGGTATTTCTGTGCCACGATTGCAGGGAAAAGACTTTTGTAAAAGGGAGAAAATGTTATGTTTGAAAATATAAAAGATTTTATCGGAAGGATGAGAAAAGGTATGTTTGACAAAAGAGTGGTTGGTACGGCGATAGCTGCAGATATTGCGGTGTCTGATGAGATGAGCCGTGCCCAAAGGGTATGGAAGGAGCTGTATGAGGAACGTGAGGGACTTCATCTGCCTGCGGCAATTTCATTCGAGATGGCAAGGCTTATTACGGTGGAGATGAATTCAAGAGTTTCAGGCGGCAAGCGTGGGGAATTTCTTGACGAATGTTACCGTGATGTGATTGATAGTATAAGAATTCCGGTTGAATACGGCTGTGCCAAGGGTGGGCTTGTGCTGAAGCCATATGTTTCGGGTGGCAGGATTAAGGTTGATTTTATTCAGGCAGACAAGTTCTTCCCCACAGAATTTGACGAAACAGGCAAAATTCGTGGTGCGGTTTTTGTACAGACACGCAAAATCGGGTCAAGATATTATACACGTCTTGAGGGGCACAGCATCAAAGACGGCACATACGAAATCACCAATCAGGCATTTTGCAGCAACAGTCAAGATTATCTTGGCAAAAGCGTTCCGCTTGGTGAGGTGGAGGAATGGAAGGACCTTGCACAAAGTCTGGCAATTAAAAATGTTAATCAGCCTTTGTTTGGTTATTTCAGACCTGCAATTGCAAACACAATTGATTCAAATTCGCCGCTTGGGGTTTCGGTATATGCCAATGCGGTAAATTTAATTGTCGATGCAGACAGGCAATATTCCCGTCTTTTGTGGGAGTTTGAAAGCGGCGAGAGGGCACTTGTTGCCAACGCAATGGCGTTTAAACGTGATAAGGATGGCAGACCAAGACTTCCTGACAAGCGACTTTACAGGACTTTAGAGGTTGAGGATATGGACTTCTTCCGTGAATGGTCGCCCGAGCTTCGTGAAGGCGAGCTTACAAAGGGGCTTAACCGTATTTTAAGACAAATTGAGTTTAACTGCGGGTTTGCCTATGGAACGCTGTCTGAGGTAAGCGACACCGAAAAGACTGCAGAGGAAATCCGTGCATCAAAACAAAGAAGTTATGCAACCGTTTCGGACAATCAAAAGGCACTGAAGAACGCCCTTCTTGAGCTTGTTTATGCAATGGATGTGTGGTGTACGCTTTATAATCTTGCACCAAAGGGTACCTACAGTGTGTCATTTGACTTTGATGACAGCATCGAGGCAGACCGCAAGACCCAGTTTGAAGAAAAGCAGTCTTTGGTTGAAAGCGGAATTATGGCTCCATGGGAGTTCAGAATGTGGTATTTTGGTGAAGACGAGGAAACGGCAAAGGTAAAGACATCAGCAAGTAAATAAATAAAATTTAATATATTTGACCGGGATGTCGATAAACTAACAAGTCCAATGCAGAAAGTAACTGCGAAAACAAACTGAAAGGATGATGTATTATGACAAGAGATGATTTAAGAGGAATTGTTGAGGGAATTTCGGAAGAACAGCTGAAAAAAATTCTTGACATTAATTCTCTGGACATCGGAAAAGCCAAGCGGGGAACAGAAGAACTGAAAACCGAGCTTGAGGGCAATGCGCTTAAAATTGCGGAGATGGAAAGCGAACTGGATGCGCTCCGTCTGGGTCAATGTGAGGCAGAAGAAATTAAAAAACGAGCAGAAGAGCTGCAAAAAATCATTGATGACAGACGTGTTCAGGACGAGAAAGAAGCAAAGACGGCAGATATTGAAAGTCGTTTTGCGGCGGTTGTGGGGGATGCCAAGTTCCTTAACGGTTACACTCGAAAGGGAATTTTTGACAGCTTTTGCGAAGCCGTTCAAAGCGACAAAAATCAGGGTAGGGCAGACAACGAGATTTTTGAAGAAATCACAAAGGATTCCGAAAACCTTTTTGCAGAGCCTTGCGACACGCCTGCTGTTGTTGCGTCAACTATGGGCTTTGGCGGAGAGCTGAGCCGTGGTGATATTCGCGAGATTATGGGCTTGCCTGCAGACAAATAAGAAAAGGAGAGATAATTTATGGCAAATGCAATTGAAAAATTCAAACAGTATATTGACACTCTTGACGAGGTGTACAAGATTTCATCTGTTACATCCGTGCTTGACGGCAACAACCGTCTTGTTAAAATGGGTGCCAATGCAAATGAAATTGTAATTCCCAAAATGTCAATGGACGGTCTTGCGGATTACAGCAGAGAGGGCGGTTATGTAAGCGGTGATGTAACCCTTACCAATGAAACAGTTACTTTTAATTATGAGAGAGGACGTTCGTTTACCGTTGATGCAATGGACAACGAAGAAACAGCAGGTGTGGCATTCGGTCAGCTTTCGGGCGAGTTTGTACGCACCAAGGCAGCACCTGAGATTGATGCCTTCCGTTTTGCTCAGTATGCAGGCACAGAAGGTATCACAAAAGTATCTGCAGACCTTACTGCAGCCGAGGAAACGCTTGCGGCACTTATTGCAGCACAGAATTCTATGGACGAAAATGAAGTTCCTATGGAGTCAAGAATTCTGTTTATTACACCCACACTTTATAATGGGGTTATGAACATTGATACAACAAAGTCAAAGGCGGTTCTTGACAGCTTTTCGCAGATTGTTAAGGTTCCGCAGAGCAGATTTTATACTGCAATCAGCCTTTATGACGGTTCATCAGACGGCGAAACTGCAGGTCATTATGTGAAATCTGCTCAGGGTGGCAAGAATATCAACTTTATGATTGTTGAAAAGTCTGCCGCTATTCAGTATCAGAAGCATCTGGTTAGCAAGGTTGTGACACCCGAGGAAAATCAGGTATCCGATGCGTGGAAGTTCTTCTATCGTTCATACGGCATTGCTGATGTGTATGAAAACAAGGTAAAGGGTATCTACCTGCACCACGCCGCAAACTAAGATTGGCACAAGGGAGGGATTAACGTGAAAAATCACGTTAAACCCACGGTGGAATTTATTGCACCGCCGGGCTTTTGTACCTGAAAGGCACAAAACGGCGATGTGCGTAATTTCCACTACACGCCTTATCTGCCCACAATGAGTTGCGTGTATATTGTTAATTACTATTTGTGGGCAGAAAGGCTATGGAAATTAATATGAAACATATCGGACTGTTAATAAAACAATCCCCCAAAAAAACATCGGCAAATGCAAAAGCTTCAGTGAAAGGCGGTGTGGACCGTGACAAAGCCAAGGGTGACTTTTGAATATTATTTCAATGAGTATTGCGGTGGATGCCGTGGTGTTCTTGACAAAGAGTCGTTTGACAGATACATAGTCCCTGCCTTTTGTGAGATAAAAAGCCTGTGCATAGGCACTAAAGATGCAGATTTAAACTGTAGCGAGGTTATGCTGTGCACCTGCGAGGTTGCCGAAAAGCTTTACCTTGCCGAAGGGAAGAGCTTGATTAAAAACGAGGCAATCGACGGTTATTCAGTGACCTATTATGACGGAGAAACCTCAAAAGATATGCACAGAATTATACTGAAGCACCTTGCGGGCACTGGGCTTTTGTATGCGGGGGTGGAGTAATGCTTAAAAACGGCGTTGTTACACTGTTTGCGCTTAGCCCCGATGGCGAGGATTACAAAAGATGCGGCACATATCCTGCGTGGATACACTGCAAAAAGCGGCTTCGCAGTACCGAAAATGGTATATACTTCCGTGATAATTTCGATGTCAGGATTGAGCGTAAGCTTATAAATCGCATTTCGATTGGCGACCTTATATATTTTGGCGATATGGGTCAGGATGAATTTTCGGTGGCAGAGTGCAGGCGGGTTGCGGTGGTTGCTGAAAATAATTTCGGCAGTACACCACACTGGCATCTGCAGGCAGAGTACGAGTACAGGTAAATATGGAAGGAAAAGAGTAATATGATTGAAGAAACAGTAAAATATCTTTCACAGTGCCCGTACCTTGCGGATGCAAGGATAAAGGTAAACTATCTTGAGGGCAAGCCAACGGCCTTTGCACTTAGGATGAAGGCATCCGACCCTGTGGTTAAACGATATACCGATGGGAGTGGAGTTTTTGAAGTACGATTTATTCTTGCTATTCGGCAAGAATACACCGGTGCAGACAAATACAACCGTGCTGCCGCAAAAAGATGCGAGGACATTGAAGACTGGATTGCTGCACAAAACGAATTGGGCAATCTGCCGGATTTGGGAAAAAGCATTAATCCGCTTTCTTTGACGGTGGAAAAGAGCTTTAATGCAGAGCCTTCGGGCAGCGTTGACGCAAGGTTTGAGGCGGAGCTTCGTCTGGTTTATTTGAAATAATAGTTTTTACAATGCAGGGGATGGGACAAAAGTTTGCATCCCCTGAAAAATAAGGAGTGAAATAATATGTCAGAAATAGTAAAGAGATACAAAAAACTTGCTTTTTATGGTGTTCCTACGGCGGACGGCGAAGGCGGTTATACGTTTTATCGTATGAAGGGCTTTGACGAAATTTCTACGTCAAAAAACCCCAGAGAATATTCAAGGCAGTACGTTGACGAGGAGTTTGAACAGACAGATGTGGTGGGTTATAACCCATCAATCACTTTTGGATTTGACAGATTCAGCGGTGATGCTGTTCATGCTGATATTATTGAAATATTCGATGGCGAAAAGGTGGGGGCCGATGCGGTAAGACCTATCATTATGGTAGATATGGCTGATGATAATGCTTTGGCTATAAAGCGTGACTTTTCTGTTATTGCCGAAAATGAAGGCAGCGGGCTTGAAGCGTACAAGTACAGTGGAACATTCCGCGTAAAAGGCGCGTCGGTATTTGGCACAGCGACAAGTAATGATGGCTGGCAGACTTGTACCTTTGTGGAGGAATAATCTATGAGCACAAAGCAAACGGACAGAGGTAAGGAGGTATCTGTCGAACTTGACGGATATAAAGCCCGTCTGTTTTTATGCAGCAGTATTCTGGCAGAGTGCGAAAGGATAAAGGCTGCGGCAAAGGCTTTGCTGGAGGAAATCAAAACATCGCAGGATGCTGAAAAGACGGCAGATATCCGTGTTAAGGAGTTTTTAATGGACAGCATAAGACGTCTTTTGGGCGATGAGGCGGCAGACGAGGTTTTTGAACGGCAGACGAGTGAAATTGCCAATCTTACTGCGGTTTTATGTTGTCTGATTTCCGGGATTGGTACAGAACTTGGGAGTGCAGAGTATGAAGATAAGATTGGTTGAATATCCCGAGACGGTAAACATTGACGGCAGGGAGTATGCAATTAACACCGACTTTTCGGTCTGGATTGAAATAGAACAGCAGATGTTAAAGAGAAAGAGGAGTAGCGGTGAAGGATTGGCAAGAGTTTTTACTCTTGCCTATCCTAATCTGCCTGACAGCTTTATGGATGCTGTACGAGGAATTATATGGTTTTACAGCGAGGGAAGTGACGGTCAAAGCGAATATTCTAAAGAACGGACCGTAACTGTATGCGACCTGAAGGCTGATTTTGAATATATACGGGCGGGATTTCTGTCGGAGTTTGGCATTGATTTGATGAAATGCGATATGCATTGGTGGCAGTTCAGGCGGATGCTTTCGTGTCTTGGTGAGGATTGTAAATTTTCAAAAATTGTGTCATACCGATGCACCGATACTTCAAGAATAAAAAACCGTGAACTAAAGAAGTTTTATGAGCGAATGAAAAAGCGGTACAAGCTTCCCGATGAAAGAACCCCCGAGGAAAAGGAAGCCGATATTGCACAGATGCTTGAAAGTCTTTTTTAGATGGATAGGTATGGTAAACCTTAGGCATAATGTCGTTTTCTGCAATACAGATGATAAATAAGAGGGAAGGGATGAAATGTCGTTTGATTTTGAAAAGTATATAAAGGATTTGGAAGCAGCCGCAGAAAATAATGACATCGGCAAAATGCTGGCGTCAGGGATAGGTGTGGGACTTGATGAAAATTCGTATCTGGCGGTTACTGCACTTGAGAATGTTTATGTGGAGCTTGAAACATTTACAAAGAATGCTGCCAAAAACGCCGAGAAGCTGGCAAAAAAGAGGCAGGAACGCGAGCTTGACAACCTGAAAAATTCGCTGGAGCTGGAGCTTATATCCGAACAGGAATATTATGATAAGCTGAAAAAATATCGTGACGAAAATCTGCGTCAGGGAACAGATGCCTGGTACAAATACACCGAGGAAATTATTGGCTATAACAAAAGGCTTGCTGACGAGGCAGAAAAGGAGCAAATCAAGCTGGCAGAAACAATTTATGATCTGCAAAATGAGCTTGAGGAGAACCTTAAAAAAACCAAAGACAAGTGGTATTCGTCGCAACAGATAAGGCTTGTAGGGGTAAATCCCGACGGCAGTGACCAGGTTTATCAAAAAAATTCCCTTTCGGATTTTGGCGAAGAAACAAGTCTTCTTGAAAGATACCGTGACGCTGTGCTTGCGCTTAAAGCGCTTGGCGATATTCCTGACGGGATTTTTACTGAAATTGGTAATATGAATGTTGCCGAGGCGGTGCAGGCGGCAGAGATAATTCTGCAGGCAGACGTGGAAACCCGAAAAAAGTTTGTAGAGGGCTACAACAAGCGGTCAGAGCTTACGGGCAGTATTGCCGCGCAGCTTAACGCAATCCTGAATAAAGAGGAGCTGCAACAGGCAGGGATATATTCTGCCGAAAAGTTTAACGACGGATATTTTCTGGCAGACGATGAAGAAAAGACGGTGTTTATAAAGACGCTTGAGGAGAGCTTTGAAAACATTCCTGAAAGCTATTATAGGCTGGGCGAGGCATCGGGCGAGGCGTTTGGAGCAGGTTTTGAAAGTCAGATTTCGCAGGCAGTTGCAGAGGCAAGGGTGGTAATGCTTGACAGTATGAACAGTCTTATGGCAGAGCTTTCGGTTGCGGCAGAAGGCGTCAGCCGACCGAATGTGTCAAACAAGAACGTGTATAACACCAGCTATACATTTAATTCATCACGGGATACCACAACGGCTCAGCTTGCTGCGGCAAAAAATGCGGCAACACTTGAAAAACTGAGGGGAGCGAGTGAATAATGCAATTGGTGATAAAGTTTAAAAACAGTTATGGCACCTTTGAAATATCGGGAAATTCTTCAAAAAGCATCCGTCTTGAAGAGATAGAAGGGCTTGGGATTGTCGAGCGTGAATATATAACGGCATATTTTGCGGGTTATGATGGTCAGGAAACTATCTCGTCACGGGCACTCCCCCGAACGGTGACTTTAAGTGCTGAAATCTGCGGAGAGGATATTACGGCAATTGCAAGAAAGACTTTGCGGATTTTAAGCAAGCCCGGTTGGTTGTATGTTGAAAGCGGTGAAAGCTGCAGACGGATTTACTGTAATCAGGTTAAAATTCCTGACCCTGTTCGTGTTCTAAAGGGCAGAATTGCAAAGCTTGCGGTGCAGTTTGTGTGCGACAACCCATATTTTGAGGACGAATGTGAAAGCACAGTTCCGCTTTATATGAGGACAAAAAACCTCAGCACACCGTTTACATTGCCGGCTGTGTTTGGTAGCACAATTATGGGTGCAGTCATTAAAAATCAGGGGGACTGCGTAATTGAACCGTGTATTTTTATTAGTTGCCCCAAGGAATTGACTGCTGCAGAAACTGTGACAATAACCAATAATACCACGGGAAAGAAATTAGTTCTTGAATATGCCCCGCTTGCCGGTGATAAGATTACGGTGGATATTAAAAACCGAAAAATCGAAAGCAGTATTACGGGTAATCTGCTGAATAGTTTATCCGAGGACACGTTTTTGGGAGATTTAATTCTCGAAAGGGGCATAAACGATTTGTCGGTAATTGTGGGGAATGTTCAATCTGACTTTTTGGTTGAATGTAAGTACAGCAACCTTTACTGTGAGGCGGTGATTGTGTGAGAAATGTGTTCTTTTATGATTTCGCCTTTAAACCTTTAGAACAGGTTTCGGGGTTTATATCGCTTAACATTACCAAAAAGTATTGCGGATTTGGAACTGCAGAAATTCACTTTCCCATAAGCCGGACAGAAATTATCAGGATGCTTAGGGATAATCCGTATATTATATGTGTCACAAATGATGCGCAGATGATAGTTACAGGTTGGAAGCTTGGCGAGGATATTGCAATTTTTGGCAGAACACCCGAGTGGCTGTTGACAAAAAGAGTGGTTGCTCCGTTTTCGTGTTCTCAGAAAACTCCTGCTGAAATTGCAAATTATGTGGTGCAGACCGCTGTGGGTGACTTTGCGGATGTGACAGATGTCGAATTTGTCGGTGATAAGACTGATTATTCGGCAAAGGAGCCTAAAACGGCATATGACATTGTGTGCGGCGTGCTTAACCCGGCAGGCCTTGGCTTTAAGCTGGGTGCGGATATAAAGAATAAACGATTTGTTTTTTCGGTCTGCAAGGGCAGTGAGCTTTTGTTGTTGATTTCTGCTTCAAACCGTACTGCCTGTGATATGAGTTATACCCGTGATATGCAGGGGATTGTTAATAATTGCGGATGGTATATGAGAGAAATGCAGAATATGGGCGACTGGAGTGCCTCCGCAAATTCACCCTACCTTACATCAGGAAAGGCTGAGAATTATTGTACTTATTATAAAATTACAACTGAGGATACTCGGTTTGGCCTTTCGTGTACGGCGGGGTCGTATCTTTACTGCGATACAACAGACGGTGTATGGAAGGTAAGTGAAGACAAGCCCACAAACAAGTGGGTATATGTTGACAATCCTGACTCAAATGGTGCAATGCGGTGGGAAGGAATTCTTAAGGGTGTTAAAACTCCTGACGAGGCAAAGGCGGATTTTGCCGCAATGAAAGCAGTTGAGAAGAGCGAAACTGCCTTGCGTCACGTCGAATACGGCACCGACTATGCCGAGGGAGATATCGTAAGGATTCAGATACAGTTTGGTGATTACAGATGTACAGAGCGAAAACGGGTATCGGCAGTAGAAATTTTTTATGATATAGACAGTCTGGGTACAAAGCCTACATTAGAAAGTTTGGAGGAGTGAGAAAATGGCAATTACATACAGCTTTGCAGATAACACGGCTTATGGGACAGAGGACATAAACGATATAACCAAAAGTCTGGTGGGGGCAGGTGTTGCCCCGTTTATTTCAAAGTCAAGCTATAATGTGTCGGACTTAAATGCGATGACTTCGGCACTGGTAGGAGCTGGAGTTCAGCTTGAAGGATGCAAATGCACGATAGAGAATGTTGGGGCACAGAATATGACAATTTTTGTGTCACAGGGAATAGTATTTTTTGACAGCGGAGTAAGGCTTACGGTGGATAGCGATGGTTACACGCTTGCAGTATCGCCAAATACGGCAGGGCCTATTTATGCGTACTATAATCAGGCTCTGCAGACGGCGGATATTGTTTTTGCCGAGAGCTTGCCTGATAGTGGAGATTTTGTACAGCTTGCAGAGATTTCAACCGATGGCGAGATTTGCGACAAAAGAAAGTTTGCTGAGTCAAAGGTTGCAACCTTAGGAAGAAATCTGGCTTATGAAGGAAAACTTACGGACAGAGAGCGATATCTTTATGAGGAAGACTCAGCAGCCGCTAAGGGCAGATATGCCATAATGGAAGCAAAGGTAGATTTAAGTAAATTCAGGTATGTGTTGATTTTCAGCAAAAAGCTCGTTAACGGAAGACCAAAGTGCGGAGGAGTTTTCGACATTGATGCAAAACAGTTTATATTTTCACATCATAGAATAACAACGTATGATGATGTTCTATATAACACAAAAAAGCTGATAATGGGCGGAAATGAGATAGAATATGGCTTTGATATACTTGACGGTGTATTGGTTTATTATGCATATTGCACTTTGCAGAGCGTACCAAATATCTACAAAGATGACGCTGATTTTAACCTTACGTTTATTTAGAAGGAGGAAAAGTAATGTCACATAAAGATATTATCATTGATACTGATGCGAAATTTGAAATTGACCCCGCAACAAGAGAAATAAAGAATGTAGCATCTGAAAAAAGCACAGTTATTCAGTATGACCATAATTCGGAAAGATTTGGCTTTGTTTTGCCCAGATATATTGAGGGACACGATATGATGGCTTGTAATAGGGTTGAAATTCATTACAAGAACACCGACAGCGAGTCTCAGGAAAATGATACGGGGATATACGAGGTTACGGATTTGAGAATTGATAGCGATGATAACGAAAAGGTTGTTTTTTCGTGGCTGGTGTCCCAAAATGCAACACAAAGAGTTGGCGCATTAGTTTTTTTGGTGCGATTTTCGTGTGTTGACAAAGATGGAACGGTTAATTATGCCTGGAACACGGCTATATTTAAAGGAATCTTCGTTTCGTCGGGGATGTTTAATTCGGGCGAGATTGCTAAGCAGTATACAGATGTATTGGAGCAGTGGAAGGTAAAGCTTGAAGAAGCTGCAAAATTACCTCTTATTGTAAACATTACTACTGATTCAGATGGAACATTCATCATAGCCGACAAGACATATTATGAAATATATGATGCGTATAATGCAGGAAGAACGGTTTTGTCTTATGTTAATTATACGGATATAGTATCGCAAGACGCCTCACAGACAACCGTGCTGACTTTAGTGCAATGTGGAGATAAGAAAGCGGTATTTTCAAAGCTTAAGAATGTGGATGAAAATATATGTCAGGAAATCATTGTTACTGTGGAATCGTCTTATACAGAGTCAAGTCCCGATACGTGGTCAATTGAAACGGTGCTAATCCCCTCAAAGACCTATATTGATGAAAAAATCGTACAAATGTCTGGCGATAGTGAAACAGTGGTTATGAGTCAAAAAGCGGTTACAGATGAGTTTGATTTGCACTATGAGCTTGTAGGTAATTCAGCGGATGGTATAACACCGCTAATATGTAGTGTTGTTTTGGGATATCTTAATACCAACGGAGTTCTTCAGGCATCTAGCACGAGAATAACCACAAAAAATTATATTAAAATTAAGGAGCCAATTGTCCTAAGGTCTTACAGTGGGTATAACTTTATTGTATGCAGATATGATGATAGTTTTGAATTGTTGAGCAGAACGGTATCTAACGGAAATAGTGTCACAGTTCCCGAAAATACTTATTTTAGAGTAAGTATGTTTTATTCAGATAACCGAATCATTGACGAAACTAATATCTATGAATTGCGAAAGTCTGTATATTATTCGCCTGAGTTGTCCTTGGATAATTATGCTAACAGCACTATCAATGCCGTCAAGAATGGAAAAGCCTCTTTGCCGTGTATTTTTGTGGTGGGTAATTTGGGGGCTACTGGGGTTCACGAAAGTTCTTCTAATAGAATTCATTCATTAGATACGATGGTCTTTGATGATGATGTCACCCTTAATTTAAAAAAGGGCTATCGTGCAGCCGTATGCTTATATCAAGATGATGGTACTTTTATATCAAGACCAACGATGGCCAGTAGTGTGAACCAGTATACTGTTCCAGCAAAAACAGCATTCAAGTTAGTTATTTTCAAGGAAAAACCTGTGCCCATTGATGAAAATGAACTTCGTGAACACTCAGAGGCAGTCTGGTATACACCTAAATTTGTTGAACGGGTTTCTGAAGTAGAGAAGGACTTGGAGACAAAATCCTTAGAAATTGTGGAAAGGATTTCTAAAGCAGAGCAGACCATAGCAACGACTTCCTTAGACTTTTTAAGATGTTTTACATCATTTACAGCCATAGGTGATAGCCTGATGGCAGGATTTACAAGCGATGGCGTTAATACAGTTTCAAGTGCAAAAGCGAAAACGGCTGGCAATAACTGGGTAACATATCTATGTTCCAGACTGAATAGACCTTTGGTTAATCTGGCAATGGGTTCATCAACTGCAGAGCACTGGCGATATGCAAATCAAGCAGGGTTTCCTGATACCGATATTGAAAAAGCGAATGTCGAAACGTCCTGTTATTTTATGGGTATAGGTGTAAATGATTTGCGCAACAAGAAGACTGTAGGTACGGCAGATGACATAAAAGAGTTATACACAGAAAATAGCAACACTTTTTATGGTAATTATGACTACCTTGTCAGAAAACTCAAAGAGTTTAATCCTTTTGCTAAGATATTTGTATTTACAATTCCCAACAGCGAGAATGGTACAAATATTAATGCCATAAATGAGGCAATCAGGCATATTGCCGGGCTTTATGACAATGTATATTGTATTGACCTTAACGAAGAGGAACTTTTTACTGAGGATTTTATTTCTAATAATTTTGTACAAGCACACTATAACCCCATAACCTATAATTATATGAGTGTTATTTTGGAGAACATACTCAACAGGTATATTTATGACAATTATGAGGAATTTGTATGGGTGCCTTACAACTATTAGTTAATCATACATTGTTTAAAGAAATGGCAGTTGGCGTGCAACGTAAAATCCATCTTGGTTGCATAGATAACAACGATAAAGGAGAGAGAGTATGAATTTATCAACAATAAAAATTTATTTTTGTGCTATCATAGGGACAATTGGTGCATTTTTCGCAAAGCTGTTTGGGGGCTGGACCGAGGATATGATAACGCTTGTGATATTTATGGCGGTTGACTTTGTGATGGGGTTGATTGTTGCGGGGGTGTTTCACAAAAGCAACAAGTCAAAGAATGGCAATCTTAACAGCCGTGCAGGTTGGATTGGTCTTTGTAAAAAGTGTGTTACAATGCTCTTTGTGCTGATAGCTCACAGACTTGATGTATCGCTTGGGACAAATTACATACGCACTGCAACAATCATAGGCTTTATAGCCAACGAGATGCTTTCGATAGTAGAAAATGCGGGACTGATGGGATTGCCTCTGCCTGAGGTGATAGTAAGAGCTATTGAAATACTGAAGAACAAGAAGGAGGCAGCATCCTTTGAGAATAATTGATACAGCCTTTAACTGGAGCGGAAGTCTTTCAAAACGTAGCAATACGAAATATATCATTCTGCACCATCGTGCAGGGTTGGGCAATGTACAAAGTATTCACGCGGGGCATCTTTCTAACGGCTGGAGCGGAATAGGATATCATTTTTATGTACGCAAGGATGGCGGCGTATACCGTGGCCGACCAATTGGCACAGTGGGTGCTCATTGTACGGGATACAATGATAAAAGCATTGGTGTTTGCTTTGAAGGGAACCTTGAAAATGCAGTAATGCCCAAGGCTCAGCTAAAGGCGGGAAAGGAGCTTATTTCGCACCTTAAAGGTCTGTATCCGGATGCAGAGGTAGTTCGGCACAGAGATTTTCAAAGTACGGCGTGCCCCGGAAAGAACTTTCCGTTTGAAGAAATCAAAAAAGGAGAAGATGAAATGACAGTCGAAGATGCAATAGAAATTATTCAGGCAAAGACAGGAATTGAGGACGAAACCATAGAATTTTTGCTTTGCTATAAGTATGGCGAAGAACTTGTAGTAAAAATTGCCAAGGCTATTGCCTGATACAAAAAAATCCGCCTGTGTTCATTGACATATATGTGCTGATACAGTATAATATATGAAAAATGGGAGGTGAACACAGGTGGAAAAAATTGATGGTGTAATTGAAGATGTAATATACGAAAATCAGTCAAACGGGTACACTGTTTGTGATATTTCATCGGGTGGGCACCTTTATACCCTGACGGGATATATGCCGGGGATTTCCGAGGGCGAGCGTATTACGGCAGTTGGTGAATGGAAAAATCACCCCGAATACGGACAGCAGTTCAGTGTAAGCAGCTTTGAAAGGCTTATGCCCGAGTCAGAGTCCGAGATTGAATTGTATCTTGGGTCGGGAGTGCTTCCGCATATAGGAAAAACCACCGCAAGACGGATTGTGGAGAAATTCGGCACACAGGCGCTTGAGATTATTGAAAAGGAGCCTGAAAGACTGACACAGATTAAAGGGATTTCGGTCGCAAAAGCTCAGGAAATATACAAGAGGTTTGTCGAACAGATTGGTCTTAAAAACATTGTTGTATTTTTTCAACGGTTTGGTGTGTCACCAAATCTTGCGATTAAGGCATACCGTACCTTTGGCGAAAATATAATAAAATTTGCCGAAGAAAATCCGTTTATTCTCAGCGGTATCGACGGCTTTACCTTTAAAATATGCGATAAAATCCGTGAAGAGATGCAGCTTCCCCTGAATTTTGTGCCAAGAGTGTGTTCGGGGGTTACCAGCACACTTTTAAATGCTGGGTATCTCAGTGGTCACACATTCCTGCCAAAACCGACCCTTATTGCCCAGACAAAGGCAGCTTTGGAGATTGATGCAGGCGAGGCTGAGGATGCCGTGGCACAGCTTTGTCTTAAGGACGAGCTGATTGTGGAGCCTCACGAGGAATTTGATGCGGTGTATCTGAAATCCTTTTACGATGCAGAACGCACGGTTGCATCAAGGCTTCGTGAAATGAGCGGCATGATTTTTGAAACCAACCGACGTGAATCGGAGGAACTGATTAAACAAGCAGAGGAAGAGAGCGGTATAGTTCTGGCAGACAGCCAAAGGGATGCGGTGTTTGCCTGCTTTGAAAATTCGGCTATGGTAATCACAGGTGGTCCCGGTACTGGTAAAACCACAATAATTAATACTATAATCAACATAATGCAGCGTCAGGGCAAGCGGATTGCACTGGCTGCACCCACCGGCAGAGCGGCAAAACGAATGACCGAGGTCTGCGGAATGGAAGCAAAAACTATTCACCGACTTTTAGAGAATATGCCATCAGAGGGCAGTAGGGTTTGTTTTGGCAGAAACGAAAAGAATAAACTTGAATGTGATATTTTGATTATTGACGAAATGTCAATGGTTGATATTTTGCTGATGCACAGTCTGCTTCTTGCTTTGCCGAAGAATGCACGGCTTATAATGGTTGGCGATTGCGACCAGCTTCCGGCTGTCGGGGCAGGAAACGTGCTTAAGGATATTATCGAAAGCGAATCTTTAGAGTGCGTTAAGCTGACCGAAATTTTCAGGCAGGCAAGGGAGAGTATGATTGTTGTCAATGCTCACCGCATAAATCGTGGCGAGATGCCGTTTTGCAACGACCCCGACAATGATTTCTTTATGTTAAAGTGTTCAAACCCAGACCAGCTTTGCGAAACAATTGCTGATTTGTGCGAAAGACGTATCCCAAAAACATATGGGGTTGACAGCATTTCACAAATTCAGGTGCTTACCCCAACGCGAAAATCAGTTATTGGTGTGCAGAGCCTTAATGAAATTCTGCAAAGGCGGCTTAATCCCAAACAAATGCGGATTTCCGAAAAGACGGTGGGAAGCTATACCTTTCGCGTGGGCGACAAGGTGATGCAGAATAAAAACAACTATAACTTAGAGTGGACACGTCTTTCTGATTTGGAAAAAGGTCAGGGGGTATTCAACGGCGACGTTGGATTTGTCACGGATATAAACGTCCCCAAACAGACTTTGACGGTTCTTTTTGATGACCGCAAGGTGGTTTATGACTTTATGGGTCTTGATGAGCTGGAGCTTGCATATGCGGTGACAGTTCATAAAAGTCAGGGCAGCGAGTTTGATGTGGTAATAATGCCTATATTTGACACACACAGACTGCTGATGACACGCAATCTGCTGTACACAGCCATAACCCGTGCAAAAAGATTGGTTATACTGGTTGGCAAGGAAGAAATCCTTAAACAGTTTGTTGACAACAACAATGTTTTAATGCGTTTTTCGGGATTGAAGGATAAGCTTATCATACGATAAAAGGGTGTTGCGTTGCAACACCCTTTTATCGTATTAAAGATAACATCTTATATCCGCAGCCAAATCATCCTCTATCTTGATTAAACGCTTGGTGATGTTTTTTGCGTCCTCGGATGCGGCTTCGTACTGATTAAGGTATTTGTTAAGCGATTTTGTGCCCATATCACAGCCGTCGGTAATTAAATCGGCAATTTTTGCGTCGGTTTCGTCAACGGCAAGCATCATATTTGTTTTCAGCCACGACATACCCTGTGCCATAATGTTTGGGTCTTTTCCACATTCGTCACACTCGTTTAATATGGAATGTGTTTCGCTTCCCAGCTTTTGATGCTCCTCCTTGGAATTTATAAGAATTTCCTTGAGTTTTTCGTCTTTTACTCTGTCAAGAACATCATCAATTGAATTGACTCCCATTTTAATTCCGGCGTTACATTCCTTTAAAAGCTCAATAGTATCGTGATTTATCATTTTTATCCATCCTTTCTTAAATCTATTATGTCCTTTTGTATATAAAAAATTCAAAATATGTGCATACTGTTAAAAATTGATTTTTACAGGAGGAAATGAAATGAAGGACTATATTGCCATTGAAGGAATTGTTGCAAGAGAAATCTTAGACTCACGCGGAAACCCAACCGTTGAGGTAGAGGTGTATGTCGAGGGTGACTATGTCGGACGTGCGGCAGTGCCCTCGGGTGCATCGACAGGGGCATTTGAGGCATACGAGCTAAGGGACGGCGAGGGCGACAGATATATGGGTCAGGGTGTTTTAAAGGCGGTTAAAAACATCAACAACGAAATTGCCGACGAGCTTTTGGGATTTAATGTGCTTGATCAGGTTGATATTGATAAAATGCTGATAAAGCTTGACGGAACGCACAACAAATCACGTCTTGGTGCAAACGCCTGCCTTGCTGTGTCGCTTGCCTGTGCCAAGGCGGCATCGGCAGCTTTGGGGCTTAGCCTTTATAGTTATATCGGTGGCATAAATGCAAAGGTGATGCCCGTACCGATGATGAATATTATCAACGGCGGCAAGCACGCCGACAATTCAATCAGTTGTCAGGAATTTATGATTATGCCCGTTGGTGCAAAATCCTTTCGTCAGGCACTTCAATGGTGTGCCGAGGTGTTTCACACCCTTAAAAAGCTGCTGAAGGAAAAGGGTTATTCAACAGCCGTTGGCGACGAGGGCGGATTTGCCCCCAATCTTGAATCGGACGAGGATGCGGTAAAACTAATTGTTCACGCCATTGAGAGGGCAGGCTTTAAGCCCTTCGATGATTTCAGAATTGCTCTTGACCCTGCCTCCACCGAGATGTATGAGGAAGCAAAGAAAAAGGGCGAGTCGGGAAAGTATTATTTCTGGAAGACCGACAAAATGCTCTCACGTGAGGAAATGGTGGATTTTTGGGCAGACTGGGCAGGCAAGTATCCGATAATTTCAATCGAGGACGCTATGGCAGAGGAAGACTGGGAAGGCTGGGATATGCTGACAAAACGACTTGGCAACAAAATTCAGCTTGTTGGAGACGATTTGTTTGTTACCAATACCGAGCGTCTTAAAAAGGGTATCAGTTTAGATGTGGCAAATTCAATTCTGATAAAGGTAAACCAGATAGGTACACTCACCGAAACCCTTGAGGCAATTGAAACTGCAAACCGAGCAGGATATACGGCTGTAACCTCACACCGCAGCGGCGAAACAGAGGATACAACCATTGCGGATATTGCTGTGGCAACAAATGCAGGTCAGATAAAGACGGGTGCACCCTCACGCACCGACCGCACAGCAAAATACAACCGTTTGCTGAGAATTGAAGAAGAACTTGGCGAGGCGGCAATATACCCCGGGATTGATGCGTGGTTCAATCTTAGACACAATTAAATAAAATCCAACACTTTTTAGACTTTTTTGCCAAAAATATTTTTACAAATTTTTCCAGACGCTATTCTTTCGACAATTATCTGTGTATTGTGTGTGTATACTGAAAAAAACACGACGGATTACAAAGGAGAAAGATAATTATGTCGGAATTGCAGATTTCACGCCTTAATACACCCAAAAGGGTTAAGTCAATGGGGTTAAGATTTACAAAGGGCGGTTGGCTGATAAGGATTATAGGTTTTTTTATGGCAATGGCAATGCCGTATGCAGGAATTACTCCGTTTGGACTATCCTTTCTTGCACAGGAGCGCAAGCTGTCGCTTGGTGCGGTGGGGTCGTTTATTGCGGTCAGTCTTGGTGCTTTTGCCGTTTGCGACCGCATTGGTACGACAAAGTACGTAAGTTCAGGGATAATATATCTGGCAGTGCTGTTTGTTCTTGAACGGGGCGTACAGATGAATGACTTCACCGCAGGTCTTACGGCAGGTGGAGCGGTGTTCCTTGCAGGGCTTGTGACGCTTTTTTGGGAAGGATTTACGTTTTCGCAGTTTTTACTGCTGCTTTGCGAGTCGGTTGCGGTGGTGGCAGGTGCTCTTGTTTTTGAAAAAAGCAGCAAGCTACTCCGCAACGGCAGATTTTTGCCTGAGAAGCTTGGCAGCGAAGAAAAGCTAAGCCTTGGCGCTGTGGTGGCAATCGCAATACTCAGCCTTCAGGATATTTATATAGGAACAGATTTTTCGGTAATGAATGCTGTTGCGGCGGTTGTGCTGCTGACGATTTCTGCAGGCTGCGGAGCAGGTTATTCCACAGGAGCAGGGGTTATTCTCGGACTTGTTTGCGGAATAGGAAGCGATTATTTTATGCCCATTATGGGGGCTTTCAGCTTTTGCGGATTTT
This sequence comes from Clostridia bacterium, assembly GCA_045586925.1. Lineage (GTDB taxonomy): Bacteria > Bacillota > Clostridia > Monoglobales > Monoglobaceae > SIG440. The sequence goes on along the minus strand of JAZNBG010000005.1, from coordinate 93,423 downwards.
TGGCAGGAATTTTCTCGCGGTTTGGCAAGGGCGGCGTTATTGCAGGGGTTACGCTTGCTAATGCGATGCTGGTTGTGTACACCGACGGTGCAATGGAGTCGGTGCTGACACTTTATGAAATTATGGCGGCATCGGTGGTATTTGCTTTTGTAAAGCCCAAAATGATTGGTCTTGTAGGCGAGATTATCTGCCTTGATGCGGCTGAAAAGGCCGGAATAATGAGAATGAAGGAAAATCTCAGACAAAGGCTTAAGGCGGTGGCAGAATCCTTTGATGCAATGGCAAAAACGCTTAACCGTCAGGTCAGGGACACAAAGCGGCGGGAAAATCGGGCAGACCTTGCCACATTTTTTGATATGGCGGCAGACAAGATATGCAAAAAGTGCAAAAAGACGGATGTATGCTGGAACAAGGATTTTGATTTCACCTATAAGTCACTTTTTGGACTTATGAAGACGATGGACGAAAAAGGTCAGCTATCCCCTGATGATGCCGACGAGGAGTTTAGAAAGCGTTGTCACCGGATTGACCATCTGGTGGCAGAGCTTAATCATCAGCTTGACATTTATCAGGTCAAACAGGAGTGGCTGAGGGTTCTTGATGAAAACCGCAAGGCTGTGGGACAGCAGCTTTCTGATGTGTCGCAAATATTAGGCGGAATTTCCGAGGAGATAAAAAGTGATATTGGTATGTGCAGTATAAATGAGGAGAATAAGACAGAAAAATTCAAGATAGAAACAGATTTTGCCGAGTGTGCCGCCTCGGGCGAAAACGGTGACAGTTATCGTTTTGCGCATATTGGCAAAGGTAAGTATGTGATTGCGCTCAGCGACGGAATGGGGACAGGCAGTGCTGCCGCGCGTGAGAGCCGTGCTATGCTTGAATTGCTTGAAAGCTTTCTGTACGCAGGATTTGAAACATCTGTGGCGGTGAAATTTATTAATTCGGTAATGCTGCTTAAATCCGATGCCGAGGCATTTGTGACAATGGATTTGTGCATAATCGACTTATACACCGGACAGGCAGAATTTATCAAAACCGGTGCCGAGCCAAGCTTTATTATGCACGGCAGAGGCGTGGATACGGTAAAGGCATCGTCCCTTCCTGTTGGTGTTGTTGCAGGCATTGATGCTGATTGCACCCAGCGAAGTATGAAGGATGGCGATGTGATAGTTATGGTAACTGATGGAATTGAAAACCGTGATAGCGGCAGTATGTGGGTTTGCGACTTTATTGAAAATACAGTTAGCAAGGATACGGATGTCGGTCTGGCAGATAAAATATTGAACCACGCCATCCGGCAAAACAATGGCGAGGTCAGGGACGATATGACGGTGCTGTCGGTAAAGCTAAAGGAAGTATCTTAAAAAAGTAAAAAGACCATTTTCGGCTTAGAAAATGGTCTTTTGTGATGCTATTTTTCTTTGTTATCGGTAGAGGAGTGGACTTTAAACTTTGTCACCTTTGGTGAGTTATTTTCATCCTCGCCATCTTCTATGTAGGAGTCTTCTGCATCAATCTGTGCCTTTTGCAGTATTTCGATAGCATCTGTAATTGCATTAAAAAGACGAAAGTAGAGTTTTTTGTAGTTAACCATTGTAAATTTTCCTTTCCAATTAAAAAATGCGGCAACCGAAGCTGCCGCACAAAAAACGCAAACTCCGATTGTTGTCACACAATTTAAACAGATAGGTAGTAACATAGTCCACTACATCTTTTGGAATTTGCATTTTTATCAAATTCGAAAAATGTAATGGATAAAAGGGCAAAAAATACCCATAGAAATAAAAAAGTACTACCCATATTCTATTGTTTAAATTATGTGACTGTATTATAATAACACAAAACAAAAGAAAATACAATAGAAAATTTATAAAATATTATTTCTCTTTAATAAACTCAAGAAATTTCTGTGCTGCAAGGGACAAGGTGTTATGCTTTAAATATGCATATCCGATATGTCTTGTGGGCAAACTTGGTGTAAGAGTGAGTTTTTGCACATCGCCTGATTTCAGACTTTCTTTTGAAAATTCCTCAACCACGCAGGAAACCCCCAGATGAATAGAGGCAAACCTCAGCAAAAGCTCGTGTGCCGCAACCTCAATCTGCGGTGTTAAGGATATGTGCCTTTTAGCGAATTCTCTGTCAAGAAAACGCCGTGAAATTGAGTTTTTTTCCAAAAGTATCAACGGCTCATTCGAGATATCCTCCCAACTGTACTTTTGTTTGACGCTGTGCTCCGGCCCTGCCACAAATATATCGTGTATTTCAAGACAAGGTTCGATTGTAAGCTCGTCATCTTGGGCAGGCAGACTTACAAAGGCAAGCTCGGCTGTTCCGTCTTTCACAAGCTGCAACATATGATACGAATAGGAGTTTGCCATTTCTATTCTTATGTCAGGATATGACTGGTGAAATTTTTCAAGATACGGCAGCAGATAATGTGCAGTTATGGTGTCAGCCGCCGCAATAATCAGCGAGCCGCTGTCAAGGTGGTGGAGCCTTGCAAGAAGGGTTTCACCCTGTTCGATTGACTGCATTGCACTTTCAACCTTTTGAAACAGCAGCTGACCCTCTTTTGTAAGTGTTACACCCCGACGTGAACGGTTGAACAACAGAGTGCCCAAATCTTCTTCAAGCTGGCGTATGCACTGTGAAATCGCCGATTGCGAAATATACAGGTGTCGTGCCGCTGTCGAAAACGAGGCGTATCTTGCTGTTTCGTAAAAAATTTTGTAATAATCGAGTTTGGTTTTCATATAAGCACTCCTTATTACTGTTGTAAGTATTATCTACTTTACTTATATTTATATTTGTATTATAATAATGATAGTGACAAAAGTCAATATTTTGGAGGGAATTTTAATGGAAAGAAGAGTAGGTACAGTTTCAAGAGGTATCCGTTGCCCTATTATCCGTGAGGGTGATGATATAGCTACAATAGTTGTAAACAGTGTTACAGAGGCAGCTCAGATTGAAGGTTTTGCCCTTCGTGACCGTGATGTTGTTGCAGTTACTGAATCTGTTGTTGCACGCGCACAGGGCAATTATGCGTCTGTTGATGCTATTGCAAAGGATGTTAAGGCAAAGCTTGGCGGCGGCACAATCGGTGTTATTTTCCCAATTCTCAGCCGCAACCGTTTTGCGATTTGTTTAAGAGGTATTGCAAAGGGTGCAAAAAAGGTTGTTCTTATGCTCAACTACCCAAGTGACGAGGTTGGCAATGCTTTGGTTTCACTTGACCAGCTTGACGAGGCGGGCATCAATCCTTATTCTGATGTTCTTACCGAGGCAAAGTATCGCGAACTTTTTGGTGAGAATCCGCATCCCTTCACAGGTGTTGATTATATAAAATATTACGGTGATTTGATAAAGTCCTGCGGTGCAGAGGTTGAAATCATCCTCGCAAACGACCCCAGAGTGATTCTTAAATACGCTGACTGCGTGCTTAACTGTGACATTCACAGCCGTGCCCGCACAAAGAGAATTTTAAAGGATGCAGGTGCAAAATGCGTTTTTGGTCTTGACGAAATTATGTCAGAATCCGTTGACGGCAGCGGCTTTAACTCAAGATACGGTCTGCTTGGCTCAAACAAGTCAACCGAAGATACTGTTAAGCTTTTCCCCAACGAATGTTTTGATTTGGTTGAAAACATTCAGGCACAGCTTTTAGAAAAAACAGGCAAGCATATCGAGGTTATGGTGTACGGCGATGGTGCATTTAAAGACCCACAGGGCAAAATCTGGGAGCTTGCCGACCCGATAGTTTCTCCTGCTTACACAAAGGGCTTGGAAGGTACACCCAACGAGCTTAAACTCAAATACCTTGCAGACAACGACTTTGCCGACCTTAAGGGAGAGGAACTGAAAAAAGCAATCGAGGGTGCAATTCGTCAAAAGGGCGGCGACCTTGTGGGAAATATGGCATCACAGGGCACAACTCCTCGTCGCATTACCGACCTTATCGGCTCACTTTGCGACCTTACAAGCGGCTCGGGCGATAAGGGAACACCTGTTGTTCTTGTTCAGGGCTACTTTGACAATTTGACAGACTAATCTGCACTGAACTTTGAGACACATTAGAATAGCTGATCGTTTATTCTGATGTGTCTTTTTGGTTTTAATGTGATATGAGGTAATAAAGATTTCATCAAATAGATGAAATTAATGAAAAGTGAATAATGAATAGTGAAGAATTAAGGAACAAATGCTCTGCATTTGAATTAAAAGAAAATATTCATCATTAATTATTATTGGTACCGTGACTACTTATATACAAGGATATGTTGAAATTTATATGGAGGATATATTTATGAAAAGAATAGAACATAGAGATGCAAAATGGAAATTTCCCTTTATAGAATACTCTTGTGGTGAAAAAAGCGAAAAAATGCCACTGATAATTCAATTGCATGGGGCAGGGGAAAGAGGTTATGGAAAAGAAGATTTGGAGAAGGTTGATGTACATGGATTTTCAAAGTGTTTGAAGGATTCTGAGCACAACTGTATCGTTATAATGCCTCAATGTCCTGTTGATACTTTCTGGGCGGCAAAAGTTGAGTCAATTATTGAGTTTGTTGTGCAGTTAATAAATGAATATAAAGTTGATGAGGACAGAGTATATCTCACAGGTTTAAGTATGGGTGGATACGGAACATGGTTTACTGCGATGGCAAGACCGGATTTGTTTGCAGCAATTGCACCTGTGTGCGGTGGCGGTATGGCTTGGAATGCAGGTGTACTTAAAATGCCTATTTGGGCATTTCATGGTGCAGATGATACTACTGTTACACCAATACAAACAGATGAAATGGTTTCAAAATTAAAAGAATTAAATCACGATGTTACATATACGCGAATTGACGGAGTGGGTCATAATGTGTGGGAAAATGCGTACAATAATGAATTGTTGGAATGGTTATTGAGCAAAAAGAGAACAAAGTGAGTTATTGATAGATGAATTTTAGTCCTGACTTGGTATGAACCTTAACTCCAAAAAAGCTTGGCATCCGGATTATTCAGTCTTTATATAAAAATCGACGAATATTGTCGAAATCGAAAAAGCCTCCCCTGTGTAAGGGGAGGTGGGTTGCGAAGCAACTCGGAGGGGTTGTAAATGGATAGAAAATTATAATAGTAAAATAGTTCCATTGGCAAGGGATCTTAGAAAAAATATGAAAAAAGAAGAAAGACATCTATGGTATGATTTTTTGAGAGAATATCCTGAAAAATTCACCAGACAAAAAGTGTTGGGAAAATACATAACAGATATAGAAGCTTGTGGAGACAAATGCACAGTTAAGTCGAATGCAGCATATACTCTTGAAATAAACGGCTTAGAATATGCTGTGGTTGAAGGTATAAACGAATTTATTGTATGTTGAAGTGTTTTTTGCCTTGACTTTACACGAACTATATGAATATGTCGAAATTTGACGAAAAAAGTATATTGACAATATCCTATGATTTGTATATAATATAAATTATAGGATATATTTATTGTATAAATAATAGGAGGTAGTTATGAATATAAATACTGAAACAATTACAACTATGACAGAAGCAAATCAGAATTTTTCAAAGGTTGCTAAAGTGGCGGAAAACAACGGTCAGGCTGTTATATTTAAAAACAACAAGCCGAAATTCTTGCTTATTGATGTGGATTCAAATTCATATTTTGATATTACTGATGATGAAAAAATTGATGTAGCAGCAAAGAGGATTCTGAATAGATTTAAACCTGCTTTTGAGGAGTTAGCAAAATGATTAAATTAAGTAAGGAAAAAGTGCTTTTACTTCACCAACTTATAGCAGAAGAAACAGGCGGTGGTATTGGAGTAAGAGATGTTGGGCTTTTAGAAAGAGCTCTTAATAATGCTTATGCTACTTTCGGTGGAGAAGAACTTTATAAAACTAAAGAAGAAAAAGCGGCTAGTCTTGGATTTTCGTTAATATCTAATCATGCATTTGTTGATGGAAATAAAAGAATTGGTGTTTATGTTATGCTTACTTTTTTAGAGGCAGAAGGTATAAAAATGAATTGCACAAATGAAGATGTTGTAGATTTTGGTTTATCGGTTGCTTCGGGCGATATGAAATATGACGAGATTTTAGAATGGATAAATAAATTCAAAAGATGATTTTTTGTTCCTGAACACTGGACATTAGGAACCAAAGACGAAACCTTAGTATTTATGCGGGTTTGCGGAGTTGCGGTTCACTTTTATTTGCTTCAAAACAGCAAATAACAACTCGAATTTCGAAAGGTGGTAGGTATTTATCGTAAATATTCGCTTTTAAGCGATGAGAATATTATGTTCTTATAAAAATTAAAAACAAGTATGTTTTTTGGCAGACTATAGAATTCTATAGTCTGCCATTTTTTTGTATCAATTATTAAAATTTAAAAAATTAGGAGGAATTAAAAATGGTTGAATATTTTGTAACAAAAGGAAAAATGGTAGTAAGAAACGGAGCACCACTTGTAGTGTCAGAGGTCGAAGAAAAAGCTCTTTCACAGGTGGAATTCATTTTATGGACGAGCCTGCATTGGAATATCCTAAATAAGGAATCACTCAAAACAGAGTTTGACAGAAGAATGAGAAAATACAATCTGAACTTAGATGTTTCTTTTGAACAGACGCTAAATCGTTTAAAGACCAGAGGGCTTATTGTAGGCAAGTCAGATTATCTTGCAGTCGATGCCCTCTATAATCTGGTAAAGGATTTGTATGTTGTTCCCCTTGGGACAGTTAATGTATTCAAAAGAGCAATGATGTTTTTATATATGTTTTTTATTCAAGAAATTCCGCTTTATAAATGCAAAGAGGCTATGTGTGATTTTGAATTAAAAGACATTGAAAAACAAATTGTCGGTTTTTCAAAAAGGCTTAAGGTTTCGGGGGCAGAACTTATCCGCATCAATGACAAAGATTTATGGGATATAAAGTCTGAAGATGATATTGTCCCGCTTGCATATGATGAGCACGAAGATATGGATTCTCTGGGGAACAGTACAAGATTTTCAAAAGATAAAAACAAAGTCCTTGAGGCGATTGTAAATCTGTATTTAAAGAAACAAATTGTATTTGAATAAGGATGGTGAGTTTTATGAAAAAAACAGTAAGTATTTTATTAATGGTAGTAATCATCTCCATATGTACCAATATATCAGCACATATGAAAGTAAAGGTAACACTTGATGGGAATGAAATCCACTTCCCTGATGTAAAACCGTTTATTGACCAGCGGGATAGAGTTTTAGTACCAATCAGATTTGTATCAGAGGCACTTGGCTCTCTGGTAGATTGGGAAAACGAAAGTCAAACAGCGATAATAAAACAGGGACAGGATGAAATTCGCTACACAGTATATCAGCCTATGGCGTACCTTAACGGCGAAATGATGGTTATGGATACATACGGAATCTTAAAAGATTGCAGAACGATGGTTCCAATAAGATTTATTTCAGAACTTTTGGGTTGTATAGTTGTCTGGGATGAAAAAACCTCAACGGTTGTTATTACATCACCAAAGGCAGCAACAGAATTTCCCGAGCCTGAAATTTCTGTAAATTATCCAAAGAGTATTTCAGACAAGAGGTTACTCTGGATTGACATTGATAATTACAGAGATTTTGAGCGCAGCAGTGATTATGAATTCAAAATCGAGTTTTTAAATCCCGTACAATTCAATGCATACGAGCAGGACGAAGGAGCAATCAACGGATGGCAGAAATATTCAAGATGTAACTTTGTTTCGGCATCTAACAGTTACAAAACCATCTACTCAATCACAAGAGTGTTTTATACAACCAGAGACGATATGAAAACATATAAGCCAAACGATGGTGATGAAATTACCTTCAGACTGACAGTCAGAAACAAAGTGACAAAAGAAACAAGAGAATATATTTTTACGGAAAGCTTAAAGCTTCCGTATGAGATAGAAAAATATTCAGAATAATGGAGGAGATAAAAATGACCTATAACAGAATTAACACTAATAATATAAAACCCGAAATGGATGTTGACCAGATTCGAAATGATTTGGCAAAGTTCAAAAACCACACACCAAGGTATGGGGTTGATGCTGCAAAGCTTTTGCGGTACATGGATAAGTTTGAGAGGTTGATAGCAGATGAAAATTACCCGGAGCTTGAATACATTGCAGAATGTTTTATGTGTGGACTAAGAGATATTTTGGCAAACGTAAAACAGGAATCCAAGAAGGAAATCCTGATCGGATGTGCTGACAGTATGGGTATCACCGTACAGAAAAAAGATGACATCCTGGAAGTAACACTACCAATGATTTTACCAACAAAAGCAAAAGCTAAAGCGGAATATTTATTTGAGCCTTTGTTCTTTGCGATGGAAAGTTTTTCGAAAAAGGAATCGGTTTTCATAAAAGAAAAGGCAATGATGTGCATTGAATTTATCTATGATAAAAACAATAAAAACATTCGCCGAGGCGATCATGACAACAAAGAAGTCAAGCAGGTGATTGATGCGATTTCAAGCTTTGTTGTACCGGATGACAGTGATAATTATTTAAGTCTTTGTCAGATTTCAAGTGAGGGCGAACACAATCACACAAAGGTTTATGTTATGCCGGAAAGAAACTTTGGAGTATTCTTTTCGGACCGTAGCAAAAGTGAATAAAACACTTAAAAATCCATATCCCAAAACAGTGAATTTTTGAAAAATTTTTATGATGCGGAGAAAAAGCTGTAAATATAAGCATTTGGCGGCTTTTTCTCCCTCGAAAAAAGACCGTAATTTAGAAAGCTTAGGTTAAAACAGACACAAGGAGGAAAATACAGTTATGATTAAAAAGGATACGATAGATTACAGACTTGTAAGCCTTATCGGGCTTGCAGGCGAGATAAAAACAGACGAGTTATATAAGCTCAATTATGGAAAAGAGTACATAAGAAAAACAATAAGCAGACTTAATTCAAGTGGGTATATAAAAGTATACAAATATTGTTTTGAAAAATATTTAAGATTAACGCCGAAATGCAAAAATTATTTAAGCAGTAATTTTCCAGAAAGATTTTCAGACTGTTTTGAGGGAGCTTCATCTACAAACAAAATACGAAATGATGATTACAGACGAGAGCGTTATCACAGACTTGCTGAAGTTCTTGTTATGCTTAACCTGGCAGACGTAAAAATATTCCCTGATGAAAAAACTCTTATGAAAAAGACTCACGGATTTACAAGAGCAGACAATACAGACTTATCTGACTATTGTGTAGAAAAAAATACAGCTGAGTTTTATTCGTCTGCAGAATTAAAATTAGCAGGATTATTTATGAACGCCAGAACATCAAGAGCGTTAGGGATTATATACTCACATCCTGAGGTTTATATAATCTATAATGTTTCGGATGGTGTTTTTAAATGGGAAAACAAAGTAGAGGAAAGCTTTTTCTTCAGAGCGGGACAAACCTTCTTATGGAACTTAAACAGAAATCATGAATCTTACGCAAAAATGATATTTATAGGGAAGAATATGTGGAGTTTTGGAAATTTACTGAATTCAAAAGGCAGTATAAAAAGTGCTTTTAACAGACAAGGCCACGATGATAATATTTATTTCATTGATAGTTCAAAACTTGGCCCACAGCAGATTAAATGCTTTATAAACAATTCTACTCGCAATGAGATAGAAAGACGCATCAGGGACTATTTTTCAATTAAAAACAAGAATTACAGATATTATGACAAAACAGATGACGGTACGGTTGTTGTAAATGCTACTACCTGCAATCTTGTAGCAATGAAACAGGCTAAAGAACTTCTGGATGAAGGAGAAAAGGTTTTAATAATACATTTCTTCTTTCAATTGCCATATCTGCAAAGGTATTTTGGTGATGGAGACAATGTAGAATATTGCCTGTTTAGTTACGAGAGTATGTTTGGAGAATAGAACGATAAAAAATGTTACGAAGGAGTTGAGAAAATGACAAACACAGTAAATAAGCTTGAGTATTATTATGAAAATGAAGCGGAACAATTTGTTTATTACAGAGTTCCTAAAATATTAGTCAAGGATAAACGCTTTTCCCAAATATCCTCTGATGCAAAGCTTTTGTATTCACTTTTATTGGACAGAATGTCTCTGTCCAGAAAAAATGGATGGGTGGATGAAGAAAAAAGAGTTTACATATATTTTTCAACCGAGGAAATCCAGGAAGAGTTTGATGTAGCATCTCAAAAGGCGACCAAAATGATGGCAGAACTTGATGATGTAAAAGGGTGTGGATTAATTCATAAAAAGAAACAGGGGCAAGGCAAGCCTGCAAGAATTTATGTTATGAAATACACATCTGTAAATGACGATGATGAGCCTGAAGATATTGAAGAAATTTATGATGAAGATGTAGATGCAAACGATAATTTTGTAGATAAAGAATCTGAAGAATATATGAAAAGCTTTATTCTTGAGGGTACTTTAGACGATCCTAAAATCGTAACTTTTTCAAATCCAAAGCCCAGAAATTCGGAAATCGAAAGTCAAGACTTTCGAAAATCAAAAAACAAGACTTTTGAAAATCAAAATTCTAGACTTGTGAAAATCAAAAGTGCAGACTTTCGAAATTCAAAATGTAATAATAATAATAAATATAATAATACTGAGATTAATAAAACTGATTATAACGATATCAATCCTATCTTATCTAATCAAAATAAACAAGAAGATGCGATTGAAGAAAGAGAAGAGTACGAAGAACGAATCAAAGAAAATATTGAATACGATATTTTGATTCAAAAATATCCGGATGTTGATATTAGTGGAATGGTTGAGATAATGCTCGATGCAATTTGCAGCAACAGAGAGTATCTTGATATAAACCAGGATAAAGTTCATAAAGAGGTTGTTAAAAGCAGACTTTTAAAACTGGATTCAGGTCATATAGAATATGTTATAGAATGCATGCAAAAGAATACAACCAAGATTGGAAATATCAGAAGTTATCTGCTTACAACACTGTATAATTCATACACAACTCAAGACCATTATTATCGGGCGGAAGTAAATTATGACTTCTATGGACAAAAGCCAAATTCGTAGATTTTCATGTCACAAAATATGTCGCATTGAAACAGGGGGAAATAAGACATATGAAAACCCAGTAATAATGCGGGTTTGAGGGCGGTTTTTGAACAAAAATCTCCCCAGATATAGAAAGTTGGGGGAAAAAACATCGGGCAAAAATAAAGTTGTGATAAAAGTGAGCAGACGAATAAACCCAAAAGCAAAGATTGAGTAAGCTGAGATTGCAATAAAGCAATGAGCAGACAAAGCAGGCGAAACATACATTGTAATCATAAGTATTTTAATAAATACAAATTTGATTGATTGTAAACAAAAAGTCTACTTGGAATAAGTGAGCTGATGAAATAAAGAATTGTTAATAAGTGAAAAATGGGTTTCTAATAATTCTACAACAAATGTTGACTTTTTGAGAAATGTTGTATATAATATAAATAGGTGATAAGCGTGAACTTAATTATTGATACAATATTGAAAGAAAAAGTCAGAATTGAATATCTGCTTGGAAAATACTATAAAATAGTTGAAGAACTACCGAAAGGTTCGTTATCTGAAACAAATAAAAACGGTCAAAAATATTTTTATTTAAAATATCGGGATGGCAAAAAGGTGGTTACAAAATATCTTGGTAAAGATGCAGGAACTATACCTGCTCTTATAGAAAAAAGAAAACATACAGAAGCTATGATTAAGTCATTGGAAAATGAACTTAAAATAGCCGAGAAAGCATTGGAGGGAAATGTATGATAATTTATCACGGAAGTAATCTTGTGGTTGAAAAACCAAGGCTTATTGCGCAGAACAGATATCTTGATTTCGGATACGGATTTTATACGACGACAAATAAAGTGCAGGCAATTAGTTTTGCAGAGAAAGTGTATAAGAGAAAAAACGAAGGCACAAAACAAGTAAGTATTTATGAAATAGATGAAGAAAAGTTGTTTGCTGAATGTTCTGTTTTGAGATTCGATGCTCCTAATGAAGCTTGGCTTGATTTTGTCGCTGAAAATCGAAGTGGAAATTATGAGGGCGAAAGTTACGATGTTATCTATGGTCCTGTAGCAAATGATGATGTATATACAACATTCACTCTGTATCAGTCTGGCGCATTGACAAAAGAGCAGACACTTGAAACATTAAAAATAAAGAAGTTGTATGACCAAATGGTGTTCACAAGTGAAAAGGCATTATCGTTTCTTAAGTACATAGGAACAATACCGGAGGAGGAAATGTAATGGATAAAAAGAAATATGAATCAATGCTTATTTTGATAGTTCCTGCTGTGGTAAAGCTTATTACGGAGAATTATTCGTGGGATGAAATTACAGCATCTAATAAGTTTTATGAATCAAAAGTTTTTGAGTGTTTGGAACGCGAAGATACAAAACTGTGGCATTTAAGTCCGTTGACATTGTTTAATATGTTTGATGAAGAACAGAAGACAGGATCTTTCATTTTCCCGGAGGAGGCGTGAATTATGAGTAAAGAGGGTAACTTTTTAATATTTTGTATAGAGCAGTACAGAACCGCGAAGAATTTGACCGGTAAACAGGTAATAAGCCTCTTTAGACAGTATAAAATTTCTGAATATATAGTGAGTTGTTTTGAAGCACTGCATACAACCGGAACTAATTATATTATTGAGGATATTGATTTGTATATTGAGGCTCGTCAGGCAGTTTAATGTGTGTTTGATTAGAGTATGTCCGTACAATTGTTGAAACATTAAAAAATAAGTATTTATGTAAAGACAAAACGACTGAACTCAATAGTTTCAGCCGTTTTGTCTTTACATAAACAGAATAGCTTTTATACTTTCTTCGTAACTTGATGTGGGTTAGAATTTTATTTATCAACAAATTACTTGTTTTATTATGAACCCTTAGTACTTGTCTTCATTTCGATATTCCATTGGTGTTTGTTTTTTTAATTTTTTAAATATTCTTGTAAAATAATTAGCATCATCAAAACCAGCATTTGCTGCTATATCTGTAATACTGTCAGTGGTATTTTGCAGAAGCATAGCGGCTTTTTCTATTCGGTACTCATTAATATATTGGGTAACAGTTTTTCCCGTTGCCGATTTAAAAAAACGACAAAAATAGCTTTCATTAAGATAGCATAAATCTGCTAGTATGGAAGTAGAAATTTTCTCGTTATAATTCTTTGAGATATATTCAAAAGCTGTATTTAATCGTTTCAGGTTAGTAGCATGACAATTAAGCTCTTTTTCGGAAATTCGCCCAACGATATAGTTTTGCATTAAATGTGCAATGAGAGAATAAGTATAGCTTTTTAACAACATATTTCCAACTTCGGTATTTTGCTGGTATTCCGAACTAATATGTTTCATATACTTAGCAATTTGTACATCATTTAATATATGATTTTGAAACAGAATATTAGCGTAATTTATACCGTTGAAAAAACTTGGGTAAATAAGTAAACAAGCATAGTCTATATAGTCTTCCACTATATAAGAGTGAATTTCTGTACTGTTGATGACAATCAAGTCTCCTTTTTTGACTGAAAAAGTCTTTCCGTTACAAGTGACTACACATTCACCTGCGTAAAAATATAAAAGTTCAACATGCTCATGCCAATGTGGTATCAGATTATCGTTTTGTGTGTATTTTTTAAATTTAACATCAAAACTATTTTCTAAAGGGGGAACTTTTTCATAAAGAGAAACATCCTTCATTTTTATCACCTAAAGTCAAAATTATGCTAATACTAATCAATATTATTCTTGTGAATTCCTTTGTTTTATTATATGCTATGAATATAGAAAAGTCAATAGTATAAAAAGGAGCGAGTCATATGAATATAGGTGTATTGCTTAATTTTAATGAAGGCAATGTTGAAAATGAGTTTGCAAAGACAGCAGAATTGGGATTTAAATTTTGCCAGCTTTGTTGTTGGTCCTTGGAATCTTTTACAGATGCAGTGGCCGAGCGAGTTGTTAACGCAAGTCAAAAATATAATGTAAAAATTACAAGCCTTTGGTGTGGTTGGAAAGGCCCTGCGGTTTGGGATTTTTATGATGGCCCTCTAACGCTTGGCCTTACGCCAGTTGAATATCGTTTTGAAAGGATGAATAATCTTTTTCTAGGTTCTGATTTTGCAAAAAAAATTGGTGTAGATAATTTGGTTACCCATGCAGGTTTTATCCCAGAAAATCCATCAACAGAAGGATATAGCTCTCTTATTGCTGCTTTGAGAAAAGTTGCGGCATACTGTAAGGGCAATGGACAATATTTTCTTTTTGAAACAGGCCAGGAAACTCCAGTTACTTTGCTTCGTGCAATTGAAGACATCGGAACTGGTAATTTAGGTATTAATTTGGACCCGGCGAACTTAATTTTGTATGGTAAGGCAAATCCGGTGGATGCTCTTGATGTGTTTGGTAGATATGTTCGTGATGTTCATGCAAAAGATGGATGCTATCCAACGGAAGGCAAAAATTTAGGGGAAGAAACCCCGATTGGTGAAGGTAAAGTTAATTTTCCAGCTCTAGTAAAGAAACTTAAGGAAATAGGATATGATGGTGTACTTAATATTGAGCGCGAAATTTCCGGGGAACAGCAAATTAAGGATATTATAAATGCAAAAAAATATTTGGAGGAATTACTATGATTAAAGTTGGTCTTATTGGTATTGGTTCTATGGGGTTTGTGCATTATAATGAGTACAAAAATATTAATGACGCAGTTGTAACTGCGGTAGCAGATGTTCGCTTAGATATGGCTAAAGAGAAAGTTGGGGAAGATGATGTCCGAGTGTATTCCAGTATGGAAGATTTGTTGGCATCAGAGGATGTAGATATGGTAGATATCTGTGTTCCCAGTTACTTGCATCCTGAAATGAGTATATGTGCTTTGGAAGCAGGAAAGCATGTCCTTTCTGAAAAACCTATGTGTTTGACGGGTAAGGATGCAGAAAAAATTATGAAGTCAGCTGAAAAATCAGGCAAGTTTTTTATGACAGCACATGTTGTCAGGTTTATGGCAGCGTATGAGTATCTTAAAAATATTGTGGATAGTGGAGAATTAGGAAAGCCCTTACATATAGAGATGAAGCGCTTATCCTCCATTCCTAAATGGAGTTGGGAAGATTGGATGCGAGATGTATCGAAAAGTGGTGGAGCACCTATTGATTTATCCATTCACGATATTGATTTTGTGCAAGCTGTATTCGGTCATCCAGTTGAAGTTACAGGTGTTTATCGGGAGTTTAAAGATGACAGTAACTATCTTGTTTCTAATCTTAAATACAATGACTTTGATGTGGTTATATCTGGTGGTTGGTTTAAGTGTAAGATGCCTTTTAAAGGTGAATATATGGCGATATTTGAAAACGGACTTGTGGAATCTGATGGTGAAACTGTTTGGAAAAATGGCGAAGAGGTTTCTTTATCCAAAGCTGATGTTAGCGAAATTAAAGGCATGAATATTTCTGTTGCTGATGGCTATGGTGATGAAATTGTTTATTTCTTAGAATGTATAAAAAATGCCGTAAAACCGACGAAAGTCACACCAGAAAGTTCAGCTGATAGTGTGAAGCTTGTAGAAAGAATCATTCAGAATTCTATTGTTATTTCGTAAGTGCACAGGCTAGAAGGTCAGAGGAGTGTGAGTTTGTGTATAATGTGGTTTTAATTGGATGCGGTCATATGGGTCAGGTGCATTTAGAAGACATATATATGTTGGATAACATCTGTATATATGGGGTGGTGGATGTAGATGTAGAACGAGCACGGTACTTTGCCCAAAAATACAATGCGAAAAGCTATGATGCTTCCTATGAAAGGTATTTAAAAGATGAAGAAACAGATATTATCATTTGTGCGACATATCCAGACTCGCATCTTGAAATCTTAAAAAAGTGTGCTTTGTATCGTAAGCATTTGCTTTGTGAAAAGCCAATTACTTCTACCCTTAATGAAGCTGAAGAGTTTGTAAAGGTTGTTAAAAATTCTTCAATAAAAGTGCAGATTGGTTACATCTTGCGTTTTAATGAGACCTATCAAATGGTTGCTAATATGATACATAATGGCGCACTGGGGCATCCAATAATTTTACGAATGAATCAAAATCATCATGTAATGGATTGGAAAAAATACGGAATGCTTTTGCGGAATGCATCTCCTATCGTTGATTGCGGTGTGCATTATGTGGATGTTTGCAGGTGGGTTACAGGTAGTGAGGTAGTGAGTGTTAATGGTATTGCTCAGCGGACAGACAATGAAGTGCCACAAAACAACTACAATTATGGTTTAATAACATTGAAATTGACTGATGGGAGTATCGCTTACTACGAGGCAGGATGGGGCAATACTATAGCAGCAGACAACTTAAAAGAATTTGTAGGTCCTTTAGGGCGAATTAGAATTACAGAACGAACCAATAGGCAGAATTGTCAGGAGGAAGGAGATTTGATAGAGTATTTTTCCTATCCTGAAAAGGAATATAAAACTATTAATGTTAACTGTAAACGGAGACCTACGGGCACACAACTTTTGCACCTCATTCAAATGATCGAAAAAGGTGTTGAGGCAATACCTACAATAGACGAAGTTTATGAGAGTTTTAAAATCGTTATACAGGCAGATCAAATATTAAAAGATTATATATAATAAGAGAGCTGTGACGGGCGTCACAGCTCTCTTATTGATTTTGGGATAAATGCAATTTTTGTACTTTAGTTTATAAAATCTATAGCATCATCTTTTGTTTGAATATTAGGGATAGAAATTTTAACTAAAGTACCGTGTTTTGAAGATTTTATAGAAACATAAGATTCCTCTCCAAAAAGGAGCTGGTATCGTTGAGCTACATTTGATATCCCGATATGTGAGTTATCTGAAAAGCTTTTATTGCTTATTCTATTGCGGATGGTTAATAAGTCTTCGTTAGGAATCCCACTACCAGTATCATATACTCTGATTACGAGCTTGTTATTTTTAATTTTAGTACTGATGATAATATCACCTTTTTCGCAAGTTGGAATTATGCCGTGAATGATTGCATTTTCTACAAACGGTTGTAAAGAGAGTTTTAGCATTTGGCAATTATATGTGTCCGGTGATATGTGTAGTACAAGATTAAGTCTGCCACAATAACGAATGTTTTGAATCGTATAATATTTTTTTACATACTCAATTTCGTCAGAGACAGATACTAGGTACTCATCTGTTTTTAGCGCAGAACGCAAAAGTTCTGCAAGAGAAGAGAGAATTACGGTTG
Organism: Clostridia bacterium; assembly: GCA_045586925.1. Taxonomy (GTDB): domain Bacteria; phylum Bacillota; class Clostridia; order Monoglobales; family Monoglobaceae; genus SIG440. Next base: position 76,114 of record JAZNBG010000005.1, on the reverse strand, counting down.
CATCGTTATCCCTTTTTAAATCTGCGATTACAACAGCGTTTGCTACTTGCAAGGTGTTTGATATAAAATGCGGATTAATTTGTGATTGAAGTGCAAAGAAATGTGTCTTCTCAAGTAAGGAACGTTTTTGATTAAGCTCTATTTCCATAATTGTTTTATCTGCTATTGTTTGGTCTATGATGGAGTCTATGAGGTTAAGCTCGTTTTTTTCGCTTTGTGTACCAAGAAGATTCGTGTCCTCAAATTTCTGCAAAATTTTAAATATTGTACCATAAAAATACAATGTAACATATACTGCCAGAAGAAGAGCAAAAACAAGAACTATAATACTTATTAACACTATCGTAATTGTCTGCAAAAAAGCGTTTTCAGTTCGAAAACTCTCATTTGACATCATTAGTGTTACATCAGGATTGAAGATTTTGTAAGCATAGCCTTTTTGTGAGACAGTAGTATTAGAAGAACTCAGTTGACAATCTAAAAATACCTTATAAAATTTATCGTTGTGTGATATGTGTTTGCCGGTATAACCTTCCATATCAAAGAAAATTTCACCATTCGAATCGCAAAGAACTATTTTGTTATCTCGATATTCACTTTTAAATAAATCAGAAAGTTTGTTCTTGTTTAAATTAACAATGAAAAGGCCCAAAGGTTTATTATTATATTTAAGTTCTTTAGAAAAACAAATAATTTCCTGTTCGATAGATTTTTCTCGTCTTTTTGCAGTACTGCTGAAAATAGGACTAAATTCGGCAGTGCCATATTGTGTCCTAACTTTATTATAGAGTTCAGAATTATAATTTCCAGTTGGACAGATAGTATAAAAACTGTCATTTTTATGGTTATAGATATCAATTGAATATATATAATCATTTGCAAGAATATAAATATCGAAAGTTTTATCGAGGTCGCTAATTATGCTCCTTTGTTCGTCAATAGGCATAGAGGCTATATCTTTGCTGACATATGAAGACACAGAAGGAGAAGAAATCCCGAATGCCACCAAAGTATTTAAAGACATAAAAACATTTTGTAAATCTGAACCATATTTAGATATTTGTATAGATGCATTTTTCTTTGCTTCGGTCTCAGCAGTGTAATTAATTGTGTGGATTGTGAGCGATAAAATAGTAATAATGGGCACCATAATAATGGTCAGTATTATTATAAGGTATTTTACAAAAAAACTACTTCTTTTATATTTTTTGATATAAGGTATAAGTTTTTTAAGAGCTTGTTTCATAATATCACCTTTTTTCAGAGCGGTTGGTTCGACGATATTCGTTTGGTGTCATTCCGGTATATTTCTTAAAAGTAGCATAGAAGTGGTCTTCTGATTTGTAACCAATGCGAGAACATATATCGCTGATTATATAATCTGTTTTAACTAAAAACTCTTTAGCTGCGTCCATTTTTATGCGAATCGAAAAATCTATAAATTTTTCTCCCGTTACATCTTTGAAAAGCTTTCGGAAACCAGCAATATTCATTTTAAGTTCGCGTGCAATTTCTTCTTGCGTTATATTATCGCCCAGATGATTATTTATAAGTTTTTTTACCTCAGATACAAAGAAGGTGTCAAAATCATACTCAGTATTGTTTGAAGTTTTGGAAAATGCCTTCATAAGAGCCTCGGCAGTTATTTCTGCAGAAGAAGAAAAAATACTAATGGGCAATATATCAGTAGGAAGTTTTAATAAAGTTAATAAATTTTCTTTAATATTGCAGAGCTTTTCTTTTGCAAAGTTTTCCAGCGCTGTTCTGGGTTTGCTGGTAATGATAAGTACCATAATTACGTTAAAAAGGAATGGGAACGGAATGATATGTGTGTCTATAGTTTTGTCAGTGATTATATTACTCATGGCAAGGTCAATGCGCTGTTTGTCATGATGCCATACGTTTTCGGTGTAATGTTCAAAGTTTTTAGGTATTATAAAACTAACTGCAATTGTTGTATTTTTTGTGTTAATATTAGGAGAAAGTTTAGTAAGCATTGCGCAAAAGTTTTCTTTGTTTTCTTCGGGTGCAATTAAAAATGACGCAAGTAAAGTGGAATGATATCTAAGTTTTCTTTCGTCTATCATTATTCTAGTTTTGGCTTGAATAGCTTCAGAAAGCTTTGCAAAAACCTCATACAGTTCAGAGTATGTTATGGGCTTTAGAATATACCCAAAAACACCATGGTTTATGGCTTCGCGGGCATAAGTAAAATCTGCATGTCCACTTAAAAAAACAACAGGAATATCAGTTTTTTGCTGGCGTAACACTTTTACTAAATCAATACCACTCATACCTGGCATTGCTATATCGGTTACTACAACATCAACAGAATTTACTTTTATGAAGTCGAGAGCATCCGATGCGTTTGAAAAGTCTGCGACGATTTTAAAGTTAAGTTCCTCCCAGTTAAGCAGTTCATAAAACATTTTTCTAATATAGCTTTCGTCGTCGACAATAACAATGTTATACATTTTGATTTTCCCTCCATGCCATGCAATGCAAATGTTCCTTATATAATTATATTTTACTTAAATAAAAATAAAATGTAAATACTTTATAAAATAAATAGCGAAAAATGGGGGAAAAAAAACGAAAAGTAGGATTGTCTAAAGAAGTATTCATAGTTATAATTATGATATAAAAAATAAATTTTGGAAGGTGCAAATCAATGAAATCTACGGCAATACAATCACAAAAAAGGATAGTAGCTGTAAAAAGAAGTATTTTAAAGTCAAGTCAGTTTCAGTTATTCCTTTTAGGCTTGCCTGCAGCAGTTGTCATCTTTATATTTTCATACTTACCTATGCTGGGTATTGTTATAGCTTTTAAGGATTTTAAATACGCTCAAGGTATATTGGGTAGCGCTTGGAATGGCTTAAGTAACTTTAAATTTTTCTTTTTGTCTAATGATGCATTTAGAATTATAAGGAACACACTGGGATATAATATTACATTTTTGATACTCGGTACAGTTGTTTCTATTTCTCTTGCGTTGTTGGTGTCATTTGTTAGAAAAAGCCTGATATCACGTTTTTATCAAAGTGCGATTATTCTTCCGCATCTTATGTCTTGGGTAGTTGTGGCGTACATAAGTTTGATACTTTTAGACTATGACAACGGCTTTTTGAACAAGATTCTTGAAGGTATGGGGATGAAGGCAGTCTCGTGGTATAGTGAAGCAAAATACTGGCCCTTTATTTTAACCTTTGCGCAAATATGGAAGACGGCGGGATATAATTGTTTAGTATATTATGCTTCAATTATAAGTATAGACGAAAGCTTGTATGAGGCGGCGCGGATTGATGGTGCTACGACTATGCAATGTATTAAGTATGTTACTATTCCGATGATACGCAATAGTATTGTCATTTTGTTGATTTTGGGTGTAGGTGGAATTTTTGGTGGTGATTTTGGTCTGTTTTATCAAATGACGCAAAACTCCGGATTTTTGGTGAGTGTAAGTGATGTTATCCCTACCTATAATTTCCGAACGCTGATGGTTTTGGGAAATGTTGGTGTTTCAGCTGCAGTTGGTCTTTTACAATCTGTTGTTGGTGTGATCTTAACTCTTGCTACGAATTGGGTTGCAAATAAGATTGATGATGAGAGTAGTTTGTTTTAAGGAGTGAAAAATATGATACAAAAAAATGATATAGCAATAAAAGTTGTTTCACATGTTTTGCTTATAATTGGTGCACTTTTATGCTTATATCCTTTTATAGTTCTTTTATCAATATCGTTTACAGAAGAAGCAGAAATTGTTAAAAATGGATTTTCGTTATTTCCTTCAAAGTTTTCTGTTTCGGCTTATAAAATGCTTTTTGAAAATCCAACAACGATTTTAAGAGCATATAGTGTCACAATAGTCGTTACTGTGGTAGGAACAATTATGACACTTATCATTTCTACACAGTTTGCCTATACATTGGCGAGAAAAGATTATGTTTTAAACCGCTTTTTTTCAGTATATTTGTTGATTACTATGCTTTTTTCAGGAGGCCTTGTTTCTACTTATATACTAATATCGAGGTACTTAAACCTCAAAAACAATCTTCTTGCTGTAATTTTACCAAGCACTGCTACAGCGTGGAATATTTTTGTTTTGAAATCGTACTTACAATCAGTACCGACATCTATTATAGAGGCAGCTAAGATTGATGGCGCAAACGAGTTTTGTATTTTTTATCGCGTTGTTGTTCCTATGGTAACCAACGGTATAGGAACAATTGCTATTTTTGTAGCATTGGCATATTGGAACGAATGGTATGGAACTATGCTTTATATAACAGACACCAACCTTTACTCTCTGCAGTATTTGCTACAAATGTTGCTTTCAAAAGTGGAACTTCTACAAATATCGGGAGGAAGCAATAATATGCTTGGCGCAGCTGATTTGCCGAGGCATTCTTTAAGGATGGCCACATGTGCATTAGCGATAGGCCCGATAATCTTTATTTTTGTTGTTTTTCAAAAGGCGTTTATTGGGGGCATTACAGTTGGAGCGGTTAAAGGCTAAATTGCAGATTAAAGTTGATCTGTATTTAATAAAAAAAAATAATGAATGTGAGGTAAACAGTATGAAAAAAGTATTAGCATTTATTCTGGCATGTGTTATGAGCATTGTTTTTGTAGGGTGCAGTGGTTCAAAAACAAATAGAAATGATGCTGAAAGCAAAGTGGTATTCTATTTTATGGGTGATCCTGACAAACTCGATAATGATGAAGTATATGCTGCTGCAAATGAAATCCTTAAGAAAAAATATGGGATTGAGGTAATATTTAATCCAATTTCCATGAGTGCCTACAATGATAAAATGAATCTCGTTATGGCAAGTGGTGAATATTATGATGTTTGCTGGACTTCTAACTGGTCTAATGATTACACAACAAATGCAGCAAGTGGTGCATATCTTCCTTTAGATGATGCACTTTCAAAAGAAATGATTGATGTTAAAGGAATTTTTAACGATGATATTTGGGATGCGGTGCGTGTAAATCAGAAAATTTATGGTGTGCCGATTCAGCAGATTTTTGCATATACTGGCGGCGTTATGATTCCCTCAGAATACTATGATGAGTATTCACATTTCATTACAGATAATTCTATAACAAAACTATCTGATTATACACCATATATAGAAGCAGTTTCGAAACTGGCACCGAAGCAAGCAAATATTAGCTTTAATTTTGATAATATGCTGACAACTTATGGATGGGAAATTATCCCGGGGGTGGGTATTGCTGCGGTTACTTATGAAGGTGACAAAAATAGTGTAGAAGTGTTTAATATTTACGAAACCGATGAGTTCCGCGAAGGTGTAGAAACTAGAAAAGCGTGGACAGAAAAGGGTTATACTATTGATGGATTGATTGTTGGTCAGCAGGGTGGAGAATCACCTGCGAAAACTCCGATTATTTTCCAGTTGTATAAGCCGGGAGTAGAAATTATGAACAAACCATCCGGTTTTTCAGTTGAGGCGATTCCCCTCACTAAAAGCTATCTTTCTACAGCAGGTATCTTGGGAACTCTTTATTCAATTAGTGCTAACAGTAAAAATGTAGAGGGCTCAATGAAGTTAATTGAAGCTTTAAATACTGATGCAGAAATTGCAAACTTACTTACATATGGTATAGAAGGAAAGCATTATAATAAAATCTCTGAAAATGTAATTGATGTTGTAGAGAATCCTGGCTATAGTAATCACAACTGGTGCGTAGGAAATGTCTTCAATCTTTATGTAACTGATGAGTTCGAACCCACAATTTGGGAAGATACAAAAAAGATGAATGATGAAGCTATTCCGTCGAGAATTTTAGGGTTCTCGGTTGATATTAATCCTATTGCAGTTGAACTTAACAATTGTAATACTGTTCTGAATGAATATTTATCTATTGTTCAATCAGGTGTAGGCGACACTTCTGCGGCTCTTGATGAGATGCTCAAAAAATTAAAACAGGCAGGCTCAGATAAAGTAATTGCAGAAGTACAGAAACAGATTAATGAGTGGCTTAAGGCTAACTAATGACAAGGAGTTGGATTTAGTGTTCAAACGTTGTTTATTATGGCTCTTGTGTATTGTGATTGTTACTATTCCAATAAGTGGTTTCGCAGCAAACAATTCTGTAAGTGCCATTATCAAAGAAAACGGTGTGATTCTTACTGGAAATGCAGATAATGAAGGCGTGCCGGTGACACTTATACTTATTAAAGCGGAAAATGATAATTTAAATTTAGATGTGAATTCCGACAAAATTATTAGAATGGCACAGACGGTTTCGAGAGAACATGGGTTATTTTCTTTTGATATTGGGCTTTCAGATTCACTAAAAGGCGTAGATTTAATTGCTCGTATTATGGTTGCGGGGCAGGAAAAGGAAAATGTTTCTATTCATATCTTAAGTGATGATGAGCTGTTAACCATATATGAAGAATTCATAGGATTAAGTGAATGGGAAGATGTAAGAGACTTTGTGGAAACTAATAAGGATAATTTATCACTTAATCTGTCATTGCTTGAAGGTTTATGCAGGCCTCAAGATGTGTATAACCAAATGTTGGCTTTAAAAAGCACAGTAACATCTGCTCAAAAAATAGCGGAAATATTTTCAGATGCTTGCAGAGCCCAGAAAGAAATAGAACGCCAGGAAACACTGGACAAAGCTGCAATTGAAGCTTTAAATCAATCCACAAAGACAAGTTTTTTAACTGTATTAAATAACTTTAATGATCGTTATGGACTAGACATTGAGTCAGAGTATGGATTTAAAAGAGTGAAAAAAGCAGGAAGTGAATCCATATATAATGTTTGGAAAAAGGTATATAACCAAACAACTATTGATAACATCAAAAAGAATTTTGATGAGGCAGTTGCAACAGAGGTAATCAATGTTGTATCGCGAACTGAAATGGAAGCGGCCGTTAAAGCGAATTCGTCTTATTTTGATAAAATGCTAAAAGGAGTATTTGGCTCTCTGTCAGATGCTAATAAAGGTAAGGTTTATCGTGATGCAGAAATAGAGATATTTATCAGCACCCAGGAGATAAATGATTGGTTTGAAACGAAGGCTGCGGTGTATCAACGGGAATCCAAGCGAGAACCCTCGGGTGGAGGCGGAAGCAGCAGTGGTAAATTTGATTTTTATGTTGAGGCGGGTACGATAGGTGTGGGAATGAATCCGCAGACACCGCAAGAAGAAAATAAGACAAATGTATTTAATGACTTAACCGATGTTCCCTGGGCACTTGATGCGGTTGAGAATTTTGCTGAAAGGGGAATTGTGTCAGGAGTTAATGCAGGCGTTTTTGCTCCGAATCGTGAAGTAAAACGTGAAGAGTTCGTTAAAATGCTCGTGCTTAGTTTTGACCTTATGGTTGATTATGCTGTTCCTACTTTTGAAGATGTGACAAGGGGTGACTGGTTTTATCCTTATGTTGCATCTGCACAGAAACAAGGTGTTGTTACAGGTGAAAGTAAAGAGCGTTTTAACGCGGGAAGTAATATTACAAGGCAGGATATTGCCGTACTTATTTATAGAGTATTGAAACTCAATAATCAATTGCCGAAAGGTGAACGAGAGTATATTGGTTTTGAAGATGAAGCGGACATTGCGGTATATGCAAAAGATGCGGTAAAAGCACTCTATCAAGCGGGTATTATAAACGGTTTTGGAAACGGCAAATTTGCCCCTAAAGAAAGTGCAACAAGAGCTCAGGCTGTTAAAATGCTTTATGAAAGTTTGCAGTAGCATATGTTTTTATTTTATGCATGAAAGGAGAACTCGCTGATGCGAAGAATAATTTCGTTATTTATTGTTTGCGTTTTTTTGTTAATGTGCTTTGGTAGAACTTTATGTGCATTTGCAGCGGAAAATGTAGTTAATTATTATATTAACGAGGATTTTTCAAATGCGAAGAGCCTAGAAGACGTTACTTCCAGTGGTACTATATCTTATAATTTAAATAAGGGTAAGGTTTCTGTGGTTGAAACATTTATCAAAGATGATGACCCTATAGATGAAAGTGATGAGTTTATATTTGATGGATTTGCTCTGAGAAGTGAAGCCACGGAAACATCATATTATGATGATATGCCCCATATTATTGCAAAGCTTCCCGTGAATATTAATTCAGGGAAAGTTGTTGTAGAAACAAGAGTGCGTTCTTTTGTGCCGATTGCAAACTGTATGGTTGTTTTACGTAATAAAGATGGGGGAGAATTTTTAAGCACCGTATTCAGAACTTCAATGAAGCTTGATTTGGGTGGAGTAGAAAAGTTTATCTGGGAAGAAGAAAAGTGGTACGATTTAAAATATGTACTTGATTTCGACAACAAAGTAATTGATGGTTATATTAATGACGAGATGTTTCTTGTAAATCATCAATCGAAGGATATGACAAATCTTGATAATGTTTTCTTCCGTGCATGGGTAACTCCTCCCAATACAGCAGCTATGGAGATTAAATATGTTAAAGTATATGAAGCCCCATCTCAAGATCAAGCCTTGCAAGAACAGATGTTTCATGGTGAATATGCAGAAGCTTTGCAAATTTTATCTACTCTTGGGGTATGGGGTGAGTGCCTTGATAACTTTGACCCTGATAACAAGATTTTGCGGAAAGAATTTGCAGAGATTTTACCCAGACTGTTTGGATTGAGCGATTCTGATATTTCTGCTTTGGATGGAATTAATTTCAAGGATATTCCTCAAGGTTCGGCTTTGGAGAAATATACTGATTATGCTTCTTCGGCAAAACTTATGATAGGTAAGGGAAATGAACTTTTCGCCCCTGATGACGAAATGTTATGTCAAGAGGCGATAAAAGTACTGTTGGTTGCTTTGAATTATGGAAATATAGCAGAACGAATAGGATATCCGATAGGGTACCTGAATGTTGCAGATGAGGTTGGGCTATTAAAAAATGTAAAAGGAGAATTTACAAATACTCTCACATGTGGAGATTTGGTGTATTTATTGCATAATGCACTTAATGTTGAATTCCCGATTCCACAAGAGGTTCAAGGAAATTATACCCAATTTAAAACTTATGAGGGTGTAACCGTCATGAGTGAATATTTTGATATGCATACAGATACAGGTATTGTCACGGCTAATTCTGTAACAAGCCTTTCCACGCCATCTAATAGTGTGGGTGAGCTTTCTGTTAAAATAGATGACAATATTTTTGATGTTGACTCAGTAGATTATGGCAATTATATTGGTATGAATGTAAGATATTACTATGTGGATGATGGCAGCAGTAAAACAATTAAGTATATGTTGCCATATAAAACGCAGATTACAGATGTCAATGCTGATGATATCAATAATGTAAAAACTGAACAGTCAAATGGAAAATATTTTTATTATTATGATGGAGAAGATTTTAAAGAGAAACGAATTTCTTTTGATAGACCTTATGTTATTTATAATGGCAAGGCATATGACGATGCTATTACAGGCAAGATTTTCTGTCCCAAATCCGGAAGCGTGAAGCTTATTGATAATAATAATGATGGAAAGATTGATGTAGTGAGCATTACATCATATCAAAACATTTTAGTATCAACTGCTAACAGTGATCTCAATACAATTTATGGCGTGTATGGTGAAAAAATAGAACTTGGAACAGATTATCGTATTAGTCGTGCTGGTGCAGAGATTACCATTGATGATATTGTGAAAAATGATGTAGTAGCTGTTACACAAAGCGTAAATAAAACGGGAAGCAAATATGTGACTGTTACAGTTGTAAGAGAAAAGGTAAGTGGTTCCGTAAGCGGAGAGATAGATGATTCGATAATTCTCAATGAAAAGGAATACAGATTTTCGAAGAGTTTCCTGGATTATATTGGAAGCGGAAAGGAAAAAAGACCAACTATAAATACTTCCGGCTTCTTCTTTTTGGATATTGAAGGGAAAATTATTGGTGTAGATACCGGCATCAATAGTTATTACAAAACAGGTTATCTTATTGCAACACAAAAAGAAAAGGGCCTTTCTAATTCACTAATATTGAGGGTTCTTACATCATCTGGAAAAGTTGAAATATTAAATACAGCCTCAAAGGTCAGAGTTAACGATACTGTTGTAAAGAATAGAGAGGAAATCTTAACTCTTTTAAGTGAAACAGCGGTAGTAGGCTTGTGTGATCAATTGATACGCTATAGGTTAAATTCTGAGAATTTAGTTACAATTATCGATACTAACTGTTTCGCTATGTATAATCCTGAACAGGTTCCTCTTAATCAAGTTGCAACGGAGCACTATTATAGAAAAGATGGTCGTGTATTTTATAGAAATGTAGAGTATACATTGCAAAAGCCGTTTACTGTTACTGATAAAACCGTTGGGTTTTATGTTCCTTCTCTTAATGCTTCTGATAAAGATTACGATACAATGTCTTTTGAAAATGTAGCATCAGACTATTATCAGGTGGAGGCGTATAATCTTTCAGATACAGGTTGTGCAGAATTTGTTGTATTTAGAGATTATACCCGGACAATTGAAAGTGGCGCTACAATGTTTTTGGTAGACGAGGTGTTTCAAATTATGACGGAAGATGACGATATTACTTATAAAGTAACTGGATATCAAAATGGTATACCGACTACTTTGATTATGGACCCCGAAACAAATTTGGAACTTCTTGAACAGGGAGATGTAATTCAATACCTTACAAACAGAAGAGGGCAGGTTGATTTCTATCAGAAACAGGTTTCAGCTCCAACATTTTCTACAGCTGAAAAAGCTAAAGGCGGATATGGAGAAACCGAAATTGTTCGCTATGGTAAACTTGCTAATGCAGACGATAATAATATTATGATAGAAGCTGAAGGGAATCTGTATCCGTTTTCGACATTACCTCTTTCGAACATATTAACAGTAGTTGATTTACAAAAAGGCGATATTAAATTAACAGGAAAAGATTCTTTGTCTTCTTATACAATTGATAAAATGCCAAATGCACGTATTTTTGCACTGGCGTATCAAGGAATTTTGGTTGATGCTTTCGTATATTTACTGAAGGAGTGATTGAAATGAAAGATATTTTAAACAAAAAAATACTATCTGCGGTTATAAGTGTCTTTTTGATGTTATCCATCGTGGTTGCACCTGTAAATGCAGTTAGTGACGTTGTTTTTTTCAGTGAATGGGGATACAATCTTTCAGAAATGCCTGTTGTACCCATAGATGATAAAGGTATAGAGTTGAGATTTGCAGAATCGCTACAAGAAGAAACTATTGATAGCAATAGTATAAAACTTGAAAAAGTTGTAGACGATACGATTTTAAATTGTAGTGGTGGAAGTAGTGCTAATTTTATCGGTAGTTTTCCTCTCATGCAAGGCAACAATCATGCAGATATCACCGATAAGACTCTGTACATAGAAGCACGCATCCGTGTTACAGATACAATAACAGCAAGTGACTGTATTTTCTGGTTGTTCAGCGGTGCTACTGGGGAAAGTATGGGAGAAAGCGCCATGGTTAATATTTTAGGTAATGTAATCAGTGGTGTTGACAGAGTGGGTATGTATGATTGTACAGAAAGCGGCCAAAACAGGTACGGAAATGGAACTATGAAAAACTACGATCATGGTGAATGGATTGACATTATTTGGAAAATCAATGGTTCCAATCGTAGACAGAATATTTGGGTCAATGGCGAAAAAATGGCTGGTTCAGATAGTCTGATTTTAAATACTGCTGCGGATTTTGGAGCTTATACAGATATACGCTTATATATGGGTGCGAATGCATCACGTGATATTTCTTATATTAAGGCATACACGGAAGATGCACCACAAAATTTACTTGTAGACTGTGATTTTGAGGGCATTACTGATGCATCTGAACTAGAAGGGTATAATGTTTTAGTACAAGACATGGTTGATTTTACTGATTTGCCAGATGAAACAATTGCCTATACGGGTAGCTTTAAAGATGCAGACAAGAAAGTCTATTTAGTTAAAAATAATCAAGCTTTTGATGAAGAAAGTACATATCGTTTATCTATTAATGGGGTATTGAATGCAGGAGGAACTCCTATTGCAGAAAACGAAACACTCTCTTTTACTGCGCAAAAGGATGGTGTTGTATTTCCGGGAATTCCTCAAATCACCAGTATTACAACGGCCACGGGAAGAGAACTTATAGAGGATGGGACATCACATTTTGGAGATGGTGGCTATGAGATAGTTTTTGATAATGAAATGGATGTATCGACCTTAAATAGTAACACTATAAGGTTAACTGGATATAAATGTGATGGGACTCTCCGTATCAGCGATTTTCCGCGGGAAGTAACAGCCGGACATTTCCCGTTGACGAAAAATGGTGAAACTGTTCCCGGTGGTATTTTAACAATAGAAACTAAACTTAAAATTGATGCAGAAGAAGCTGCAGGATATATGTTTCGTGTTTTGTCTGATGTAAATAGTTCTGAGACAGAAAATGCAAGATTTATTCTGATGGGGAATGTTACGTCAGGGAAAGACAGAATCGGCATGGTTGAAGCTATAGGTGGCAGTACAAATTGGGGAAATAAGCGGTTTGCAGATTTTGGAAGTGGTGAATGGGTTACCATTAAATGGGAACTGAATACAGAAGCACTGACTCAGAATTTGTATATTAACGGTGAGATTATCAGTGGTGCAGAAGATGCACCGATGTTTTCAGATGAAAGACCGTTTGGAAGCAATGTAAGACTCTCTCTTATGTCCAGCGGAGAGGTAGAAGACTTTGAGATGTCATATGTACGAGCTTATTTAGATAATAGTTCAAATACAGTGCTTGTAGATGAAAGCTTTGAAAAGGAAACTCAAATTAGTGAACTTACAGCATTCCAAAGAGAAGTAAGCGGTAGCGAATATTTTTCCTTTGTTTCTTCACCTTACGATCCGGAAGAAGTAGCATATACCGGTACCTATGCCAATATGACCTATAGCATTTCTCCTATAAAGGAACTCGAATATGGCAAATATTATGTGCTTGAAATTACCGATGGTGTAAAAAGTGAAGAAAAGCAAGTTTCTGTTTTAAATCCTGAAAAGCGTTCTTTTCGGTATTTATGGGATGAGCAACTTTATGTGAATAGTTGCAATATCTCTAACAAAAGCGCTGCACAGGCAAAAGTTAAAATTGTAAATACTAAAGATGTAGGGAAAAATGCAGTTGTTGTTCTGGCGATAGTTAGGAATGGTGAACAAGTGGGTATGTCTGCACCTAAAAAAGCAACTGTACCGGCAAGTGGTATTTGGGAGGATATAGTTACTTATAGTGGAAGCGTACCATATGATAAAACAACAGATGATATTGAAGTTTTTGTATGGGATTCGTTGGATGGTATGAGGGCGATTTCTCCGCATACAGTGCTAATTCACTAATCTGAAGGAGAATGAAAATGAAACGATTAATAGCATTTATAGCGATTTTTCTTGTTTTTAATATCTGTTTCAGTACTGTAGCATTTTGTGAGTGGGTTCCCCCTAACGCATTGCCTGATTTAATGGAAAATCCGGACATAAGAACGAAAATGTCCTTTACGATACTTGCAAAAACCGGAAATGACATAGCTATATGCAATAATAGTAAACAGATACTTGAAAACGGACATCCTGTTTTGCATAATGGTAAACCATATATTCCTTTGCGCTTTTTGGCGGAAAGTTATAACTCTGTATGGGAATGGGCTGATAAGACACAAGAATTCTATGTGGAGTACAAAGCCGACATCCTTCTGTTTAAAGTGGGAAGTCAAACAGCATATAAAGGCAATGATGATATAATTCTAGAAGATGTTGCTGTGCTTATTGATGGCGAATTATATATTTCTTTACCATCGGTTGAGCTTGCATTTGAAAAAAGTGTATGGTGCGATGAAAACGGATATTTGTTTGTTTGCGATAAAGGAATGGAACTAAGTAAAGAGGAGCAAAGTGAAGTAATTTATCTTTATGATAAAGCAGATAAAAGTAGGGAGCCACTGAAGTTATATGTCTCGCCGGATGGCAGTGATGATAACGACGGAAGTGAAAATGCACCTTTTAAAACCATTCAAAAGGCAAAAACAACTATTCGTTATATCGTCCGAGATGGCAAAATGAATTCAGATATTCATGTGTATTTGCGCGAAGGGAACTATTATATTGATAAAGAGTTAAAATTCACAGACAAGGACTCTGGTCAAGATTTTTTTGACGTAGTTTGGCAGTCTTATCCTGGCGAACATGTTTCCATAAATGGTGGGAAAATTATCGACAATTGGGAGCCTTATAACAATCATATATATAGATCCTATATAGGTGAAAATCAAAGTGTACATACTCTGTATGAAAATGGAGCAATGAAAACGAAAGCGCGTTTTCCTAACGAAGGTAAAACTGTTTATGATGGGTGGATGCATCCCGAAAGTTTTCCTGCGGATGAGGTGACAGTAAAGTTTCCGGTGGGAAGCATCCCGTCAGTTAAAAACTCCTCCGATTTAGAGGCGGTTATGTGGCCCGGTAATGGTATTATGTGGTTTTTGAATTATCGCGATGTGGTCTATGCTGATTGGGAAAGAGGTTTCTTAACGCTTGATAGGGTGGTGTACTCAGGAAGTAGTGGTCTTGTAACCGACAGTTCATATTATTTTCTACAGGGTGCTCTTGAATTTTTAGATGTGCCGGGTGAGTTCTATTATGAAACTGAAACAGGATATGTATATTATTACCCTGAAAATGATATAGAAAATGCAGTTATATCATATGGTGTGGCAGAGCATATTTTAAATTTTAATGGTAAAAGCGAAAAGAACATGGTTCATAACATTAAGTTTGCTGACATTGAACTTCTTAATACTCGTAGAACAGACAAAATTTATGGTTTTGGTGATGAAGGGTATTTACAACTGAATTTTGATGAAGACGAATTGGGTCATGGTGTTCGTTTCTGCAATAGTGAAAATATTGAAATTAAAAATTGTCAGATTCACGATGTGTCACATGCAGGCGTATACTTTCGTTTAACAAACCGTAACAACCGTGTTTATGGAAATAATATATTTAATGTAGGCTCGGATGGCATAGCGCTATATACTCCAGGATTGTATAACAATCTCGTTTCACCCGAAGACGGTCTTGATGTTCCATATTTGACAAATCCAAATCCACTTTCAAATTATGGACATTATATTGCTAATAATAATATCAGACATGCTACGATGCTTTATTATCAGGCATCTGGAATTTCTGGTTACTCTGTGGGACAGGGTGATGTGCATGTTGCCAATAACAGAATTAGTGATATTAAACGAATAGGCATTAACTGGGGCTGTTCTAAAGACAGAAATTACATTGAGTATAATGATATATCAGAGGTGATGAATGGGTCAGAGGACGGCGGCGCCATTTATGTACATTTTGAGCCCCATAATGGTGGTGCGGTTGTGAGAAATAACTGGCTTCATGACTGCTATGCATGGAAAGGCGGCATCGCTTCTGTATATTTTGATGAAAATGGTAATTCAGCTATCATGGAACGTAATATTTCTGAGAGGTTTGCAAGTGCAGATGGAAAAGCCAACTTTATCAGCAATCTTCAAAAGGGCATAGACATAAAGACAATTAATAATATTCAGGTTAATAACAAGCAGGAAACAATGTCGGTTTTTAATTTTTCTGATAGCCATAAAAAGCCTGAAACTATAGGTGTCACATTAAAGAACAATATTATTTATGATAATGGTTCTAAAACTGTTAATGTCACCCGATGGAGAGAAGGTTATTTTAAAGAATCAGATTATAACTGCTACTATAACAAAGGAGAAGAGGTTATAAGTGAGTCTCCCAGTATGTCATTTACAGAGTGGCAGGCTTACGATGATGCAAAGTTTGATCAGCATTCGGTCTTGGCCGACCCGTATTTTGTTGATGAAGCGAATGGAGACTACAGACTAAAATACAATTCTCCCGCTCTTGCGCTTGGAACAAAAAGCATTAATGTGTATGATATTGGCTTGAAAAAAGATTTCAAATATGGAGATTCAAGCGATATTCCGGCAAAAATTCAATTAAAAGAAAATGGAACTTTAGGTCAATGCTCTGTTATCAATTTGAATAGTGGCGAAAGTGCAGAACTTGCTATCAAATTACGTACACAAAATGGATATTCCTTTGATGGAAGTGATATGAATATTGTGTTTAAAAGTGCAAATAGTGCTATTGCAGAAGTGTCGAAGAAAGGTGTAATAACTGCAAAGAGTGCAGGAGTTACAAGAATTACGGCAGAATATCTTAAAGACAGTTATAAAGTTTCATCTGTTATAGATGTTATTGTTGATGATCAAGTAACCGATGTTGACTTTCAGGAAACAAGACGTGTATTCCCGTGCAATTCTTCCCAAGAGCTTACACCATATATTAAAACGATGTACGGACAGGTGGGCGTAACTTCTCTAGATGAACTGATATTTTCTTCCAGTAATGAAGAAGTTGTCAGGATAAATGGAAAAGGTGTTTTATATGCTAAAAATTCAGGAAACGCCCAAATTACTGTAAAAGCTGTATTAGGCGGAAGGACTTATACCGAAACTTTTAATATTTCTGTACCGAAAGAATACATAAAGGAAGCTATTTTTGACATTAAGACCCTGTATCCTGATGGCAAAATTGTTGAAATTCCCTTTAAACTTTTATCAGAAGTTGGGGAACAGGTAATGCCTGCGGGTGCTGAAATAGAGAGTACTGTGTCGAATGTTGAGGTGCTTGATGTTATTGGTACCAGCAATGGAAAACTTACTCTTAAGACGAAGGAACCCGGTTCAGCAACAGTGCAGTTAAAGGTTAAATTACATGGTGTTGATATGCTGTCTAGCGTTAGAGTAGTTGTAGGCGGAACAAGTAAGTTGCCTGCAAACTTTAAAATTTCAAATTATGGTAATGCACAAGGATTTGCAATTGTAGATGGTGAAAAGGTATTTTTATCCAGTAACGGACGTGATGTGTATAGTCGAAATGATGATGCTTCGTTTGTATATACTGAAGTTGATGGCGAGAATTATACAGTATATGGCAGAATTGAAAATGTATCAAATGTGGGTAGTGGCAACACGGCACATGGTTTGATGATACGTGCATACGATGGAGCCGATTCACCTATGGTTCATTTACGTTCTCAAGGTGGTAGACTTATCATGGTTTATCGAAATGCAGAAAATCCGGGATGTAACCATATCGAGATTGGAAGAAGTCATCCTATAGATATTAAGCTTGTAAAAGAAGGCGATCGTATAAGCGGATATTATTTGGTGGGTGATGCACATTCTGCAGCGGCAGACAGATGGTCACTTTTGGGTAGTGTAAATATTGAAACAAAGGGAAAAACCTTGGTAGGTGTTGCTGGTTATTCTCAGGTCACGGATGTTTATGCTGAATCCAATACAAGTGGATTTAAAATTGAAGCTAATTAAAAAATGAAAAGTAAAGTGTTGGTGCTCTTAAAGCTATTAAGAGCACCAACCGAGGAGTTGATTTTTTATGAAAAGAAAAATTGTTGCATTAATTTTGGCTGTTTTTATGATTTCGACTTCTTGTGTGGGATATTCAGAAAAAGAATATAACAGCAGTTGGAAGATTGTTGTTGGAGCAGAATACATAACCGTATCTGGTGATACTCCGGCATTAGGTGGCATGCCGTTTGCATTAATGGTTACCCCTAAAAATGTGGCAGTGACAGTAGAAAATTGTGTTTACTATAATCAAGGTGCGACGGATAACTATGGTTTGTTTACATGGAATATTCCCAAAGTTTTGTTTACGACAACGAATCAGTACATAATTACAGTTGTACCTGTGTCGGGAGACCAAATTTCGCTCCCGTATTATGAAGCTTCTAATCAGGAGGTTGCAGATGCTTTAGCGTCAGTGAATTTAAATGCATCAGAAATTGTTAATTGTGCAACAACTCTTAACATCAACTTAACAGATTATGAAGCATTAGAGGAGCTGTCAAAGCAAGAGGTCCTTAATGAACTTAGCGAAAAAAATTATGCTTCACAAGGAGCATTGGCTGAAGAATTTTATAGATTGGTATCAGAAAAATATTCGCTTTCTCATGCGATATATGTGTCAGCAGAGTTAGGTGATGATTTAAATGGTGACGGTAGTAGTGAAAAGCCGTTCCAAAGTATAACGAGAGCGAAAAATCAATTGAAATTGATGAGAATATCGGGAGATATACATTCAGATATTACAGTATACATACAAGAAGGTGTTTACTGTGAAAGTGAAGGGTTAGTATTTGATGAAGCTGATAATCTTCCCGGTGCATATAAAACAACTTATGCTGCGTTTGATGATGATAATGTCATTATTTCTGGAAGTGTACCGGTTACAGAATGGACAGAATACGAAAATGGTAAGTATTATGCCAATGTTGGGATGGGTAAGAAAATTGATGTTATATATCAAAACGGGGATATGCTAACAAAGGCAAGATATCCCAACGAAGGGGCGGATATGCTTGATGGTTATCTGCGTTCGATTAGTTTGGGAACTAGAACGAGAAATAGTTTTGGATTTAAAACAAATGATTTTCCAAGACCATCCAGTTTTCGTGATTTGGAAGTTTTAATATGGCCAGGTAGCGGTAACATAATGTGGTATGCGCATACACTTCCTGTAGAATCTATAAATTACTCACAAAACATGATTACGTTAGCTTCAGAGTCTTCAACATATCTTATCAATAGCGGTGTTACAGAAGGTGAAGAAGGGAACAGATATTTCTTGCAGGGGGATTTGGCATTTTTAGATCAAGAAGGCGAATTCTACTATGATAGTGATATTGGTAGACTCTATGTTATGCCTGTGGGGGGCAGTATACAGGGTGTAGAAATCAGCATTCCAGCGCACCAAAACGGTGTTACGTTCAAAGGAAGTTCACCAGAAACACCTGTAAAAAATATAGAGTTAAAAGGTATTACGATACGGAATACAGAAAGAACAGCCAACGTACAAAGAGGTGAAGGTGTTGGCGATACTGGCAATGGTATTTACATTGAGAATGCAGAAAACATTGTTGTTAAAGATTCCAAGATACATGATGTTGGCGGTCATGGTGTAAATATTGTTGGAAACGTAAATGATTGCACGGTTTATGGTAATGAAATTTATAATGTTGGTGTTAGCGGTGTATCGTTTAATTCCGACAGTAGAATTGGTGATACATTGACCTATGTTGCTTTAGAACCGATATGTGAAAATAACTTAATTTGCAACAATTATGTGCATAACGGAAGTCTTTTGGTGCCGCATGGATATGGTATTGCATACCAACATAGTGGCGCGAGAGATAATATGGTTTCTCATAACAAAATAGAGTATTTTAAAAGAAGTGGTTTACGAGCAGAATATGCAGCATATACCAACTACATGGAATTTAATGAAATTGCGCATGTTAATACCGGTTCAGAAGATACAGGTGTTATATATGCTTCTTTAAATGCAGTACATGTGGCAGAAGATGGTGTTACTGTAACAGAATACTTGAATAAAGGGACAGTTATAAGGAACAACTATATACACACTAGCCCGGTTATGTATGGCGGAGGAGCGGTTGTTTACTTTGATGACTTTGCTCATGGTTGTATAGCCGAAAATAATATAATTGAGGCTGTGCAAACAGAAACAAGTCTTGATGGCGGAAAGCTTAATGCTGCGTTTTTGATCAAGGCAGACAATAATATTGTAAGAAATAATTATGTTGTAAACAATACAGCTTTAGATTGGAATGTTGCATCCCATGAGCAAAATGGAAGCACAGCCAATGACCAGATTATAGAAAAGAATATTTTTTATAATTCAGGACAAACAGCATATTATCTTGCAAGTGTGAGCGAATCCAGATTAAGCTCAGTAGACTATAATATGTTCTACACATATGATGTTGATTCCGGCAGTATCATAGAACCAAAGGTTTTGATTGGAACGCAAGAAAAAACTTTTGCCGCATGGAAGAACTCAGAGTTTGCACAAGGTATGTCCTTTGACGAACATTCATTGACTGATACAAATCCGCTTTTTGTAGATGTAGCAAATGGTGATTTAAGGCTTAAAGAAGCAAGTAAAGCTTACGATTTAGGTGTTGTAGACATTGATATGCAAAGTATAGGACTAAAGGCTGATTTTAAATATGCAGAGGCAAATGATGTACCCGAAAAGCTTTTTGTACGGAGCGTAGGCAGAGAAGAAAATAATTCTTATCTTCAGTTGGGTTTAGGTGAAAATGTAACTTTAGAAACCCTGCTTCGTGGTCAAAATGGTTTTGTCCTTAATGGAGCAGAAATTAACTATGAAAGTAACAATAAAGAGATAGCCACTGTTTCAGAAAATGGTGTTGTTACATCAGTAGGTCCAGGAATTGCAACAATTCGTGTACAGGCCCAATATGGAGAAAGTCTATGCGTAACAAGTATTGATATTTATTCAGGATCTCCTGAAATTACGATTTCAGATATTTCTTACACGAATGATGCATCCTTTAATTTTAAGGGGATCTTAACAGGTCGGGGAGAAAAGAAAACTTATTTTACACCTATTTATGCCACTTACGATGTTGCTGGGAATTTTAGTCATGCGACGCTTGGTGAGCAACTCGGTTTAGCCGAAGGTGAAACGCACGAAGTTACATATAATTGTGAAAAGCTAAACGGAAAATTTAGGCTATATCTGTGGGAAATGGAAGAGTTAAGACCGGTCGTGGTACCAGTGACTATAACGGAACAAAGTGAAGCATTAGATAAAGAATAATTAAGCGAATATTTTTACGTCAGAATTAAGGAGACCATTTATGTTTATTGATATTCATGCGCATGCATATTGGGAACCTGTTCCATATGTTGCGAATTTTGCTACACCTGAACATTTGATTGAGGTTTATGATAAGTACGGTATTGAAAAAGGTGTTCTGTTGCCGGTAGTCAATTGTGAGGTTTATTTCCCGCAGACCAATGAAGATATTTTAAATATGGCAGCAAAATATCCCGATCGTTTCATTCCTTACT
This sequence comes from Clostridia bacterium, assembly GCA_045586925.1. GTDB lineage: Bacteria > Bacillota > Clostridia > Monoglobales > Monoglobaceae > SIG440. Next base: position 55,065 of record JAZNBG010000005.1, on the reverse strand, counting down.
GTAATATTGATCCTAGAGCCATGTCAAACTGTCCAGAGGCACCACTTGATAAAATTTTACAGTATTATAAGGACAAGGGATGTAAAGGTATTGGTGAAATTATGCCAAACTTAGAAGTTTTAGATCCATTGGTACAGAATTTGTTCCGTTGTGCAGAAAAGGTAGGCCTCCCCGTTGTTTTTGATGGTTCGGATCAAAAACGTGGAGATTTTGGTCTTTATGATGATCCGGGTCTACCTCAACTGGAGCATACACTTCAAAGATTTCCCGGACTTATAATTTTTGGTCATGGCCCTGTTTTCTGGACGGAAATTGCACGATTAGAAACACCAGCGGAACGAGCCTATATTATGAATCCTGATGTTAGCCAGGTGGGTAGACTATCTAATGAACCGATTAAAGAAGAGGGTGTTGTGCCGAAGCTATTCAGACGTTATCCTAATCTTTATGGTGATTTATCTGATGGAACTTGTTATCGTGCACTTACACGTGACGCAGAATATGGCCCGAAATTTTTAGAAGAATTTCAAGATAGATTATTTTTTGGCACAGATTATTGTAGTTGCGGTATGGACTTACCTCTTACAAGAACGCTTGTAGAGTGGAGAGATACCGGAAAAATCAGTACAACAGTATTTAATAAAATCGCAAGAGAAAATGCAATTCGCTTTTTAAATCTATAAAGTCTGGTTTTTGAAAGAGGGGAGAGATTATATGAATTCGAAAACTCATTATACGCCGACAGAAAATGGTTTTGCAATTAGCGGCAGTAATGAATTTTTTAATCGTTTGCTTTATGGTTCCCATAAAAATGATGATAAGGAAGCAAAGTTTGCTACTTTTGCAGGTGATGTGCCGCAGTTTATGGGTTCGGCAACTGATTGGACGGAATATGATTGGTGTTTGTTTGGCAAAAGAGGAACTCTTTCCAGTGGACTTGCAGTAACACCAGGACGACGGATAGGTGAGGGCACAGAATTAACCGAATCTGGCGCACGCTGGTTTCATGATTCAGAGGATGTAGTAGCCGAGTTTAAAAATGGTTGGATTGAGTATAAGCTTTCTCAAATGTCTTCATATTTTCCTAATGTGTCTGTAAAGTTGGAAGTATATCCGTTGTTACCAGACGATGGCTTTTTGGTGCATTACAACATTTCAACTGATCAGAGGGTTGTTTTTGCTGCGGGTTTTGGAGGAATAACTGAATATTTTGGACGCTTTGAAAGAAAAAGTGATAAGAGGCGATATTTTAGTTCTTTAGATTGTGAAAAGAATACAATTGAGTTGGGCGAAAATCGTGCCTGTGTTAGTCATCCAAATGGAAGCTCCATGCGAATTGCAACAAGTTTTCCTGCTAAATTTGAGTTGGGATCAGCTAAAGCAATGGAGGAACTGTCTCCGGCATTGTTTTTAGGAAGTATACCTGAAAATGAGGATGATAGAGTTGTTAAAATTTCCACAGCCATTGAACAGGGCAAAGAACTTGATGGTTATATTATTGCTATACATAATGCAGATGAGGAAACATTAAATCAATGGCTTACCTTAGAAGATCCAGTTAATTATGTTAAACAGCAAATATACGCAAAATTTTCATGCATTAGTCTTAAAACACAGAATCATCCTTTTGATTTAACGATTGCTCCTACGGTTGTTGCAATGGATGCGGCTTGGCATAGAAATTCTTTTCATCACGGAACCTTTGCTTATCATTCACCATTTTTAGGTTGGAGAGGTTGGTATGCGCCAACCGTTCTGGGTTGGAGCGACAGAGTCGAGACAACTATGTCTGCTCATCTCAATCAACTTGTTAAAGAGGCAGAGGGCGAGGAACGTGTTTGGTTTGATGGAAAAGGTGCCAGAGAAGGGGATGCGGATAGATTATCCCCATATCACAATATTGAAAACACAACCGGATTTTTGCCATACTTCTTAGGTGTTGATGCGGCTTATTATAACATGCAGGAGTGTGCATTTGATATGATGCTATATCATATCGAATGGACGGGCAATCTTGAAATTGCACAAAAATACTTTGATGAGTTTTGTTTGATGCTGGATTGGGAAGAAAGAATTTTTGACCCTGACAATGATGGATTATATCAAAACTTCCTAAATACATGGATTTCAGATGGACATTCATATAACGGTGCAGGCTGCGCACAATCCAGCGCCTATAATTATCGAGCTAACAAGGTTATGGCAAAAATTGCAGAAAAGCTTGGTAAGCCCAACGAAGTTTTTATAAAACGCGCTGAAAAAATAAAAAGGGCAGTAGAAGAAAAATTGTGGCTTGCAAATAGCGGTGTCATAGCTGAATCCATTGATACTGTTGGAAGTTGTATGGTACATCCGTCGCCGGAACTTTCTACTACATATCTTGCCATAGATTGCGATTTGGTTGATGAACTACAAGCATATACAATGCTTAAATATACGGAGGATTGCATTTATAATGTTGTAACACCGGGGATGGGTGGTCGCTTGGCATATTCATCAAACTGGTATCCAAGAAAGTATTCAACCTGTGGATTATTCCCTGCCGAAAATGCTTGCTTGGCGTTAGCTTATTATCAACTTGGCCTACAAGAGAAGGGCATGGAAATTTTAAACGGTCTTGTTGATTGTTATTTTAATGGAAAAAATCCTGGTATGGCTGCACATGCACAGTCTGATTTTTGTGCGGATATGGGTACGATTGATTTTACAGATGTTTCAGGTACTTATTTACGGCTTGTTGTAGAAGGATTATTTGGTATTAGGATGAACTTGCTTGAGAATTATGTCATGATTGCACCTAATTTTCCTAAGGATTGGGAGCATACCAGTCTGACTCTTAAGGATATTTCCTTAAATTACAACAAGACAGGCAATGTAGCAACTTATGATATTTGCTGTAATAAAAATGTGAAGAAATTTATCAGGATACCTATGATTTCAAGCAGCATTGAAACAATAATGTTAGATGGTGAAACAATTCCTTATACAATCAAAGAGGCACCCAATAATAGCTTTATAATTGTAGAAACTGAAAAGACAGGAAGTTTTCAGCTTAGCGTGATGCATGGTAGCGGCGATATTCCAACACTTGAGTTTATAGACAAGGTGATTGCAGAAAATGAGCTGTGTTTTGAAGTTTTACATGGTGATTTGGTTGCCTATAAGGATATTTCCGAAACGCTTGAAAATATTACAATTGCAGGCAATAAGATATATGCAAAAACCAAAAATGTTGCGGGACATCATACATTGTTCATTCGTGTCAAGCATAAGAAATACGACTCTTGGCTTGCCGCGGATTATGAGATTCTTGAAAAGAAAATTCACGAAGAACCCATATCAAAAATGAATTTTGAACCAGTTGATATTTCTGCATTTTTTAACTGCAATATGAATGATGTTCATAATCAGGAATACTTGAGTCCTCGTCCGGAGGGATATTCAATAGGCGTTTTCTCTAATGGGCGGTATGCATGGGAATGGAATCATTATGGACATAATATGGTTCATGTTGATGACAGTGCTTTAAGAAATGCGAATGGTATGGTTTACACAACGTCCGGAATACCATTTATAACACCCGTTGAAAAAGAGAATCTGGCTTGCGTTTCTGTATGGGATAACTTTCCGACAGAAATTACAATTCCGCTCAGTGGTAATGCGCAGGAAATTGCCATTCTTTTTGCAGCAACCACAAATGCAATGCAAACCCAGGTTGAGAATGTGCGGATAACAGTTCAATATGATGACGGCGAAACGACAACGGTTAAACTTGTTTATCCCTTCAATATTGATGATTGGTTAACACCTGCGTTGCAAAAAGAGAATGAGACTTTCTATTTTAATGAATATAACCATGCAACTGTGCAAAAGCTTCGGTTAAATCCGGAGAAAAAGCTTGCTAATGTCAAGATTGAGGCTATTGCAAATGAAGTTATTATGGGTGTTATGGGTATCAGTGTAAATAGATTGTAATTAAACTATAAAAAGAGTAGAGTATAAAAATTTATATAACAAACACTAATTTAGAGGAGGAAATGGTAATGAAAAAAATCTTAGTAAAGGTAATGGTTTTTGCCATGGTGGTACAAATGCTGCTGTTTAACTGTGCAATCACAGGTTTTGCAGCAACATGCACATGCAAGAGCGCATCAAATGATGTGGCAATTTCAGGGGAAAATGCGTTTATTCCTGCTGAGAGTGATATTGCTTTGCATTTTGACGAAGCAGTTTCGGATGCGTCAATCAGTTCTGAAAGTGTAAAATTAGAAAAGCTTACAGAAGATGGCGTTTATAACGCAGCCAATCAACGTGGATGGGCGATTGGTTCAACCTATTTTAAGCTGATGGATGGTGTAAATCCAGCAGCGGTTGCTGGCAAAACCTTGGTTGTGAAAATGCGCTTGCGTATGAATGGTGTTGCGGGAACAACTCTTTTTAACATTGTATCTGCTGACAGCTTTGAGAACCTTCCAATCGACACAACGCATGATGTCTATGCAGAACTTGGGCTGATGGGTTCTGTTACTGAGGAGTTAGACAGAGTTGCTCCGTATATCACATTGACCCAATATGCTCATTCCAAAGGCTTGGACTATCCTAGAGGTGAGTGGATTGATGTTACATGGGAACTTGACCCTACAACCGAAGAACAGCGTATAACTTATAAGTCCGAGACAATGGAAAAAACCAGCAGTGCAGAAATGATTGCTGATAGAAAAGATCTTGGTTCTGCTGTTGCCCTGGCATTATATTCTTATAGTGGCGCAGATTCAGAAACGGGCGCTACGATGGATATAGACTTTTCTTACATTAAAGCATATACCACAGATAACCCAACAAAGTTACTCATAAATGAGAATTTTGAAGGAATTTCTTCTGTTGAGGAATTGCAGAATTATGGAACAAACACCACATTTGGCAATGATTTTAATATAACATTTAAAAATGTTACCGTAACTGAAGAAATTACCTATGAAGGCACGTTAAGCGAGAATAATCAAGTTTACACTATAGTTCCCGAAGGTGGCTTTGAAGCAGACGCCAAGTATCGTCTTACCGTTAGCGGCGTTAAAACAGACGCTAATGATGCTGATGTTACGGAATTAGTCACAGAATTTACTGCAAAGAATGTGTACGAAATTGATGGCAAGGCTTCCGTTACCGGAATGACCGGCAAGAGAGGCACTGAGCTTTCAACTAAAACACATATTTCTGCAAGTGATTTGCCATTTACGCTTAATTTTAGCGAAGATACAGATATGTCAACGGTAAATGCTGATACGGTTACTGTCAATACAGTAAAAACAGATGGCGTATATAATGTAGCAACAAGAGGCGGAAATGCTGTTGCAACATCTTATTTTAAACTTATGGATGGAATAAATCCTGCAGCCGTAAGTGGAAAGACCTTGGTGGTTAAAACAAGATTGCGCATTGGCGGAACCCAAGATGGAACAGTGCTATTAAAGGTACTTTCTGCTAATTCGTTTGATGATCTTTCTTTAAATGAACCTCATGCTGTATATGCAAAGCTCGGGATTGATAGCATTTATACAGGAGCAACAGTTGATAGAGTTGCACCATATGGTTCGATATATAGTCCAACACATAGCGCCGGCATAGATTATCCAAAGGGTGAGTGGATTGATGTTACATGGGAACTTGATCCTGTAAATGCCGTGCAGAATATGACATACAAAACAGAAACTATGGATAAAACAGCGAGTGCATCCTTGTTTGAAGAAAGAGTAGAGCTTGGTTCTGCTGTGGCATTAGGTTTATATTCTTATAGCGGTGGGGATATGAACATAGATTTTTCATACATTAAAGCATACACCAAAGATGCTCCAGATAAATTGCTTGTTAATCAGGAATTTGATAACATCAGCGAGATTACTGAGCTTGCCAATTATGGCACAAACGGAACTAATTCTGACCTTGCAGTTTCGCTTAACACAATTAAGATGACAGAAAATCTTTCGTATGAAGCCGTAAAGGTTGGCAATGCCTATACAGTTGTGGTTCCTAATCTGAAATATCTTGGAGATTATTGTGTATCTGTAACTGATGGTGTAAAAGATTCAACTGGTGCAGCACTTGTTAATCCTATGGAACAAACTTTTAAAATGGTATATTCTGATTCTCTTTATGTTACAGACACCGGCATTATGCAAAGTGGAAGCATCACCTCAAATCCTGTTGTAGCAGGTACGGTACAGTATTTTGCAACGGTTAAAAACTATACTGGCCAAACACAAACCGCACAGCTTTTCGCGGGACTTTATGCTGAGAGTGGGCAGTTGAGAAAAGCAGAGAAGAAAGATATCTCTTTAGGTGCAGGTGGAACACAGACCTTCACCTTTGAAATCGATACAGCTGCTGAAGCAGGTGATACAGTTAGAGTTTTTGTTTGGGAAGAAAATTTAGTTCCTGTTTGCCCGGCGGATTATACTGCTGAGTAAATTCATTATCTGAAAAAGCGCCATGAGTGTGAAACAAACCATTAGAGCGCTACTCATGGCGCTTCTTAAAGTTTTAGACGAGAACATGAGGAGGTTTTCTCTACAAATGAATATGGTAATAATTAGTGAAAATAAAATTGCAAACCTTACGGTTATCATTTCGAAAACTGCGACAGCGGTGGAAATAACAGCAGCAGAGGAGATATGTGAATACCTCAAAAAAGCGAGTGGCGCGACTTTTGAAATTAAAACAGAGTCAGCGGTTAATGATCGTGGAATCTATATAGGTCATACAAAATATGCGGACAGGTATGGCCTAACATGCACTGATGAGGAAGAGTGGTACATAAAAGCTCATGATGGGAATTTAATCATTTCAGGTGGTAGCAAGCCCGAAGAGAGAGGCGTGCTTTATGGTGTGTATCACTTTTTAGAAGATGTTATTGGTATTCGGTGGTGGAATTATCACGAAGAGTATATTCCATACGAGAGAGATCTGCAGATTTCAGCCGATTTTTTTGCAGAAGGAAAGCCGTATTTTGCTATCAGGCAAATTAGCGATATTTATTTTAAAAGAGATTTACGTACACTTGCAAGACTGCGGCAACATGGTGATTGCGGAAAAGAACAGCAATTCGAACTCATGACGGAAGAGGTAAAGAAATGTGGGAACTTTGTTTATGGTGGAGGACCTTCCATGGTTCACACTACGAATTTATATATCCCACCGGAGGAATACTTCGAAAAACATCCAAATTGGTTTGCGTGGGATTCTAAATTCAAAGAACATATTCCGGATGGACAACATTGTTTTTCAAATGATGAACTTGTAAATGCGATGAGTCAAAAGGTTATGGAGGCTATAGAAAAAGATAGAAAAGCGGCAAAAGAAAAGGGATTGGCGATGCCGACATATTTCTCTGTTTCTTTAGCGGATTGTAATGGTCAGTGTGAATGTGAAGCATGTCGTGAATCGGAAGCAAAATCAGGTCGTTCGGGTCATGTTTTAAAGTTTGTCAATAAGATTGCCCGAAAAGTGGCGGAAAAATATCCTGATGTTTATATTGAAACGCTTGCCTATATGTTATATCATGAACCGCCGTTAGATGACACTATTCCCGAAAAAAATGTCATGATACGACTAGCGGATATATATGTGGATTTACTTCATGATATCAAACATAAAAATAATTCTGAACAGCTTTGGAGACTTAACAAGTGGTCAGAAATTTGTGCAAAGAATCAAAATCCTCTTGTAATATGGGATTATTTGTGCTACCAGTTTCCTTTCTACCCTATGCCTATGATCTTTAAATACTTTGAAAGCTTTAAAGTATTTAAAGATGCAGGTGTGTATGGCTTCTTAATCGAAAATCATGAATGTGCCAATAATGGTATGTGGGCTTTGCAGGAATGGATACTTTCAAAGTTGATGGAAAGCCCTGATGTAAATCAAGAAGAGCTCTTGAATGATTTTATATATAAATACTATGGAGAAGCCGGTGAATCGGTCAAAAAATATCTTACACTCGTTCATAATGCTTCTTTGCAGTATGGACAAAGGGTTATTTTGTATATTTCATCCTCACGTACAAATTACATTGATTTGGATTTGGTGCTTTCCGCTTATGAGTGTATGCAGGCTGCCATGGAATGCGTTAAAGATGACGAAGTACTTATTGAACGGGTCAAGGTGCTTTTTGCAGATTTGTATAAAGTTATGGTGCTTCGCTACAAAGACTTTAAAAAGGAAGCGCAAAAATGCGGCAAAAGTCTTCCTGTCAGCAGAAAAGAAGCAGTATCATTTGTTTTGGAGGCATATGATATATGCCAAAGAAAATTCTTTGAAACAACTGAAGGAGAAATTGTCAAGAGTAGTAAAATAGAACTCGAAAAGAGTATTTTTTTTGCAAGGTGTGAAGAAGAAAAGCAAACCATTCTGCCCCTTGAACTTGCGCAGACAGAGGCTGAAAATATTTACGACATTTCGTTTTGTGATATTTTACGCTTTAATGATACAATGGGTATGATGTATCAAAAGGGGCGCGGAGCCTTTGATGTCATGGATCCTGCGGCATCAGATGGCAGAACACTAAAACTTTGTTATGACCAAATGTATCCGGAAGTTAAAAAGAGATACGGGTTTAAAAAACGTGGTGAGCTTCCCGATGTGCCTCTTACACTTTCGGTTAAAAGGACATCAGTATGGGATGACGAGGAAACACCGCACAAAGTAAAAATTTATAAAGATGAATTGCATCCGGATGAATATGCTTTATACAGCCTTAAAGGAATAAAAAATGTGACATCTGATTCTGATAGCACATTTTCGTTTGTGGAAGTGGATGGCATTTCGATGGATCTAAGTGCAGTTTCGCAAATTCTTCCGGCAGAAGAATATGAAATACACGTCAGAATGAAATTTACTGGAGAAATTTACGGTGGCAAATGTGCAACGGAAAACGCAATATACCTTGATCGAATTTATGTTGTTAAGGTGAAATAAAACTAAAAGTTATGAGGTGCAATTATGATTACAGAAAAACAAATTGAAGAGATTTTGGAGTCTCTGACTCTTGATGAAATGATTGGTCAGATGTTTTGCTTTACGCTCTCCAATGATTTTGAACAAATGGAGGAATATATTCGAACAACGCATGCAGGTTCACTGTTTACAGCGGGTAGAAGCGTGGAGGAAATCAAAAAAGGAACAGAATTGTTGAATAAATATTCTAAAATCCCCGGAATGATTACGGCAGATGTAGAAGCCGGTCCCGGTCACGTTGTTCCCGGTGAAATTCGTTTTCCGCAGGAAATGGCTTGGGCGGCTTGTGGAGACGATAAGCTTGTGGAAGAAGCTCATGAGGCAATCGCTGCGCGATGCAGAGAAATGGGTATTCATTGGTCGTTCGCTCCCATTGTAGATGTTAACTACAATATGCAGAATTCGGTTGCAAATATTAGAACAGCATCTGATGATCCGGAAATTGTAGCGAAATTTGGTGTGGCAGCCGTACGGGGATGTCAAAAGAATGGATTTATGGCTGCGGGATGTAAGCACTTTCCTGGTGATGGAGTCGACGACCGTGACCAGCATTTTTGTACATGTGTAAACAGTTTTTCAAAGAAAAAGTGGATGGAAACTTATGGATATGTATATAAAGAAATGTTCAAAAACGGTGCTGCTTCCGTTATGGTGGGTCATATAGCTTTACCTGCCTGCGATGAAAAGCTTAACGATTGGGTAGGTTATCCGCCAGCAACTCTTAGTTATAATTTGATGACAAAGTTGCTTAAAGAAGAACTCGAATTTAAGGGATGTATTGTCTCTGATGCTATTTCTATGATAGGTGCAAGCTCATGTGTTCCGCAAGACAGACTTGCTATCGAATATGTAAAAGCGGGTGGAGATGTTATTCTTTTTCCATTGCCTGAGTATTTTGACCAGGTTAAGTCAGCTGTTTTAAGTGGTGAAATTCCAATAGATAGAATTAAAGATGCGGTGAGAAGAGTGCTTAACCTGAAAAACTTTGTTCGCCTATTTGAAGATCAGGATGAAGTGCTTAAGGAAATTGATCATGAAAAAACAATGGAAACTTTAGAACGGACTTCACAGGAGATTGCAGAAAGATCCTTATGTCTTGAGAGAAATTATGGAGGAATTTTACCACTTAATCTCAAAAAAGGAGACAAAATCCTTTTGATAACCCTAAAGAAAGATAAGGGAAAGGAAGTACAATTCTACGCATGTGACCTCGATACGATTGAGGAGGAACTTAGAAATCGTGGCTTTAAAGTTGTTTCTTTAATTCATCCAACCAGAAAAGAGATGATGGATGAAATTGGCGATGCAGCGGCGGTTTTAGTTAACTGTAAAATCAGTAGTCAGGATTATATTGGAGGAACACTCAGAATTAATTGGGAACATGCCCCTATTTTCTGGAGAGGTGCTATTTTAGAGCATCCTAATATGGTACTTACGTCTTTTGGTGATCCATACAAGTTATATGATTTCCCGTATTTAAAAACATATGTCAATGCCTTTTCTTATTCCGAAGTGACGCAGAGAGCATTTGTTAAGGCGATTTTAGGAGAAATTCCATTTGTTGGTAAAACGCCTGTTGATATACAATCTTGTATGAGAGAGCGAGTTTTTGAAGATGATTAATGTAAATGATAGTGCTGTTCGTTTTACAGGCAGATGGAACATTAAGAATAATAAGGCAACAACAACGGCTCCCGGCGGTCAAATTGAGTGTGCTTTTTTTGGTAAAGAAGCAGTACTGCATTTTGATACAACGACTAATCAGCACCCGTATCCACATTTGTGGGTACGGGTCGATGGCGGCATTAAAACCGAAGTGCCTCTTGATCGTTATCTTCGTATTGAATGTAAAGAGAAAGGTAATCATGTTATAGAGATTATTTTTAAAAGTGCAGTTGAAATGCAACATCGTTGGTATGAACCTTTAATCGGAAAGATAACTTTTTGTGGAATTGAAGCCGAAGAAGCCGGCGTTTTGCCTGTCGATAACCGGAAAAGCATAGAATTTATAGGAGATTCTATTACAGAGGGTGTTCTCATAGATGCACAATATGATTACAAGGGTTTAGATCAACCAAATCGTGTGTATCAGGACGATGTTACAGCAACTTATGCATGGCTTACAGCAGAAAGACTTGGTTTAAAACCTATTATTATGGGATATGGTGCTGTAGGTATGACAACTAGTGGTCAAGGTGCGGTTCCAAAAGTAAACGAGGCATATCCTTATTGCTACGACGGGGCTGAGTACGGTGATGCAAGAGCTGATATCATTGTTATAAATCATGGTGCTAATGATGTTCGCTCTGAAGAGACAGAGTACATAAGAGAATATAACGAGTTTTTACAATTAGTGAGAAAAAGAAATTCCAAGGCAAAAATAGTAGTATTAAGTGCTTTTTATGGCGTTCATGAAAAAGCGTTAGGCAATTTGGTTCAAAGTTATAATGAAAAATATAATGATACTATTCTTTTTGTGGGCACTGATGGCTGGATTCCGCAAGAGCCTTTTCATCCGTTACGTGATGGACACAGAATTGTTGCAGATAAATTATGTGATGCTATCAACGACCTTTTGAAAGAAATATAGTGGCAAACAAATATACAAGGAGTGTGTTGGTTGTGAAAACGATTTTGTTTCAGGGTGACTCTATAACAGATGTAGGACGTATAAGAGATGATAAAGATTGTACTGGATTGGGATATGTAAATATGGTAAGCGGTAACCTTGGTTTTCGATTCCCAGATACTTATAAAGTCTATAATCGTGGAATAAGTGGGGACAGGGTTGTTGATTTATATGCCAGATGGAAAGCTGATTGTATCAATCTTAGCCCAGACTTTTTAACCATTTTAGTTGGAGTAAATGATGTATGGCATGAATTAGAAGTACAAAATGGCGTGGAAACAGAAAAGTTTGAAAAAATATATGATATGTTAATTACAGAAACCATAGAAGCTTTACCTAATATCAGCATTGTGCTTATGGAACCATATATATTGCGTTATACTGCAACAGAGACACATTGGGAATATTTTTTAGCTGAAGTGGCTAAAAGACGTGAGGTTGTGAGAAAATTAGCTAAGAAATATGGAATTAAAACAATTCCGTTACAAGAACTTTTTGATGAAGCACTAAAAAAAGCACCTGTTGACTTTTGGACAAGTGATGGTGTTCATCCAACAACGGCAGGACATGGCTTGATTGCAAACAGTTGGTTAAATGTATTTGAAAATATATTCCATAAAAATTTTAATGATTAAATGCCGATATATAAAGTTAGCAAATTCCAAGCCGAATAATATACAGGAGGTAGAGATGTATGAATAAATGGTTAAATAATGCTATTATTTATCAAATTTTTCCGGCATCGTTTAACGATACAAATGGAGACGGAATCGGTGACTTACAAGGTGTTATAGAAAAATTGGATTATATTCAGTCACTGGGGGTTAATGCTATTTGGTTAAATCCTATCAATAGTAGTAGTTTTCGCGATGCGGGGTACGACGTGACTGATTATTATAGTGTTGCAGAAAGATATGGCACTATAGAAGACTACGTACGTTTATGTAAGGAAGCGCACAACCGCAATATAAAAGTTATTTTTGATCTTGTACCTGGACACACTTCGGTGGATCATCCATGGTTTAAAGAATCTGGAAAGTTCGAAAAAAATAAATATTCCAACAGATATATATGGACATGTGCAACCATTGGTGGAGGACCAGGACCTGGTCTGGCAGCCCTTGGAGAAAGAGACAATAAATGCTTGCTCAATTTTTTTTGGAGCCAACCGGCACTAAATTACGGATATGCCAATCCGAATCCTGATAATCCGTGGGAACTGCCAGTTGGCCATCCGGATTGCGTTGCAATGAAGGAAGAATTGAAAAAAATTATGGACTTTTGGTTAAAACTTGGTGCAGATGGTTTCCGTGTTGATATGGCTGCTAGTCTTATAAAGGGCGATCCTGATAAGGTTGCAATTACGGCTTTCTGGCAGGAAATACGTGAATATCTAGATAAAAATCATCCGGAGAATATACTTATCGCGGAATGGGATTACCCTAATGAATCCATTCCAGCAGGCTTCGATCTTGACTTTTACAATCATGAAACGAAAGCGTATGCTTCTCTTTTTAGACACGAAAAGGGAAGAAATACCACTCCTATTCATGTTGGAGATAGTTATTTTGGTTTGGAAGGAAAGGGAAATATTAATCATTTTATAGACCAGATTACCGAAGATCTAAAAGTCATAAAAGGAAAGGGCTATGCTTGCATGATAACAGGAAATCACGATATGCAGCGCCTTGCATACAAACGCACTCCAGACGAAATAAAGGTCGCAATGGCATTCATTTTCACAGTACCTTGTGTGCCAGTTGTTTATTATGGTGATGAAATTGGAATGGATTATATAGAAGGCCTACCTTCAAGAGAAGGCGGCTATGTTAGAACTGGTTCAAGAACACCAATGCAATGGAATGAGGGAAAAAACCACGGTTTTTCTGAAAGTGATAATCCCTATTTGCCAACAGACAAGAGGGATAGTGCACCTACTGTTGAAAAGCAGCTAAAAGACAAAAATTCAATTTTGCATCTTGTAAAAAAACTCACATCCTTGCGTAGGGAGATTCCTGCACTTCAGGCTGATGGTGAATTTAAAGTTCTTTTAAATAGCTATCCATTTGTTTATGAACGAACAGGTAATAATAAAAAATACTATATTGCAATAAATCCTTCCAAATATGAACATACATACACTTTGCCTTCAATGAGTAAAGTCTTAATTTCTCAGAATGTTGAGCTTGAAGGAACAACTCTTATTATGAAGAGTGTGAGCTTTATAATTGCAGAAGCTTAAACACATTGATTTTATTTACTAAAAAGGAGACCAGCTGTGAAAATTGAAGCATTTTCTAAAATCAAAGAGGAGAGGCAAGATGGCGCAATCTTTGGTGGATATTTATTTAGCTTTAATGATCGAGGATTATGCACTGTTTATCAAATGGAATCTCTTGAAAAAGAGGAAAATGGCGAAATCTGAGCAGACGTATCAAAGACATTGAAAAAACAATTTTGATTATCTTTGATATTGGTATCGTTAGATGTTTTAGAAAAATGTCATGTTGCATATGATAGAACCACTAAAGCTACATATAAATTTGGATTTCCGGAAAATTGGCTAATGCTTCATCTTACCTGCTACCATAATGATGAAAAACTTGGAGAATTGATAAAGCGGTTTTTTGAGAAAACTGTAAGAAATGCAACAATGGAAAAGAACAGACTATACCTGACCCTGTACGCGGTTTGCACCGAACTGTGACGGTAAGGAAGGCCCCTTTATGGATGCTTACAGCTATGAACTGCTGGGACGCTAACCATGGCGCTATCTCTCATGGTCACATTGGTGCGGATTTAATTACCCTGTGCCCTATGTTCCGCATCTCGGTAGCTATGCACAACATGCCGGAAAAAGACATTTTCCGCCCGGCTGCGTGGAATGCCTTCGGTATGGATAAAGAGGGCTCTAACTACAGAGCTTGCGCGAACTTTGGGCCGATGTATAAAAAATAAAGATAAGTTTAATATATAAAAAGGTACCATAGCAATACTACTGCTACGGTACCTTTTTTGGAAAGAAACTCAAATACTTTTTCCGAATTAAATATGTTAGACCTTTACATCCTTTTGCTGTTTAACTTTTTGTCCATTCATCATCCATAAACCAACTTTTAAACTCATCGGCAGAAATTTCACCATTTCTGCATGCGATGAGTTTTTCTTTGCCTTTAATTTTCCAGACGTCAAATTCAGGCTTGAGAAGAGGATTACGGAGAGACCTGGTGCTATAACGCTTACGAGCAGCGTAAAATTCCACTTCAATATCCGGTTGCTTGCTTTTGTAAGCGTTCTGAGCACCGATTGAAACACATTTATATTTGAATCCGGGCATTATTCTGTCGCAATACAGGGAATCGGGTCTTCCTTTTGGTATAAACGGTTTGTTGCAGTTTTTACATAATTTAAAAGGTAAATCTTTTTCTAAGGAAGTGAACAAGTCATAATACATTAATTGTTCTGTTGTATATTGTGAAATAGATGATACTATGCTTCCCTCATTTGCAAGCTGAGAATAAAAGAATTTTGAATTAACGGAGTTTCCTAAATCAACACTTAGGCAGGTAGGAAATTGCATCCTGAATAAATCTATTTTTCTTCTTGTATCTAATCCGTTAAGTCGATTAAGACATTTAGCCCCGATAGGGGAGTTACATATATCATAAATATCTCTGCTGATTGTATCAGTAAACGAGTTAAATTTGTCCAGTAAAAATCCTGCTGCAATATTCCACAGTTTCAAGCGTTCTTTAAGTTGTATTTGCCCATCTTTTTGTATCTTTCTTAATTGTTCTGTTAGTTCCAGCTTTTCCTGAGGCTTGAATGTATCTATAAAATCAATCAAGTCACCCAACGAATAGTCAGGGTGTATTTTTTTTATTGCAGTAAGGAGAGTATGAGTGGTTTCGTGCAGGTATATGCAATAGTCATCTATCTGAAACAACGCTGCTTCATATTTTTTAAAATTTATTTCGCTTTGGTCATCAAGATAGGCTATATATGTTTTAATCAAATTACTATAGTATTTTTCAACTTTTAATATATCCAATACAATCGCATTTATCAGATGATGTCCAAGAGGGAATTCTGTTCCCAGATAATCAGGATGAATAAAATTATCGCTGAATTTGCACTGCAACATATTTTCTTTTTTATATACCACATCAAAAACCTGCATTATATAGCCTCCTCGGGTGCAAAATAAATTTCTTTAAAAATATTATACACAAACCATTGACAAAAGTCAAGACCTATGTTATTATGAAGGTGTGCAAAAGAGAAACGACAACAACTATGTTGCACCAAATGATTTTTGGAGGTGATTTCCCAATGAAAATAGAAGAATTAAAAAATTTCAGACATATACCCGAAGAAGAACTTGATAGGGACTCCTTGGTTGATATTTCAACCATTGATGTAAGATGCGATTTGCCTCCTAAGGAAAGAATGGAGGATGTTCTGGAGAAAATAAAGAACCCATTCGTTTTTAAGATTGGGAAGTACGTAGTTAAAACAACACTTTCTGATGATACAGATTGCACCATAGGTGAATGTGTAGACGGACTTTTGTCGTTGTAGTTTGTAAGATAAATAAAAAATATAGCAGGAACGAAATAATAGGTCTTGTAAAATAAACCTTTATATGTTATAATATATTCGAACCACGAAGTTTTCGCAAACTGAATATAAATACGAAATAACATATGAAAAGCCATATGTGTTTTTGTATGCATAAATATACTGGTTTCGTTCCATTTTTAAAAAAGGAGCGAATTTTTTTATGTCTAAAAAAGAAAAAGTGTTCAGATGCGCAATGTATTTGCGCTTGTCAAAAGAAGATGACTCTATTGCTACTGCAAGTAACAGTATTGTTAATCAGGAAAAGATGATTCGTATGTACATCAATGACCATAATGATTTGGTTTTTACGAAGAAGTATGTCGATGACGGTGTAAGTGGATCTGATTTTGACCGTCCCGGATTCAATGAGATGATGAGAGATGTTGATTCTGGCAAAATTGATTGTATTATTGTAAAAGACCTTTCTCGTTTTGGTAGAAATCATTATGAATGTGACAGATACATGCAGGTGGTATTTCCAGAAAAGGGGATCAGGTTCATCTCAATAATCGACCACTATGACAGTAATAACGATACAAGCGAAACGGATATGTTCCTGATACCAATTAAAAATATTATGAACGATAATTATTGTCGTGATATTTCAGTTAAAATCAGATCGCAGCTTGATACAAAGAGAAAATCAGGTGAGTGTGTTAAAAACTTTGCGCCATATGGTTACTTAAAAGATCCTGAAAACCGACATCATCTAATCGTTGATGAATATGCGGCATTTGTTGTAAAAGAAATATTCCACATGATGCTTAAGGGGCAAAGCGTTAATAGTATTGCTGATGAACTGAATGAAAGATGTATTAAGTCTCCGGCTGAATATAAAAAAAGTCAGAACAGTAAATACACTCCTACGCTTCAACGCAAGCCGGTTTGCAAATGGTGTGCAACAGAAGTGAGAAATATACTTTCAGATAAGATTTATTGTGGTTCATTAGTTCAGGGACGTACTACAAAGCCTACATTTAAGTGTAAAAAATCCAAACCCGTTGAAAAAGATAAGTGGACTGTTGTAGATGATACCCATGAGGCAATTATTCCTTTGACGCATTTTAAAGCAGTTGAGAGATTACTTGAACTTGAAACACGTATTTCACCATCGCAGACCACGGTTTATCCACTATCAGGAATGGTCAGATGCGGAAAATGCGGCGGGAAAATGATAAGGAAGGTAAAAAACACTAAGTATGGAAAATACCCTTACCTTGTATGTTGCAATAAGAGCAATAAATCCTGCGATGTGCCAATGGTTCCATATAATGAGGCAGAAGAAGTTGTTTTAAAAGCACTACAGTTTCACATAAAATGTATGATTGATGTGAACTATTATCTGGAAAATCACGAGAGATGCTCAATAACAGACAGCATAAATAGTATTTTGCTTATGGATATTAATGAGAAGAAAAATGAAATAATGTCAATTGAAAATTCTATTAGTTTTCTTCGTGATAAGCATTTAAGCGGAGTTTTAAATGAAAAAGAATACCAAAGACTCCGAAAAATAAAGACATCGATGCTGGAAGATGCAGAAAAATCTTTGGAAATTCTTCGCGTTAAACACGAAGCGGCACAAAACATCGGAAAAGGAAATGACTCATGGTTAGAGATGTTTAAGCAATATAGAAATATAGGCGAGCTTAAACGGGAAGCAGTTGCTTTGTTTGTTAAAAATGTTGTGTTCAGTCCTGATAAGACGGTAGATATACGATTTGTTTATCAAGCCGAATTGGATGAGCTTAATAAAATCTCCGACAACATTAAATCGGAACAACTAATATGTTCCGAGGCGGTGTAAGGGAGGGAACACCAAGATGGCACGAAAAAGCAAAGAAACAATGCTATCCGAAAGAACCAACCAAGAGCAAATTACCTCTATCTACAGAACTGCAGCTTATATACGTTTGTCAACTGAGGATTTCAGGCACAGAGGTAATGCGAATACCCTCCGTGACCAGGAACAGTTTGTAACAAACTACATAAATACAAAAGCAGACTTGATGTTATGTGATGTGTTCTGTGATAATGGAGAGTCTGGACTAAGTTTTCAAAGACCTGGTTTTGAAGCAATGATTAAAGGTGTAATTGAGGGTAAATATAACTGTATTGTTGTGAAAGACCTATCTCGGTTTGGAAGAAACCATCTAGAGGCGGCATATTACATATATAAGTTTTTTACACGCTACAACACAAGATTTATTGCAATAAATGATGATTATGATTCTTTATACGGGAATAATTCTGCGATTGAAGATATCTTATTGCCAATCAAAAATCTGATCAATGAGAACTATGCCAGAGAAGCATCAAGAAAAGTAGGAATCAGCAGACGAAATACTATTGATAATGGTTTGTTCATATCCGCCTTTGCACCTTTTGGATATAAAAAGAGCGAAACAAAATTGGGCAGACTTGAAATCGACGAGGAAGTTGCGCCCATTGTCAGACGAGTATTTGATATGTTCACTATTCAGGATATGTCGATTGTGGAGATAAGCAGACAGCTTAATGATGAAGGAGTAATATCACCGGCACAGTATAAGATAAAAAGCGGTATTTCCAAAAACAAAAGATGGGCCAATGCTGTATGGAATACACATACTGTCAAAGTTATACTCAGTAATCCCTTATATGTTGGTTATCTCGTGCTTGGCAAAACAAGGATAGATATGTACAGAAAAGAGCCATTGAGAATAACAAAGCTAGAGGAACGGAATATTGTTCCAAACGCACATGATTCTATTGTTTCGGATGAACTTTTCGAAATGGCACAAGTGAAACTGGAAAAAAGCAAACGAAGTTCCGCAACAAAAAAGAGAAATGTCCCGTATGTATTTAATAATCTGTATTGCGGCTGTTGTGGAGCAAAATTGGTCAAGCAATATAAATTGGACAATGCAGGTAATGTAAGTCATATCTATTATGCTTGTCCATCAGACTCACGAGGTAAGCAGACGCATTGTGATTTCAAGAAAATAAATGAAGACGAACTTTGCGAAGTTGTATATGGCTCGTTGCAGTTATATATATGTATGGCTGTAAAAAACATAAAGGTTATTTTAAATGCAAAATCTAAAGTTTTGACTGAATATGAGGAGGATATCACCAGATGTACACAAATAATTGAAGACATTGATGTCTTGCGAAATAATCTATTTGATGATTTTAGAGCCGACAAGATAACAGATGCTGAATATAACGCACTTGTTTCAGGATATGAAGAAAAGAAGGAGCGATATAAACAAATGCTTGAAAGCCTTAAAATCAATAGAGAAAAGTATATAAAAGAAAGGCTTGATCGACAAAACTGGTTTAATAAACTGCTTCAGTTTGAAAAAAATAACTATCTTACAAAGGAAATTGTTGATGCGTTCATTGAAAGAATTAATTTGTCAGGCGATAATCAAATAGAAATCTGTTATAAGTTTTCCAATATATTTGAAGATATCATCAAAAACGGCGGTGTTTATATTGGGTAAGATTATAGCAATATATATGCGCTTGTCTGTATCTGATGATGACTTTGAACAGGATGAAAGCAATAGCATTAAAGCTCAGAGAGATTTAATCCATCAATATATCAATGAAAATGAAGAGTTCAAGGATTATGAAATTGAAGAATTTTGTGATGACGGATACTCCGGAACAAACTTTGAAAGACCTGGAGTTAAACGAATGCTTGAACTTGCTGAAAGCGGAATAATAAATGTTATTATAGTTAAAGACTTTTCACGTTTTGGGAGAAATAGCATTGAAGTAGGTCACTACATAGAGGAAATCTTCCCGTATACAGGATTACGGTTTATTGCAATTAACGACTGCTATGACAGCAACAATTATGTAGGGGATACCGGTGGATTTGAAATATCTATCAAAAACCTCATCTCGCAAATCTATGCGCAGGATGCCTCAAAGAAAATCAAGACAAGCTTTCAATCCAAAGCCCGAAATGGAGAATATATCGGTTTTCAGAAGATATATGGATATATTATTAATGAAAACAAAAAGCTTATACTGGACAGAGAGCCTGCAGAAGTTGTAAAAAAGATATTTGAGATGCGAAGCCAGGGGATGACATATGATGCGATTGCAAAGTATCTGAATGATGAAAAATTTCTTGTTCCCCGTCTGCATTTTAAATACAACAAGCTTATGGATGATGGTAGAATTCCGGAAATGAATATGTGGACTCGGACGATCCTTTACAAAATGCTTAATAACGAACAGTATACCGGGAAACTCATATTCGGAAGATATAAGGTGGATAAAATCCGTGGCAAAACAGCCACCAGAGTTCCACGAGACAAGTGGATAATTGTTGAAAATACTCACGAAGCGATTGTTAGCGATGAACTGTTCAATAAGACTAAATCTAAAGAGAGTAAATCTCGGAAAGGTGTTACATTGGGCACAACATTATTCAGTAGCAAGGTCGTTTGCGGATGCTGTGGAAGAAATTATTACATATGGTCAAAAAATCGTGTGCTTTTCTGTCAGACTCCAACTTTGACGGAAAATAATCTGGGTTGCTATGTTAAAAAGATACGCGAAGATGATTTGATAGCTATAATTAATGATGCTATTAAAACTGTAATGTTAAACAGCAAAGAAAAATTAGCAAAGTTCAAGGAAGAGGTTATCATATCAACAAGCGAATTAAATTTGTTAAAGAGAGAACTTCAGATTGAAGTTGATAAGCTTGACAGATTAAAAAGAAATAAGGAAAAGCTGTTCCAGAAGTTAATGGATGCTCAGGTGACAGATGATGAGTATATGAGATTATCCACAAAACTGGAACGAGAACAAATAACTGTCGAGGACAAAATCAAAGAACTAAAGAAAAAGCAAAAGAATGTTCTCGCAATGAAGGAAGAAAAGGAAACTACCATAAAAGTTTATAAAGAGATTGGAGAGATTAAGAAGATTGACAGAAATATAGTAGAAAAATTAATTAAAAAATGATAGTAAGTAAAGATGGGAGAGTGGAAGTGATATGGAATTATAAAGATATTTTCCAAAGTGCATAATGACTTGGCAGTATTACAAAATATAAGCTGACAGGTCGCTAAATTTAAAAGTTATAGTTTGCAATTTTTTGATATTTATGATAAAATATAATAGCGAGGAAATATAGTATTCTCGCAGGTTCCTGAAAGTAAATTGTTCAGATACAATCAGCTGAAAATATAGAGAAAAGTTATTGGTCCCTATTATTCACTGTTCACCTAACTTGACAAAATCATAGTAAGAGTGTCGGATATTGACGAAAGCGAGGAATAAGAATGAAAAAAACATATATAACATCAATGCCAAATCGTATTGGCGCATTTTTAAAAGCGAGTAAGTGCTTTTCGGCGTTAGGAATTAACATTACTCGTGTAAGTTACAACAAGGCGGTAGATTCGCATACGTTGTTTATAGATGCAGAAGGAACTGAGGAACAACTGAAAAAAGCAGATAGTGAACTTGAAAAGATTGGTTATCTGCAAAGTAGTAACTCGAAAACAAGCATTGTTCTGTTGGAATTCTGTCTAAAAGATGTTCCGGGAAGTGTTACGGATGTTTTGACTCTTATTGACAGCTTCAATTTTAACATATCATATATAAGTTCACAAGAGAACGGAACAAGTTATCAGTATTTTAAGATGGGCTTGTATGTTGATGATTCGCAAAAAATATCTGAATTTTTGAAGGAAGTCGAAAAAATATGCAAAGTTCGAATAATAGATTATAACAGCTCGGAGAAGGTTTATGATAACAGTATTTTTTACAATACATATGTTATGGGGCTTGCTCAGACTATGGGGTTAACAACTGATATAAGCAAAGAACTTTTAGTACATGTAAATCTTGCTATGCAGACGTTGGACGAACAGGGATTGTCACCATATCGTACATTTGACAGTATTAGCAAATTTGCAGAATTACTCGGTGCTTCAAAAGGAACGAATTTTTCTCCGCGTATAACTAAACACAAAATTACCGAAAAAACTGAAATAATATTGATAGAACCTCCTTGCGGAAGTAACACAATCATTATAAACAGTGACAGTAAATATTTGTTTATAGACAGCGGTTATGCTTGTTATACAGAAGAAATGCTAAGCGTATTTAAAGAGATTATACCTAAATTTAACGAGATTAAAAAAACAATACTTATAACTCATGCCGATGTTGACCATTGTGGACTGTTGCCGTTGTTTGACGAGGTTATTGCCAGTCATAAAACCGCAATGTGCTTAAATAAAGAACATAATGGAAAAAATGGGTACAGGGAGGAAAATCCCCTGCACAAACCATATATTAATATTTGTAAATTGCTTACTTCGTATAAAACGGTAAATCCCGACAAGGTTACAGCATTGTGGGATAATGTAGAAAAACCGTCAGAACCTCTTACTCAGATTGGCTTTTTTGATTTTGGAGAACTTCATTTCGAAGTGTACGAGGGACAGGGGGGACACCTACCCGGTGAAATCGTTCTTATTGACTATCGAAATCATATTGCAATTACCGGAGATATTTATATCAATGTCCACGGATTGACGAAAGAACAGGCAGAATACAACCAGTATGCTCCTATACTTATGACATCTGTTGATACCAATCCTGAGCTTTGCGCAGAAGAACGAAAGGCAATTATGCAAAGACTCGGCGTAGGGAAATGGCAAATATATGGGGCGCATGGATTTAAAAAGGATTATTCAGTTAACGCATAGTTTCTTTGAACTGAACGTGCCACAGACAAAGGTAAGTTTCAAATTATTCTATTGTAAATTATTACAATTATATTGACGTTGCAACCGGGTTGTGATATCTTAATAATTGATGAATGTTTAAAAAGTTTAATTTTTTAAATGATACGGAGGATTTTTTATGAGAACAATTAAAGCAGAACCCCTTACAAACGAAAGCTTTGCGCCGTTCGGACAGTTTTACACAATGACAGAGCCTGACGGCTATGCCCTGTGCGGTGAAATTCACAAATTCTATCCCGACCGCATTAATGCAGACAGCAATCACAGAGTTGGCTATTCGCCCATTGTAGTAAAAAAGCCTGAAAAAATGGTTATCACACAGCAGGAATATCACACTACCACATGGGAAATGATTCTTCCCCTTGATGATGATATGATTCTTCATTGTGCACCTGCATCGGCAGGCACACCTGTGACCGACCTTGCAAAGGCGTTTATCGTACCCAAGCACACTTTGGTAAAGATGAATGCTGCAATCTGGCATTTGGCACCCCTTCCTGCAAACAATGACAGCTTAACGGCAATGATTATTTTGCCTGAGTGTACATATGCAAATGATTGCACAGTTGTTGATTTGACAGAAGACCAGCAGTTTGAAATTGTAAAATAAAATAGCTTATACTACAAACACGCCATACTTTCGTATGGCGTGTTTGTGTCTGTTGGGTGTCGCTACGCATAGCTATGCACCATAATATAATTGGAAAATAAGTAAAAAGGGCGACAAAAAAGTGCATAGCCTCACTGAAGCTATGCACCGAAAAATGCAGAGCTTAGTGTATCGTAGCGACACTCAACACAATATAAACACCCGTTTATTAAGCCTGCATTTTTACCGAGATAAAAACACATATAGGTGTTTTATATTGTATTGATGAGTGTCGCCCAATAAATGTATCATATTTTAAAAAAATTGTCAATGTGTTTAGAGGTAAGAAGGATTATATTTTTAAAATTTCAAATTTGTTGTTGTATTTTACGTAAAATTATGATACAATAATTACAACATATAATAGAGGAGGTTTTTATATGCCAAATATCAGACCTGTTTCGGATTTAAGAAACTATGCGGAGATATTAAAAGAAATTTCATTTGATGAGCCGGTGTTCCTTACCAAAAATGGCAGAGGACGTTATGCCATTGTCGATATAGAAGAATACGAAAGGACAAAAGCGATTATTAAACTGATGGGAAAGCTTGCCGAAGCCGACAAATCAGCGAAAGAAGATGGCTGGTTATCCAATGATGATGTGAAATCTGCTTTGGGAATAGAATGATGAAAATACGGGTTACGCCCAAAGCGTTAAATGATTTAAAGGATATAAAGTTATATATTGAAAAAGAATTATTAAACCCCACAGCGGCAAATAATACGGTTAAACGCATAATTAACGATTACAGCTATCTGGAAGTTTCGCCTTATATGGGACTGCCGTTATCTTCAAAAGTGCCTTTTGATACAGATTATCGTGTTGTCGTCAGCGGAAATTATCTTGTATTTTACAAGGTTGACGGTGAGTATATTTCGATTTATCGTATTTTATATGCTCGCCGTGATTATCTTAAAATTATTTTTAATGATATTAAATTAACCGACGAGGACTGTTAGGTATCTTCACCATTTAGTGAAAAAGTGTCGGCTGCAGGCTGAATTTCTTAAAATCACAACCATCAGTCCTTGACATTAACCGATAAATATTATATACTATAATGTGAGAATTCTGGGTAACGGTATTCTAGTCAGCTGCTTCATTTCCCAGGGCGGGCCTAAAAATTCGCCGAAGGGCATATCGATGAAGTTCCTTGTGCGTGCTCGCGACGCCCAGTCGAGGGTGTGTGCTGGGAGTTAAGGTTTAGGGGCGATCCGCAACGGCATGTGGGCGTTGACCCCTTTTCCGTGGAGGCCTGTGACCGTGTAACGGATGGGACATCCCGCCGTCATACGTATCAGGTTAAAACCTGCGTTGCGGTACCGATTTTGGTGCTGTGGGCAGTGTAGCCTGCCTTGAGTGGGTATGGTGGATAATTGTTCAGACTGCGGTTCTGCGGCCACAGAATTGTATGTTATTGCTTTTTGAAACCATATTTGCAAAAGAGGCTAAGAAATGTTTGCAGCTGTTGAGGAAAACTCCTAGACCGGCATGCATATGCAGGATTGCAGTGTGTACTAAGTGGCAATCAGGTAACGCAGATGCGGCAGAATAGTTTTGCTGTATCATCGGTAACGATGCGGGGCAGATTTTAAACGGAAACATCCCTTTTGGCGACAATCGGGAAATCTGTCGGGAAATCCAACCTGACCTATGACACAAAGTTTACTGTATATGCTACCCATATATAATTCTTATAAACTGAAAGTTTAATTACGGAGATGAAAAATGAAAGACGACATACCCCGAAAACAGAAGATTTACTTTAAACCCGCTACTTCAAAAAAAGCCGACAAGGCATGGATTATCAAAACTATAATTATAACCTTTACAATGTCGGGGGTATTTAATATCCTGTCAAACGGCATTATGAATATGGTTAATATTTGGGTTGCAATCCTGATACTTTTGCTGATTATACTGTGCGGTATAATATTTGATATAATCGGTATGGCTGTTACAACGGCAGAGGAAGCACCCTTTCATTCTATGGCAACAAGGCGTGTTAAATACGCAAAGCTGGCAATCAGCCTTATCAAGTCAAAAGACAAGGTTTCAAACTTTTGCAACGATGTTGTGGGCGATATTTGCGGAATTGTCAGCGGCTCGGCATCGGCAGCGGTGGTTACCCACTTAATTCTGACGTTTCCGGGAATGCACAGCTTTTTCCTTAGCCTGATTATTACAGCAACCGTTGCGGCAATTACCGTCGGGGGCAAGGCTGTAGGCAAAACTGTTGCAATCAAATACAGCAATTTTATCGTATATAATTCGGCAAAGGTGCTTTCAATCCTTAGGTTCAAAAGAAAATAAAGGTACGGTTATGAAAAGATTTTTGGATGAGGTCAATTCATCGGATGATGTAAAAAAACTGAATATCCCTGAACTTAAAATCCTTGCGGGCGAAATCCGTGAGTTTTTGGTTGATAATATTTCACAGCATGGGGGACATTTGTCTTCAAACCTTGGCACGGTTGAGCTTACGCTTGCCCTGCACAAGGTTTTTGACTTTTCTTCCGACAAAATTGTATGGGATGTAGGGCATCAATGCTATACCCACAAAATTGTTACCGGCCGAAAAGACCGTTTTAGCTCACTTCGTCAAAAAGACGGCATCAGCGGTTTTCCAAAGACCGAAGAAAGCGAAACAGATGCCTTCAATACAGGACATTCATCCACATCGGTATCGGCAGCACTTGGCTTTGCAAAAGCCTTTGAACTGGAAGGTAGCTCTGCCCGCGCAGTGGCGGTTATCGGTGACGGTGCGCTGACCGGCGGTATGGCATATGAAGCCTTAAATCATGCCGGCAGCAGCAGAACGCCGCTTGTGGTAATTCTTAATGACAACGGAATGTCAATATCCGAAAATGTGGGAGGTATGTCACAGTATATACGCAAATTGCGCAGCCACTCCAGGTATATTGATATAAAAATGTCGGCAGCCAACTTCCTTAATGGTCTTCCTGTTGTTGGCAAGCTGACTATGAACTTTTTGCATATGACAAAAAGATTCCTGAAAAAGTTTCTGTTAAGAAAACATCTTTTTGAAAATATGGGTCTTGAATACCTTGGCCCGCTTGACGGCAACAACCTTAAAGAGCTGATTACAGTAATCGACTATGCAAAAAGCCTTAACCGACCTGTTATTGTTCACGCAGTAACCCAAAAGGGCAAGGGTTTTGCACCATCCGAAGAAAGTCCCGACCTGTTTCACGGTGTCGGCTGTTTTGACCCCGAAACAGGTGAAGTTAAGACGTCAGACTGCAAAACCTATTCGGATATCTTTGGTGAAGAAATTGTCCGTTTGGCAAGAAATAACAAAAAAATTATTGCTGTAACTGCGGCAATGCCGCTTGGCACAGGGCTTGATAAATTTAAAAAAGAGTTTCCCAATCGGTTTTTTGATGTGGGGATTGCCGAGCAACACGCCGTAACCTTTTCAGCGGCAATGGCAAAGGCGGGGATGATACCCGTTTTTGCGGTGTATTCAACCTTTCTTCAGCGTGGATACGACCAGATTATTCACGATGCAGCTCTGCAGAATTTGCATACTGTTTTTGCAATCGACCGTGCGGGTGCGGCGGGCAACGATGGCGAAACCCATCAGGGCATTTATGATTTTTCGTATCTTTCGCATATACCCAATATGACAATTATGGCACCTGCATCGGCAGCCGAGTTTTGCTTAATGCTTGACCTTGCGGTAAATGGCTTGACAGGTCCTGTCGCAATAAGATACCCAAAGGGTAGCGGTGCAAAGCTATCTTTCAGTCAGCCGTTGACTTTGGGAAAGGGCGTAGTTGAAAAATCAGGAGAGGATGTTTTGATTGTTGCGATAGGCTCTCAGGTTGCAGAGGCAACTCGTGCGGCAGAAATCCTTGACGGACGTGGTATATCCACAACTGTGGTAAATGCAAGGTTTTTAAAGCCTTTGGATGCAGAGCTTATAATAAATCAGGCATCAGGCAAACGTCTTGTTGTCGTTACCGAAGATAATGTGACAACGGGTGGACTTTGCGATGCGGTAAGAAGAATATTATCCAATCCGGTGCTTGAATTTGGCTTTCCCGACAAACCGCTTGCACAAGGCACCGTTGCTGAACAAAAGGCAGAGGCAGGCATAGATGCGGCACATATCGCAGATAAAATTATCAAAACACTTGAGGGTGATAACCGTGGCTAAAATCCGACTTGATGTATATATGACCGAAAATGGTATGGCTCCCAGCCGAAGTGCCGCTCAGGCAATGATTATGGCAGGGGATGTGTACATTGACAACCAAAAGGCAATGAAGGCTGGCGAAACTGTTAAAGGATGCGAAAACATCGAAATCCGCGGCAAAGGCCCGACATATGTCAGCCGTGGTGGACTTAAGCTTGAAAAGGCGATGAATGTGTTTCCGGTGTCGCCTCAGGGCAAAGTCTGTATGGATATCGGCGCATCAACCGGCGGCTTTACTGACTGTATGCTGCAAAACGGCGCAGTAAAGGTTTATTCGGTGGACGTGGGTTACGGTCAGCTTGCATGGAAGCTGCGTCAGGACGACAGAGTTATCAATATGGAACGCACAAATATCCGTTATATTGACAAAACGCTTATCACCGAGCCTTTGGGGTTTTTCTCGGTGGATGTTTCGTTTATATCCTTAAAGCCCGTTTTGCCGGTGGCGTATGACCTTCTTGAAGAGGGCGGATGCGGCGTTTGCCTTATCAAGCCTCAGTTTGAGGCGGGGCGTGAAAAGGTGGGCAAAAAGGGTGTTGTAAGAGAAAAATCGACACATATCGAGGTTATCGAAAATGTAATTGCCTTTACAAAAGAAATCGGTTTTTCGGTAAAGGGACTTGACTTTTCGCCCATAAAAGGGCCTGAGGGCAACATTGAATATCTTATGTATATAAAAAAAGACGGCTCAGAATCTGAGGAATTTGATATTGATGCATTGGTGGAAAAGTCACACGAATTGAACATTAAATAGGAGGAGATAACGTGAAAAACATAGCACTCTTTGTCAACAAAGACCGTGATGCTAACCTCTCGGCAACGAAAGAGGTTATTTCTCTTCTGCAAAAATATGATAAAACAGTATACCTTGAGGTGTCACTCAAGGATGAAATTGACATTCCCAATCTGGTTTACGCTCAAGGTGACGGAATTTTTGAATGTTGTGATGCAGTTATTGCTCTTGGCGGCGACGGAACAATCCTTAAAATCGTCAATCAGGCTGCAGATTTTGATGTACCCATTATGGGTATAAACTTCGGGCACTTAGGTTTTCTTACTCAGGCAGAGCGAGGCGACCTTTCAAACCTTGTTAAAATTCTTGAAGGTGATTTTTCGGTTGAAAGACGTATGATGCTTGAAGCACAGGTGATATCGGGCGGCAGAAAAATTGAATCGTACACTGCACTTAATGATATTATAATCCGCGGTGATTCTGCCAAGATGATTTCGCTTACTGCCGAGGTTGACGGAACGCAGGCAAGCAGTTATCTGGCTGATGGAATTATTGTTGCAACCTCAACAGGTTCAACCGCATATTCGCTTTCCTGCGGCGGACCTATTGTGCACAAGGCTCTTGACTGTATGATACTGACGCCAATTTGCCCGCATACTATGAAATCAAGGTGTATGATTATTCCGCCTGAGTCGGTGGCGGCAATCAGCTTTGATGCGGCATACAGCAACGAAGTCGATTTAAGAGTTGACGGAATATCTGTAAAGCGTCTTGGGGCAGATGAATACATAAAGGTTGTACAAAGCGAAAAGCGTGTACCTATGATAAACGTAAATTCCAGAGGGTATTTCGACGTAATACGCGAAAAACTTTCTGATTAAGAGCCAAAAAGTAAAAGGATGTGAGAACGTGCTTAAGGAATTACATATTAAAAATATTGCAGTAATTGATCAGGTGCATATTGAGTTTGACCGTGGCTTTAATGTTCTCACGGGTGAGACGGGTGCTGGTAAGTCGATACTGATAGACTCTATTAATATGGCACTTGGCAAGCGTGTCAGTCACGACCTTATTCGCACGGGCTGTGACAAGGCAGTGGTTAATGCCTGTTTTGAGGTTTCGGATAAAGCCACACTTGACAGCCTTTCGGATTTAGGAATTGAGGCAGAGGATGGCATTATTGCAATCAACCGTCAGCTTACAGATGACGGCAAGTCAACCTGTCGCATAAACGGTGTCACTATGCCGCTTTCGTTAGTTCGTGAGGCGGCGTCGATGCTGATTGACATTCACGGTCAAAGCGACAACCGTATGCTTCTTGACCCTCACAGTCATATGGTGTTTCTTGACAGCTTTGGCGATTGCGGTGATATTTTAAATGAATACAAGGCATCATATAAAAGGATGCGTGAAATAACAAAGCAAATAAACGGACTTTCAGACTCTAAGGACGAACGGTTGCATCGTCAGGAGCTTCTTGAATTTCAGATAAACGAAATTAATTCTGCCAGACTAAAGTCCGGCGAAGATGAGGAACTTGAGGCAAAGCGTGACTACCTTTATAATGTCGAAAGCATTGTGTCGGGTGCCGGTGCGGCATACGGTGCGCTTTATGGCGGCGAGGAATATACGGCATATGACCTGCTTCGCGGGGCAGAGAAGGCATTGGGCGGTATAAGTCAGTACCTTCCCAAACTCAGCGAATGTTACGAGCGGCTTTCGGGCGTTGTTGCAGAGGTTGACGATATTGCGTCAGAGATAAATTCCTGTCTTTCTTCAACAGATTTTAATATGGCAGAGCTTGATATGATTGAAGAACGTATTGACACCATATCAAATTTAAAACGCAAATACGGAAGTTCCATTGAAGAAATTCTGGAATATGCAAAAACGGCCCAGGCAGAACTTGCCACCATCGAAAACCACGACGAAGAGCTTGAAAGACTCAATGCAGAGCTTGCGGCGGCATCGGCAGAGGTAGAGGAGATTGCAGCAAGACTTTCGGCAAAAAGAACTGCGGCGGCAAGAGTGCTTGAAGAAAAAATCCTAGCCGAGCTTGTCGATCTTGATATGCCAAAGGTAAGGTTTGCAATTAACCTCTGCGAGCGCACAGACGATGGTAAGATTTCATATACCGAGTCGGGCAAAGACGAGGCAGAGTTCCTGCTTTCGACCAACCCGGGCGAGGCTTTAAAGCCTATGTCAAAAATCGCATCAGGCGGCGAGCTTTCACGAATTATGCTTGCTGTAAAATCGGTACTTTCGGGCTCGGATGATATTGACACAATGATATTTGACGAGATTGACACAGGTGTCAGCGGCAGGGCGGCACAAAAGATTGCCGAAAAGCTTTCGGCTCTTGCTAAGGATAAGCAAGTGTTTTCTATTACACACCTTGCCCAGATTGCAAGTATGGCAGACCTACATTATCTTATAAAAAAGACCTCCACCGACCAAAGCACGTCAACAGATGTAATACCCCTTGACAGCGACGGCCGTGTTGAAGAGCTTGCACGCATCATTGGCGGTGTTGTAGTTACCGACCTTACACGCCAGAGTGCCCTTGAAATGCTGGAGCTGGCAAAAAACAAAAAAGACATTCGATAAGGGAAAATCAATATGGAAAAATACGGAACAGTAACCAAAAGCTCGGGCGGATATATAAATGTCACCATTCAGCGTGATTCCGCCTGTGGCGACAATTGTGCAGCCTGCGGTCTTTGCGGTAACAGCCGTGAAATGACTGTAAAGCTTAAAAATACAAAAGATTTCAAAACGGGCGATAAAATCCGCCTGATATCAAGTGATAAAAGCTTTTTAAAGCACTCGGCGGCGGGATATTTAAGCCTTACAGCCCTGCTTATACTGGGTGCCGTAATCGGTAGCTTGTGCGGTGGCGACTGGATGGCATTTTTGGGTGCAATTTCAGGGACTGCTGTTGGAATTTTAGTTTTAAGACTATTCTTTACCGATAAATTTGAGATAGAAACCGAAAAAGTTGAGGAATAACGATGCTGATAACCATTGACAGCTTAAATAAAAGTTTTGGTCAGGAAGAAATCCTGAAGAATGTAAAAATGACCGTAAACGAAAAATGCCGTTACGGTCTTATTGGTGTTAACGGTGCGGGCAAGTCAACCCTTCTTAAAATTATTATGGGCACGATGAATTATGACAGTGGCGATGTGGTAAAGAAGCCCGACCTTAAAATTGGTTATCTTGAACAAAACAACGGCTTAGAGCGTGACAGCTCGATTATAGTTGAAATGCGCAAGGTCTTTGATGACGTTTATGAGGCAGAAAGAACAATGCGTCGCTTAGAGCTTGAAATGGCAGAGATTTCGGATAACACATCCGACGAATACAGACGAATTTCTTCGGAATATACCCGTGCACAGAATTATTTTGACAGCCGTGACGGCTATAACATTGATGTAAAAATCAAGACAATATTAAACGGTATGGGATTTGGCGACAAGGATATGGACACCGTAATATCCACCCTTTCGGGCGGCGAAAAAACCCGTCTTGCCATTGCCAGACTGCTGCTTGAAGAGCCAGAGCTGCTTATTCTTGACGAGCCTACAAACCACCTTGATTTTAAGACATTAAAATGGCTTGAAGACTATCTTGTCAACTACAATGGCGCAATCCTGACCGTATCTCACGACCGTTATTTTCTTGATAAAATTGTATCGCACATTTACGAGGTGGAGCGTGGCAAGGTTTATTCCTATGCGGGCAACTATTCACAATATCTGGTACAAAAGGCACAGCGCCGTGCCCGTGAGCAAAAGGAATACGAGATGCAGCAGATGCAGATTGCACAACTGCAGACCTATGTTGATAAAAATATCGCACGTGCATCTACGTCAAATAGTGCAAAGTCAAGGCTTAAAACCCTTGAAAATATGGAAGTTTTGGAAAGACCTGACGGCGATTTAAAGTCTATGCGGCTGAAGTTTGAACATACCAACGAGCCTTATAAGGATGTCCTTACCGTAACCGACCTTGATATTGCGGTGGGGGATGAACAAAAGGTTTTGTGCAAGGGTGTAAACCTTGCAATCAAGAAAAAAGAAAAGATTGCAATTATTGGTGCAAACGGAATTGGTAAATCCTCGTTCCTTAAAATTATTCAGGGGATTATCCCGTACAGCCATGGCACAGTTGAATGGGGCAAGAATGTCAGCATCAGCTATTACGAGCAGGAAAATCTTAATCTCAATCAGGATAAAATTGCACTTGACGAGTTGTGGGACAGATTTCCCGACACCCCCGAGGCTGAAATCCGACGCGTTTTAGGAAATGTTTTGCTTACAAAGGATGATGTTTACAAGCCTGTTAAAATAATCAGCGGCGGCGAACGTGCAAAGCTTGCCTTTTGTATAATTATGCTTGAAAAGTCAAACGTAATCATCCTTGACGAGCCTACCAACCATCTTGACCTAGCCTCTAAAGAGGTGCTGGAGGAGGCGATGTCTGATTACGGCGGAACAATGATATTTGTATCGCACGACCGTTATCTTCTTAACAAGGTTCCGGATAAAATTGCCGAGATTACCGAGGAGGGCTTACGGCTGTATCAGGGCAACTATGATTACTATTGCGAGGTAGTGGAGCGTGAAGCGGCACGTGATGCCGAGATTGCGGCACAGCTTGCACAGCAAAAGGCAATGGAGAATATAAAAGCAAATCAGTCAGGCGGCTATCGTTCTAAGGAACAGCGGCGTCTTGATGCACAGCGCAAAAACCGTATTCGTGAGCTTGAAGGACTTATTGAACAGGCAGAGGCAGACCTTGCCCAAATTGAAGAAGAAATGACCCATGAGGAAATCTTTTCGGATTACAAGCTGATGAACGAAAAATGTGCTGCGGCAGACAAGTTGCGTCAAAATTTGGAAGAATATTATGCTGAATGGGGCGAGTTGGAATAAAAAATGGCGATGCCGTATGAGGTGTGTTCTTAAGGATAGTAATTAAAAAATGCTCTGCGACGGATTAGGAATATCGTTGATAGATTTCTTTGATACAGATGATTTCAAAAACCTTGAACAGGAAATAAAATAAGATTATGGCACTACCAAAAAGAAAACCAACAAGATTAAAGGGGTATGATTACAGCACACCCGGAGCATATTTTATTACGATATGCGCACATAACAGAAAATGTTTGTTTTCAAACATTGTAGGGGCAATTCACGAATTGCCAAAAAATAAATTAACGCAATATGGAAAGTTTGTAGAACAGATTATCAAAATACTGCCAGATAGATTTAATGTGTCAATTCATAAATATGTTGTTATGCCAAATCATATTCATTTGATTATAGAAATCAACAATAGCAATGAAAAACGGGCGATTCGTGAATCGCCCCTACAATACCATCGTTCTGTTATTGATAAAATGGTAGGATTTCTAAAAATGAATGTATCAAAAAAGATACATAATACATATAACGAAAAAATATGGCAGAGGTCATACCACGACCACATAATTCGTGGTGAAAAAGATTATCAAAAGATATGGGAATACATAGATACAAATGTCATAAGATGGGAAAATGATTGTTTCTATAATAGTGAAGCGGAGCAGTGAATTTCACTGCTCCGTTTTCTGTCCTTAAGAGTACGCCTCTTAGCATCTCCTTTTTATATATCAAAATAACTGTGATACTTAATTTTCTTAAATGCATCGTCGTCAATGTGCAGTTCTGCACACACATCCACAAAATAGTCATCAGTCATACTTGCGATACAGTCGGTGACGATGTCGTCGGCATCTACACACAGCGCGCCTTTTGAATTTCGATATTTAGGGCTGAGTGCAGGGTTATCAATGTAATGACGGAATATGGGTGAGTCTGTATTATTGTTTTCTAAATCATACAAAAATCTTGCATAAAGCTTTTTCATCAATGGCTTTATACTTTCGTCATATGGTTCGACCCGGTCTTCATTAAGGTAAATCAGCTCGTTGTTTTCGGCAATCAGGTCACGAAGGTCAGCAAAGACTTCTTCGTCCATATTAAGACTTGGCTGATTTATACTGTTTTTAATTATATTAATAATCACATTTGAAATTATGTCACTGTTTCTTGTGCCGATAAGACGTTCGGACTTAAACATTTCCTCACTGATGGCCTTCACTCGGTAAAGGTCAAGTCTGTCCTTGCCGGCATAGGCAATCATATCGCTTATTCTTACCACGCATCCCTCCAAAGTGTTGGGACGAAGAGATTTATGATAATTCTTCCTGGTGTAACAGTTCTCTAAAATGCTGTCAAATTTCTGAAAATCGGTCAGCTTGCTTGGGGTGTATTCACGGCACACCTTTTCGCCGTTGTGGGCTAGAATTCCGCTCATTGTCTGCAGGGTCAGGTTGGTGTTTAAAATATTCCTGAAAATTCGTGCGCTGTGTACGTTATGATTAAAATAACGTGCCTTTCCCAAACGTCGCTTTGTACTTTCTTCATAACATTCCGAAAGCAGCTCTTCGCCTTTGTGACCAAAGGGTGTGTGCCCCATATCGTGACCAAGGGCAATCGCCTCAATTAAATCAAGGTTAAGCTTTAATGCTCTGCCGATTGTCCTTGCAATCTTTGAAACCAACTGAACGTGAAGGGCACGGCGTGTTACATCGTCATTTTTATAAAATGAAAAAACCTGGGTTTTGTCGGTGTATCTGTTGTAGAATGGGTTGTAGATTATGCAGTCAACGTCATATGCGTATGGCGGACGGATTATATCATATCTGGGTGCTCTGGCAGAACGCACAACATCTTCGTTTTTAGTGGCAAAGGGCGACAGGTTGCTGTCATATGTATTGTTTATTTCTTCAAGATATCGCTTTTCGCCTGCGGTAAATTCAAAATAGCCTTTCATAGATTCACCTCTTTTATAATATTATATTGTATTTCTTGTTGCTTTTCAAGTATAAATTGGTGTAATTAGTATTTGATTTTAACGAACGCCATGAATTTTTCGGTACTGCGTCGGTGTATATCCAGTTTGGTTTTTGAAAAATAGTGTAAAATAACCGGCAGAGGAAAAATTCATTTTATCAGCAATGTCTGATATGGGAATGTTGGTAAGTAAAAGCTTTTGTGCTTCTGATACACGCAGATTTATATAATAGTTTTTGGGACTGGTGCCGGCGTATTGCCTGAAGAGTTTTTTGATATAGCTTACGCTGATGTAGCTCTTTTTTGCTAAATCTTCTAATGAAAGATTGTTGCAGATTTCCTTATGCATAAGGTCAACAAGGGAACTGTAGGTTTGTGCACCAACGGAGGTGGAAAGACTGTCTTTTGCCTGACTTTCACGCAGAAGACGTATAAAAAAAGCAGACATCAGACAACTCACCTCATAAAGGCTTAGAGGGTCAGCCGTATCCTTTTTGTGGTATAAATCGCAGGCATTCAACATGTTGACAATTTTGATGTATTCATCATGCAGGGCGCTGGATAAATGGAACACACCATTTTTTAAATGCTTCGGCAGGTTGCCACTGGCGCGAAATGAAACATTAAGCACTCGAGGGCAGGTATTTTCGGCAGAACGCAAACAGTGAAATTCATTTGGGGAGTGGAAAATGATGTCACGTTCGCCCATTATGTAAACTTTTTCGTCCTCGGTAACCTCTATTTTGCCGTCCATCACATACACAACTTCCCAAAAGTTATGCTTTTCACCATCGAAATTAAAATTTTCTGAAAAGCGTCGGTCCAGTGGTATATGAAAAAAATCTGTAATCTGAAAAGTGTTATTAATCGGAAAGAACATCCAAAGACCCCCTTTTAGTATCTAAAATATAAAAATATGTGTCTTTTTTTGTATTGAATTATAACTTTAAGATTGATATGCTTACTGTAACATAAAAAAAGATTGGTGTCAATGATATTTACACCAAAAGGGGAGAGAAAAATGAAGGATAGAATAAAAGTTGGATATATTGGGCTTGGCAGACGCGGCACGAATGTTCTGCAAAAATGTATCAGCGAAATGAATGATGTTGACATTGCCATGATTTGTGATATGAACGACTTTGAATTTGAAAAGATAAACAATATTCTTAGAGAAAAAGGTAAGGCAGAAGCCGTTGCAACCACGAATTATCACGATATTTTAAACAATTCCGAAATTGATGCGGTATTCATTATGACAGGTTGGGAAAGCCGACTTGACATTGTCAAGGATGCTATGCGTGCCGGAAAATACACAGGCTTTGAGGTAGGCTGCGCCTTTGATATTCAGGAATGTCATGACCTTCTTAACATATACGAAGAAACAAAAACTCCAATAATGATGCTTGAAAACTGCTGCTACGGCAGATTTGAAATGATGGCGCTTAATGTAAAAGAAAAAGGTCTGTTTGGCGAGCTGATTCACGCAGAAGGCGGCTATCATCACGATTTGATAAGATGCAGAGAATTATATGGTGATGAAAAGGATGAAGACCGTCATTACAGAATTCATTCCTATATGCACAGAAACTGCGAACAGTATCCCACTCACGAACTTGGACCCATTTGCAAGGTTTTAGGCATCAATCGTGGCAACAGAATGATGACATTAAGTTCCTTTGCATCTAAGGCAGTTGCATTGAAGGAACGTGTTTTAAATGACTTAGGCCCCGACGGGAAATGGGCAAAGTATGACTATAAGCATGGAGATATCATAACTACGGTGATTACTTGTGCCAATGGTGAAACAATTAAACTTTGTCTTGATACCACAGCACCACGGCCGTTTTATTCAAGAAACTTTACCATTCGTGGCAGCCGCGGAATGTGCACCGAAGATGGTAGGACATTGTTTTTTCTGGGTATGGATGAACCTTGCCGCAACAACCTTGAAGAAATATATAAGGAATATGACCATCCTCTCCACAAAGAGTATGTAGAACTCGGTGAAAAAGGCGGTCACGGCGGTATGGACTGGCTGGTTTGCCGTGCATTTATCGAAAGTGTTAAGAGGGGGACAAACACTCCAATTGATGCATATGACTCCATTTTATGGGCAGCAATTGCGCCACTTTCTGAGGCGTCTATTGCAATGGGCGGGGCACCTGTTTCTGTGCCTGACTTTACCCGTGGTAAATGGGTAAACCGTGAGCCTGTTGTTGAGGGCAAATATTGTCTTGATAAGGTTTGTATAGATGATACTATGAATATATTCCCTGAATAAGAAATATAGCTATTGAAATATATGACGCTTGGTGTTATAATGACATTTGATACGACCTTATGAAGGGAGCATATAAATGAAGGACGATAAAAAAATAACCCAATGCGAAACCTGTGCATATTTCGACTATGATTACGAGATGGATTATTATGTATGCACAATCAATCTTGACGAGGACGAGGTTTCGTCGTTTTATGGCTCGGGACATAATTCGTGCCCGTATTACAGCTTCTATGATGAATATAAAATTGTACGGAAACAGAACTGAAAAGATTAACCGCAGTGCCGTTGGCACTGCGGTTTTGATTAATGGGATTATTTATTTTTATATCCATCAATTACGGCGCGCATAGTTTCAATTGCGGGGCCGCCGGGGATTTTGCGGAGGTTTACACAGGTTTCAAGTGAAATTGCTGTATAAATATCCTCGTCAAAAAGTGGCGAAAAGTCTTTAAATTCGTCCATACTAAGTGCGTCAATTACCTTGTTGGTGTCAAGGCAGTAGGCAACCATTCTGCCAACAACTGCGTGTGCATCACGGAAGGGCAGACCTTTTTTTACAAGATAGTCGGCAACGTCTGTTGCATTTGTAAAGCCGCCTTTCGCTCCTTCAAGCATTGCGTCTTTGTTTATCTTCATTGTGGCAAGCATTCCGCCAAATACGGGCAGGCACATCTTAACGGTGTCAAGTGCGTCAAATATCTGCTCCTTATCCTCCTGCATATCCTTGTTGTATGCAAGGGGCAGACCTTTAAGCATTGTAAGAAGCCCCATAAGTGAGCCAAATACCCTGCCTGACTTACCTCTTGCAAGCTCGGCAATGTCGGGGTTCTTTTTTTGCGGCATTATGCTGGAGCCTGTGCTGTATGCATCGTCTAAGGTTACAAAGCCAAATTCATTGGAACTCCAAAGGATAATTTCCTCAGAGAAACGGCTCAGGTGAACCATTACCATTGACAACACAAACGCAAGCTCGCAAACAAAGTCACGGTCAGAAACGCCGTCGATACTGTTTTGAGTAATTCCGTCAAAACCAAGTTTTTCTGCCACAAATGGTCTGTCAAGGGGATAGGTTGTACCCGCTAAAGCCCCGCTGCCAAGGGGCAAAATGTTCATACGTCTTTTCCAGTCATTAAGCCTTGAAAGGTCACGTGAGAACATCTCATAATATGCCATAATGTGATGTGCAAAGGTGATGGGCTGTGCCTTTTGCAGATGTGTGTAGCCGGGCATAATTGTGTCAAGGTTTTCTTCTGCAAGCTTTAAAATGATGCTTTGCAGATTTTCAAGCATAGATTTTAACTCTTCTGCCTCGTCACGAAGGTACAGCTTGTTGTCAAGTGCAACCTGATCGTTGCGGCTTCTGCCTGTGTGAAGGCGTTTGCCCACATCTCCTATGCGTGAAATCAGAATTGTTTCGATATTCATATGGATATCCTCGGCATCAATGGTAAATTCCACCTTGCCCGCCTCGATATCCGCAAGAATTTCTTCAAGTGTTTTTACAATAAGCTTGGCATCTGCTTCCGGAATAATGCCTTGCTTGCCAAGCATAGCGGCGTGTGCCTGACTGCCCCGGATGTCCTGCTTGTACATACGGCTGTCAAAACGGATTGATGAATTAAAATCGTCAACTGCCGCATCTGTGGATTTTGAAAATCTTCCACCCCATAGTTTCATAATAGTTTTCTCCTATATACAGAAATTCAGGGGCATCAAGGATGCCCCTGTAAAGCTTATCACGAAAAAGAGAGGTAACAATCCCTCCGGCTCTTTGAGCCACCTCCCTTTACACAAGGGAGGCATCGTTTCATATGATTTAAAAATTTATTGTTCGTTATTCTTCTTTTTCATCATTGCACGTACCTTAAGGGGCAGACCATAAAGATTGATAAAGCCTTCGCTGTCCTTGTGGCTGTAAAGCTCCTTGCTGTCACCGAATGATGCGATATCCTCGTTGTAAAGTGAGTATTTTGACTTTGCACCTGCAGGTGTGCAGCTGCCCTTGTAAAGCTTAAGGCGTACTGTACCTGTAACGTACTTGTCCATTTCGTCATACATAGCTGACATTGCCTCTCTGAGTGGTGTAAACCACTTGCCGTCGTATACAAGCTGTGAGAACTGAGTTTGGCTCATTCTCTTGAATGCTTGAGTGTCACGGTCAAGGCACAGATATTCAAGCTCCTGAATTGCGGTGTAAAGAATTGTACCGCCGGGAGTTTCATAAACGCCTCTTGACTTCATACCAACCAAACGGTCTTCAACGATGTCTGCAATACCAACGCCGTTTTTGCCGCCAAGCTCGTTAAGCTTTTCAACCAATGCAACAGGTGAAAGCTTTTCGCCGTTTACTGCAACAGGCTCGCCTGCAACAAATTCGATTTCAACATATGTGGGTTCATCAGGAGCGGCTTCAGGTGATACACCAAGCTTAAGCAGGCTGTCAAGCTGAGGCTCGTTCCATGGGTCTTCCAAATCCATACCTTCGTGGCTGATGTGCCAGATGTTTCTGTCACGTGAGTAAAGGTCCTTTTTTGTAACAGGGATTTCAATGCCGTGCGCATTTGCATAATCAACTGCGTCTTCTCTTGATTTTATATCCCAGATTCTCCAGGGAGCGATAATTTTAAGTGATGGGTCAAGAGCCTTAACACCAAGCTCAAAACGCACCTGGTCGTTGCCCTTGCCGGTTGCGCCGTGGCAGATTGCAACTGCGCCTTCCTTCTGTGCGATTTCAACCAGTCTTTTTGCAATGATTGGTCTTGCGTGTGATGTACCAAGAAGGTATTTGCCTTCGTACATTGCACCTGATTTAAGAGTGGGGAAGATGTAGTCTTTAACATATTCTTCTCTTAAATCCTCTATGTAACATTTAAGCGCACCTGAACGTATTGCACGTTCTTCAAGTCCGTCTGTTTCCTTACCCTGACCAACGTCACCGCAAACGCAAACAACATCATAGTCATAATTTTCTTTAAGCCACTGAATAATGATTGATGTGTCAAGTCCGCCGGAGTACGCCAGTACTACCTTATCTTTTGCCATAATATTACCTCCTGCTAGGTTAAAAAATACTTGTTTTATTCAACATTTTATATTATAATGTATGTTATGGAAAAATGCAACACCTTTTTTAAAAATTTTTGCATTTTTATGCAAAAATAATGAATTTTTATGCATATATGCCCGATGTATATGCATTTTTATTGAAAGGGAACAAAAAATGAGAATTTTAGGTATTGATCCCGGCTATGCAATTGTGGGCGTCGGGGTTGTTGATTTTGAGGGAAACCGTTTTAAGGTTGTGGATTTTGGAGCAATCACCACCGAGGCGGGCGAGGATATGTTTGACCGTCTTAAAAAAATTTATGACGAGGCGGTTGAAATAATTGAGAGAACAAAGCCCGATGGAATGGCTATTGAAGAGCTGTTTTTCAACAGCAACCAAAAGACGGCTATCAATGTTGCTCAGGCAAGGGGGGTTCTTGTTCTTGCGGCAAAGAATTGTGGCGTTCCGATTTATGAATACACTCCGCTTCAGGTAAAGCAGGCGGTTGTGGGTTATGGCCGTGCCGAAAAGGCTCAGGTTCAGCAGATGACGAAGGCAATTTTAAATTTAGATGCTGTTCCCAAGCCTGATGATACTGCCGATGCCCTTGCTATTGCCATTTGCCATGCACATTCATACAGAGCGACAAAGTGGTAAAATTATGGTATTTCGGGCTTGTATTTTAAGGAAATTGATGGTATAATAATTTTATATGCGATTAACCTGACCCATAAGTGTGTGATGTCGAGAAAGGATGTATTTAATAATGAATATTTTATCAATAGGAAACAGCTTTTCACAGGATGCTCAAAGATATTTACATCAGATAGCAAGGGCCGACGGATTCAGCCTTGGTGCATTTAATCTTTATATAGGCGGTTGTCCCATTTCACTTCATTACAGAAATATGCTGAGCGAACAATGTAAATACGACCTTCAGGTGAACGGACACAGCACGGGCTTTAAGGTTTCATTAAAAGAGGCGCTTTTAAATCGGGATTGGGATATTGTGACTGTTCAGCAGGTGAGTTCCAAGTCGCCTGATTATGAAACCTATCAGCCATACCTTGATAAGATAGTTGAGTATATAAGGCTTTGCGCACCTAAAGCAAAAATTGCAATACATCAGACCTGGGCTTATGAACAAGACTCTCAACGACTGAATGTCGAACTGGGCTACAGCAATCACGCCGATATGTTTAAAGATATAAAAGAGTCATATGAGAAGGCGGCTAAAGCAATTGAGGCAGATTTGCTTATACCATCAGGCGAAGTTTTTCAAAGGTTAATTGCAAACGGCATCGAGAAAGTACACAGAGATACATTCCATGCAAGCCTTGGTCTTGGCAGATATGCACTTGGACTGATTTGGTATAAAGTTTTATCAGGAAATGATATTAAAGATAACACATTCTGCGATTTTGATGAAGAAATCACAGAACGCGAAATTGAAATTGCAAAAAAGAGTGTTGCAGAAGTTTGCGAGATTTATCATATTTAAAAGATAGTATTTTCTGAAAGGTAGAGGAATTATGTTTTATTATATATCGGGCACAGTTGCCGTAAAGACCGAGAGCTTTGCGGTTATTGACAACAATGGCATTGGCTATCGTCTTTATGCAAGCACAAAAACCCTTGAAGTTATTGGCGAGGTTGGTTCTTCCGCAAAGCTTTATACCCATACAAATTTCAAGGCATCTGCCGATATATTTGACCTTTACGGCTTTGCCACAATGGAAGAGCTGAACCTTTTTGAAATGATTATCGGGGTGTCAAGAGTCGGTGCAAAAACTGCTATTGCTCTGCTTTCAAACATTTCGCCATCTAAATTTGCCCTGTGCGTTGTGACAAACGACTTTAAATATATTGCAAGTAAAACTCCCGGACTTGGTGCCAAGGGTGCAGAACGTATCGTTCTTGAACTTAAGGACAAGTTCAAGGGCGTAGATATAGGAAATATCTCAACAGAGGAAGTCGTCGATGTATACCACGGCGGCGATACAGAGGCAGACGAAGCGGTTAGTGCCCTTGTTGTTCTTGGCTATTCTGCACAGGAGGCAAAGCGTGCTGTATCGGGGCTTTCAGGCTCGGTTGAAGATATTGTAAAAGAAGCCCTTAAAAAACTTATGAGAGGTTAACGCCTTATGGATTTTGAAAACGAAAACAGAATTGTGACCACCGGCGAAATACACGGTGACAATGAAATTGAATATAGCCTGCGTCCAAAACTGCTTTCTGATTATATAGGTCAGAAAAAGGCAAAGGAAAATCTTAAAATCTTTATGGATGCGGCAAAAAAGAGGGGCGAGCCTTTGGACCACGTTTTGCTTTATGGCCCTCCGGGTTTGGGCAAAACCACTCTGGCGGGGATTATTGCCAACGAGATGGGGGTTAACATCCGTATTACATCAGGCCCTGCAATTGAAAAGCAAGGCGATTTGGCGGCACTCCTTACCAATCTTTCGGAGAATGACATTTTATTTATTGACGAAATTCACCGTCTTAACCGCAGTGTCGAAGAAATTCTGTATCCTGCAATGGAAGACGGAGCACTTGATATAATTATAG
The DNA here is from genome assembly GCA_045586925.1 of Clostridia bacterium. Taxonomy (GTDB): domain Bacteria; phylum Bacillota; class Clostridia; order Monoglobales; family Monoglobaceae; genus SIG440. Next base: position 11,625 of record JAZNBG010000005.1, on the reverse strand, counting down.
GAAAAGGCCCTTCGGCACGTTCGATTCGCCTTGACCTTCCAAAGTTTACACTTATCGGTGCAACCACCAAGGCGGGGGCACTGACAGCACCATTACGCGACCGATTTGGTGTAATATCCAGACTTGAAATGTACAGTCAGGAAGACTTAGAGATGATTATTTCACGTTCGGCAGGGATTTTGGGGATTGAAATTACTCCAAAAGGAGCGGTAGAGATTGCCTCACGTTCGCGAGGCACTCCAAGAATTGCAAACCGTTTGCTGAAACGTGTCCGTGACTTTGCGGAGGTTCAGTCAAACGGTGTAGTAACCGATCAGGTTGCCGACTTTGCATTAAAAAAGCTGGAGGTTGACAAGCTTGGTCTTGATGCCATTGACAAAACGATGATTGAAGCGATGATAAAGTTTTATGACGGCGGCCCTGTCGGTCTTGACACAATTGCCGCAACGGTAGGCGAAGAAAGCACAACAATCGAGGATGTTTACGAGCCGTATCTGATGCAGATTGGCTTTATAAACCGGACACCAAGGGGCAGAGTTGTGACAAGGCTTGCCTATGAGCATTTTGGCTTTGAGCCGAGAGGAACCGAAAACAACGAATAACAACACCTCATCCGTCAAAACCGTGGGTTTTGACACCTTCACCTCAAGGGGAAGGCTAATGTGAGAATTAAAGATAAAAATATTGAAAGGATGTTGTATAAAATGGATAAGAAAAAGTTCTATCTGACAACAGCTATTGCATATACCTCAAGAAAGCCACACATCGGCAACACCTATGAGGTTGTACTTGCGGATGCCATTGCCAGATTTAAAAGATTTGAGGGCTATGATGTGTTCTTCCTTACAGGCACAGACGAGCATGGTCAAAAAATTGAACAGCTTGCAAACGAGGCAGGTATTTCACCTCAGGAATATGTTGACGGCGTTGCGGGCGAAATCCGCACAATCTGGGATTTGATGAATTCATCATACGACAAATTTATCAGAACAACAGATGACTACCACGTTGACAGCGTGCAGAAGATTTTCAAAAAGCTATATGAACAGGGCGATATCTACAAGGATTCCTACACAGGCTGGTATTGTACCCCTTGTGAATCCTTCTGGACAGATACTCAGCTTGTGGACGGCAAGTGTCCCGATTGCGGCCGTGAAGTGCACAAGGGCAACGAGGAAGCATATTTCTTTAAAATGAGCAAATATCAGGCAGCACTCGAAAAGCATATCGAGGAGAACCCCGACTTCATTCAGCCCGAATCCAGAAAAAAGGAAATGATAAACAACTTTATCAAACCCGGTATTCAGGATTTGTGCGTGTCACGTACAAGTATCAAATGGGGCATCCCTGTGACCTTTGATGACAAGCACACCATCTATGTATGGCTTGATGCACTTACAAATTATATCAATGCACTTGGCTACACCCCCGATTCCAAAGGCGAGCTTTATGACAAATACTGGCCTGCAGATGTGCATATTATAGGTAAGGATATCCTGCGATTCCATACAATTTACTGGCCAATTTTCCTGATGGCTCTTGGCGAGCCGCTGCCTAAAAAGGTGTTTGGTCATCCGTGGCTTCTCAGCGGCGAGGATAAGATGAGCAAGTCTTTAGGCAATGTTATTTATGCAGACGATTTGGTACGTCACTTTGGCACAGATGCGATTAGATATTATTTGCTTCGTGAAATGCCCTATGCTCAGGACGGCACAATTACCTATGAAAAGATTGTAAATTCATATAATACCGACCTTGCAAATGTACTTGGCAACCTTGCAAACCGCACAGTTGCAATGGTGAATAAATATTTTGACGGAATTGTTCCCAATAAGGAAACCGCAACAGATTTTGATGCAGAACTTTCGGCAGTTGCTGAAAAGGCAAAGGCTGACGTTGTGGCATTGATGGATGAATTCCGCACAGCAGATGCTCTGGAGGCACTTTGGACAATTGCAAACCGTGCAAACAAATATATTGACGAAACAATGCCCTGGGCACTTGCCAAGGATGATGCGCAACGTGGCACATTAAAGACGGTTATGTATAATTTGGTTGAGGCTCTTCGCTGGATTGCATCGCTCCTTGCACCATTTATGCCCGAAACCGCTGAAAAGCTGACGGCGGCACTTGGGGCAGAGGCATACACACTCGAAGAATTGGTGAATTTTGGCACCGCAGAGGCAGGACAGAAGGTTGGCGAGGCGGCAATGCTGTTTGCAAGAATTGATGCAGAAAAGAAGCTTGCTGAAATCGAAGAAGAGAATGCAGCAAATAAAGCACCTGCAATCGAAATCGAGCCATTCAAAGCTGATATCGAATTTGAAAAGTTCCTTGACCTTGATATTCGTGTGGGCAAGGTGCTTGAATGTGAGCCTGTTCCCAAATCATCAAAGCTGCTTAGATTTACAATAGAAACAGGCAGCGAAACAAGACAGATTTTATCCGGTGTTGCAAAATTCTGTAAACCCGAGGATATGATTGGCAAAAATATTCTGTTTGTTGCAAACTTCCCGCCAAGAAAGATGATGGGTTTAGAGTCAAACGGAATGATTTTAAGTGCAGAATACAAGGACAACCTGAATGTGATTACCGTTGATGAAAGCATCCAGAGCGGTGCACAGATTGTATAGTGGCAATCCCTCCGTCAGTTGCAAGCAACTGACACCGCCCTTTACACAAGGGAGGCACAGGGTAATGCGAAAGATTAGGAGGACATTATGAGTATTTTTAACAAGGCGGATATTTTGATGCCTGAATGTATTGATATGGAAAAATGGAGCGTGGTTGCCTGCGATCAATATACCGCTCAGCCCGAATACTGGGAGAGAGTTAAAAATTTTGTAGGTGATGCACCTTCAACCCTTACCATTGTTTATCCCGAAGCATTTTTGTCGGAGGGTGATGCAAGGATTAATGCTATTAACGATTCTATGAAGGAATACCTTGAAAGAGATATTTTTGTTGCCCTTGAGGACAGTTTGATTTATGTTGAACGCACAATGAACAGCGGCAAAATCCGTCGTGGTGTTGTGGGCGCAATTGATTTGGAGGAATATGACTTTTCAAAAGGTTCTAAAAGTGCAATTCGTGCCACAGAAGGTACAATTCTTTCAAGAATTCCACCACGTGTTAAAATTCGTGAGAATGCTCCGCTTGAGCTTCCGCACGCAATTGTACTTGTTGATGATATAGCAGATTATATTATCGGCGGAATCGAAAAAACAAAGCCTCTTTATGACTTTGACCTTATGGAAGGCGGCGGTCACATTGCTGGCTGGCATATAAAGGGTGACGAGGCGGATGCAGTAATCGGCAGAATTGACAAGTTTGCAAAGAACGCACCTGACAATCTGGTGTTTGCCGTAGGCGACGGAAATCATTCTTTGGCAACCGCAAAAACTTGTTGGGATAACCTTAAAAAGACCCTTACCGAGGACGAACAGAAAAATCATCCTGCAAGATTCTGTCTTGTGGAGCTTGAAAATATTCACGACGAGGCTCTTGAGTTTGAGCCTATCCACAGAGTAGTGTTTGGTAAAGGTATGGCAGATGTAAAGTCAGCACTTTCGGAGTATTATCAGGTTTCGGACACCGACTCAGATGGTGCTCAGGAAATAGTTTTGGTTTCGGGCGAGCATACCGAAAGTGTTTTTGTTACCAATCCGTCATCCAATCTTACGGTTGGAACACTGCAGAACTTCCTTGACAGTATGGGGTACGAGCTTGACTACATACACGGCGAGGACGTGGTAAGACAGCTTTCTGATTGTGATGATGCGGTGGGATTTTTACTTCCCTGTCCTCAAAAATCCGAGCTTTTTGAAACGGTTATTGTAGACGGTGCTTTGCCCCGAAAGACATTCTCGATGGGCGAGGCTAACGAAAAGCGCTTCTATCTTGAAGCTAAAAAAATTATATAACAAATCGGGACGGTACTTGCCGTCCCGAAAAAAATGTAGCTTTACAGGTGATAAAATGAAAGGAATACTAAGTTTCAAACATACAAAACGTGCCTGCTATATCGGCGCATTTTCACAGGCAATCGTGTGCAATTTCACGCCACTTTTGTTTGTTATTTTCAATCAGGATTACGGTATTGCACTGGGACTTGTAACATTGATTGCCACAGTTAATTTTGTAATGCAATTTATAATGGATTTTATATCTCTGTTTTTTATTGACAGGGTCAGCTATCGCACAACAATTATTGCGGCAAGTCTTTTGGCGGGATGCGGATTTTTATTTTTGGGACTTGTTGCACCATATGTCGAAAATACATATGCTGCAATTATATTTTCGGTGCTTTTATTTTCGGCAGGTGGCGGCGTTTATGAGGTGCTGCTAAGCCCCATAGTTGAGGCGTGTCCATCGGATAACAAGGCGGCATCTATGAGCTTTCTGCACTCGATGTACGGCTTTGGCTCGGTGGCAACAGTTCTTGTAACCAACATATTGCTTTTTGTATTCGGCAAAGAGCATTGGTTCTGGATTGCAATTATATGGGCACTTATCCCACTTGGAAATGCGGTATATTTTTACTTTGTGCCGATTAACAAAATTGTTGAAAACAGCGAAAGGATGCCTATGCACAAGCTGTTTAGACGCAAGAGTTTTCTTATATTCTTTTTGATTATGTTTTGCAGCGGAGCAACCGAGATTGCTATGAGTCAGTGGGCATCAGCCTTTGCAGAAAGCTCTCTGGGGATTTCAAAGACCCTTGGCGATATTTTAGGACCTTGTATGTTTGCGTTGATGCTGGCATTTTCAAGAGTATTTTATTCAAAGATGGCAGACAGGATTAATCTTGCAAAATATTTGCTTTGCTGCGGAATTGTAACCGTATTTCTGTATATTTTTGCGGCAATCCTTCCTTTTAAATTTGCGGCAATTATATGCTGCGGTCTGTGCGGCTTTACTGCCGGAATTATGTGGCCCGGCACACTGTCCTTGGCTGCAAATACATATCCAACCGGCGGCGTTGCAATGTTTGGTCTTTTTGCTTTGGCGGGGGATTTAGGTTGTACTCTTGGCCCAACAACAGTTGGTATGGTTTCGGCAATGATGGGCGACGAAATAAGCTCGGGACTGCTTATTGCCTGCGTGTTCCCTATCATTATGGTAATAGGACTTTTAATGCTTATGAAAAGGATAAAGAAACACCCTGAAATAAACATTTAACCATCCCTGTAAAAGAAGTAAAGGGCTGTCCGATACGGACAGCCCTTTTAAAATGTTTCTGAAATTAGTTACACTCAGCAACCAACGGACCTGCAAGTTCCTTAAGATAGAACAGCTTGCCGGGGAGAGTAGGAATGTATGATGATGTAATGCTTGTGTCAGGACCGTAGTGGAGAGTGGTTAAGAAGCTCATTCCCTGCCAGCCCATACCACGGCCAAGTGAACCATCGCATCCGCCGATTGCGTAATCTGCCTGAAGGAAAAGACCGGGGCCGATTGTGTTCGCACGGCAAGGAACCAATGTTGTGCGGCTCTTAAAGCTTGTGATAGCATTCTGTTCGATTGTCATAGGTGTAAGCTTTGCAGCGATGCGGTGTGTTGCAGCTTCCCATTCAGCAGCAGATGCATAATCCTGTGCAAATGTGGGTTCCCAGAATGCAATGTGGCAAGCACGGCCGATACCGTATACCAATACCAGCTTTGCACCTTCTGCCTTGAGCGCTGCAATCTTGCCGGCATAAGTAGGAAGGTTATCTTTTGTTGCAAAGTTTCTCTGTGCTTCGGGGATTGTAAGGTCGCCAAGCTTGTTGAAAAACGCCTGCTTCATACTGTACTCAAATGATGCGGGGTTGGTTGAATCCAAAGTGTTGCCCTCGGCATCTGCCCATTCGTCCATATTGAATGTGTAAACGTGCTTGCAGTCAAGATTCCAGTTTGTAATGAAATATGCTGCCCACTTATACATACCCATAGGACCAACAGGAAGAATCATAGCCAGCTTTTTGCCTTCTTCCTTTGCAAGCTTAATCTGCATTGCGATTTCGTGACCCATAAGTGTGTCAAAATCGTTGATGTTGTCACATTCAATGGGGTTAAAATCCTTGTTCCAGAAATCCTCACGTGTTACACCCTTGTCGCAGCATTCGTCAATCTTTTTGATGTCCCAGCCCTTAGGGAAAAAGCTTTCGCAGTCGCTGCCCTGTACTGTACTTAAAAAATCCATTTTTTTCATCCTCCTGATAAATTATTGTTTATTTACAAAATCTAAAATTTCTTCGTATGATGTGATGCCTGTGGTTGCACCCTTTGCCATTACGCAATGTGCACCTGTTCCGTTGGCAAACTTAACACATTCCTCCAGACTGCAATCTCTTGCAAATGCTGCCAGAAAGCCCGAACAAAAGCTGTCGCCTGCACCTGTTGTGTCAACTGCGGTAACACCCTTGCAGCACGGGAAAATCTGACCCTTGGCATCGGTGCTGCGTCTTAAAAATGCACCCTTGCTGCCCATTTTAATGACAACATTTTTTGCACCGCGGCTAAAGAATACGTCTGCAATTTCTTCGACATCGTCTTTGCCTGCAATGCACACAGCCTCGTCAATACTGGGCATAAGATAATCTATATACGGCATTGACATATCAAGAAGCTCGCCCCATCTGCCGCTTGCATCCCAGCAAACGTCAAGGAAGGTGGTCTTGCCCATTTCCTTACACTTCTTTAAAAACTCCATTGTTTCCACGCCGTCAAAGGTGTTCATAAGGAATGAACCTGTAACAAATACCAAATCGCAGTCTTCAACCAGAGAATAGTCAATGTCCTTTTCTGAAAATACTGCGTTTGTACCAACACAATGGAAGAACGAACGTTCACCGGTTTTGTCAAGCATAAGCACAGATGCCGATGTCTGAACGCTGTCATCTGTTTTAAGACCCTTGGTATTTACTCCGGCAGCGGTCAGCTTGTCACGAAGAAAGCTGCCAAAAACATCTGCACCCACCTTGCCTATCATAGTGGTTTCAACACCAAGCTTTTTTACGTTGATTGAGGCGGTCATTGCGTTTCCGCCGTTGTGCAGTGTGATTGAGTTTACCGGCAGAAGCAGTCCCTTTTCGGGATAGCTGGTGACAGGCTCTACAATTACATCAGCAACCAAAATTCCAACACAGGCAACCTTTTTCATTATGGAAGCATCCTCCTTACAGTGGGCTTGGGATATACCATACATTGTGCAAATGCCTCGGCATAAGCTGCACCGCACTGATATCCGCGGTATTTTGAGATGGTTTTTACCATATCTGCAAAGTCGATATTGTCGTGCTCTCTCATCCATTTAAGCTGACTTTCGTGACATTCAAGCATTTCAAGCTTTAAGTCAATCTCGTCGGTAATGTCAACATATTCGGTAGGCAAAAATTCGTTTCCGCCTAAGTTATCCATATAAAATATGGGTGTAACCATAGATGGCATCGAAACCCCTGTTTCATAATGGGGGCAGCTTGCAGCAAACGCCGCATCAAAAACAAGATTGCTGACAGCCACGTGGTCGGGCATATAGTCGTTTGGTGCGTGAGTAATGATAAAATCAGGCTGAGCCTCACGGATAATATCCACAACCTTATCACGGTGTTCCTTGTTTTGATGATAAACAACAAGGTCGCCAATATCACAGGTTACAACCTTAATTCCGGCTAAAGAACCTGCTTTTTTTGCTTCGTTAATGCGGATTTCACGCAGCTCGTCAGGCGGAATTACAACGTGACCCATATTTCCGTTGCACACGTGACATACAGTGACATTATCGCCACGCTTCACACATTTTGCCAATGTGCCGGCACAGTTGATTTCAATGTCGTCTGGGTGACAACCTATAGCTAATACATTCATTATGTAACATCCTTTCTAATTATAAATAAGCAAAAGTATATATAATTTATTCATTGTTTAAATTAATTGTAACAGATTAAAGCGGGTATGTCAAGACGGTTGTTGCGTTGACAAAGATATTTTTATTTGATATAATTTAGGCAAAACAACCGCATACAGGTGAGAAGATGGATAAATCTGTAGGAAATTCTCAGTTAATACAAAAAATGAACAGGTTAAAGGTGCTAAGCTACATCAGGCGCAATCCAGATGTGGCAAGACCGCTTGTTGCCCACGAAACAGGGCTTTCGTTGGCATCCCTTACCAATATAACATCATACCTTCTTGATATCGGGCTTATTGCCGAAAGCGGTGTTGAAAAGGCGGAGCGTGTCGGCAGAAAGGGGACTCTTTTGCGTTTTTGTGCCGAGGCTTACGGGCTTATCTGTGTATTTATAGGGGTTGATTCGGTAAATGTTTCGTATACCGACCTTGAAGGCAGAATTATTACCCGAATCCGTGTAAATGTATCAGATATGCAACCCGATAAGGTGGTTGAGCTTGTGCGTGAGAAGGTGGCATCCCTTGTATACGAGCACGGTCGTGACAGTGTGTTGGGAATAGGGGTTGTGGTTACGGGTATGGTTCTGGAGGACAGCCGGTTTGTAGCCTCTGCAAGCCTTAAATGGAAGGAATTTGACCTTAAAAAATTTCTTGAAGAAAAAACAGGGATTCCGGTTTTTATAGATAATGTTTCGTTTCTTAAAGCGGTTTGGTATTTTTGTTGCGCAAACAGAATTGAAAAAAAGAATATGTTGCTTATCGACCTTGAAAACGGTATTGGTGCAAGTCAGTTTTATCACGGAGGAATTAACCGGGCAATGCTGGGTGAAATCGGGCATACCACGGTTGAAAAGGATGGCGAGCTTTGCTTTTGCGGAAACCGTGGGTGCTTGGAGATAATGTGTTCTGAGCAAAGACTGATTAAGCTGTACGAAGAAAAAAGCGGCGAAAGTGGCGCAACCCTTGAGTATATTGCCGAGAAATATGAGCAATGCGATAAGGCTGCAAAATCAGCGGTTGATGAATGTGGAAGGTATCTGGGCATAGGTCTTGCTAATCTTGTGAATTTATGCAAGCCTCAGGCGATAGTGATAAATATGGGAGTGTATGTAAAAATACGGCCGCTTCTTGACTGTGCGGTGCAGGAAATGAAAAGCCGTGCGTACCCTGTTCTTTTGCAGGATTTGGAAATCCGTGAGGTAACTATCAGCGAAGAAAATACCGTAAAAGGCGCCGCCTTTAATCTGTGCGACAGACTTTTTGATATTGATTATAAGGGGAATATAGTGGACTAAGTAATGAAAAACCCGTTGTATAACGGGTTTTTCATTACTTCTCTTTATCGCTAGAGTGGACTTTAAACTTTGTTACCTTTGGTGAGTTGTTTTCGTCCTCGCCATCTTCAATATAGGCTTCTTCTGTGTCAATCTGTGCCTTTTGCAATATTTCTATGGCATCTGTTATGGCATTAAAAAGACGAAAATAAAGTTTTTTGTAATTAATCATTTGAATACACCTTCCTGAAATTAAAAAATGCGACAACCGAAGTTGCCGCACAAAAACGCAAACTCCAGCAGTCGCTAAACCAATTTAAAAAGAATGGGGTATAAGCCATATCAATTTTTAAAGGAATTTGCATTTTTAACAAATTCTAAAAATTGATATGACAAAAAAAGTATAAAAAATACCCCCTACAAAAAAATATTAAATTGGTTTAGCATAATTATAATACCACAAAACCACAAAAAATACAATAGAAATTTGAAAAAAATTTGCAAGTGTCGGTACATTTTGCAAATGATTGACAACAAATACGTTTGATGATATAATTTTATGTATGATTTTAGACAGATTGCAAATACTAAAAAACCTTAGGAGGTTTGATTTGTGATAAACAAAATAATTCCCATAATTTTGATTATAATACTGATTTTTTCTGTTCCGGTTGTCGCAAAAGACGATGGCACAGCGGCGGTTCCTGTGCTGATGTATCATTCGGTGGGTGAAGGTGACAATCTTGTTGTCATATCCCCGGAAAATTTCAGAAAACATCTTGATGCAATAAAGGAAAACGGTTTTACCCCGATATCCTTGGACGAATTGATAAATTATGTTGATTATGGCTTTCCTCTGCCTGAAAATCCCGTTTGCATAACCTTTGACGACGGCTATCTTGACAACTATACAGTGGCATTTCCTATGCTTCAGGAGTATGGTTTCAAGGCGACAATTTTTGCCATTGTCAGTTCGGTAGGCAAAGAAACATACAAAAACACAAGTTATAAAATCACTCCGCATTTCAGCTATGACCAGGCAAGAGAAATGGTGGAATCAGGGCTGATTTCGGTGCAGAGCCATACCTATGATATGCACCAGAGTACAGAATATGAAGGCAGAGGTGCAAGGGAAACGGTTCTCCGTCTTGAAAACGAAGGTCTAATGGACTATATTTCGCACTTTCAGGGCGATTTAATGACGGCAAAGACAATTCTTGAGGCAGAGCTTGAAAAACCGCTTGTTGGGTTTGCCTATCCTTTGGGTAAATACAATGCCGTGACAGATTTTGTTCTTAAAAGCAGCGGTATACGTGTGACTATGGCAACCTCAACGGGTATGAACTATATAAAAAGATATGACAAAAACAGTTTGTACAACCTTAACCGTTATAACATCTACAACGGTGTAAGTGCAGAACAACTGATAAAATGGCTGAAGGGTTAGTTATGAAAAAGAAAATGGCTATGCTGGCGGCATTGGTGCTGATTGTTTTACAAGCAACAGTGCTTGCACAGCAAAATTCCAAATTGAATATATCAGAAGACGAGTATTTTGTGCTATCCTATTTCGATGATGGTGCGGAAATTCTTCCACGGCAGAAGGTTATCGGGAGTATGGCGCAGATATCAGTTGTTGTTCCGCAAAATATGGGAAACATTTTCCGTGGATGGCAGATTGAGGGAAAGAAAGAGCTATTTAAACCTGGTCAGCAAATTAATGTTAAAGATGATATTAAGCTGAATGCCGTATGGGAAAACGGAAAGCTGCCCGAGCTTAAACTGAAAGCGGTGTCAGATAATGACGGCAGCGTAACCTTTAATCTGGATTTTTCTTATGGCGGTTTTATGAATTATGCGTCATACGAGGTGCATATACGCAACCTGACAACGCTTGATGAAAATATTTTTGAAATAACCAACGGCAGCATTACGGTTGACAGTCTTCCACAGGGACAGTATAAAGCAGTTTTGCTTGCCAAAAAATATGATATCGAGTATTTTAGTGACAGCGTCAACTTTGTTGTTCTGTCAGGTGCGACGGCAACCGATGATACATTAAAGCTGGTTATGGACGGCAAGGATTTGGTATTTGCTGACGAACAGCCACAGCTTATTGGCAGCTATACATATATTGCAATCAGGCAGTTTTGCGAAAGTATGGATGCCCGTGTTGTCTGGCGTGATGAGGACCGCAGCGCAAGCATTACCCTTGGCGGCACAATAATCAAAGTGTTTGAAGACTCGGACGATTGTATAGTCAACGGCACGGTTCAAAAGCTTCCGGTAAAAACTATAATAAAAAACGGCAGAATGTTACTTCCGCTACGTTCTGTGGCGGAGCTCTGCAACGCCGAAATAGTGTGGGATGATAACCGTACAGTATATATTTACCGCGGCAGTAAAAATGTTTTTGATGAAAATATGATGTATATTTGCACAGCAGACGGAAGGTATCTTG
>JAZNBG010000004.1:0-26385 GCA_045586925.1 Clostridia bacterium | reverse complement strand
TATCTTCGTCCATTACGATAAGACCGCCGGAACCCATCATAGAGCCAATTTGCATAAGTGAATCATAATCAATCGGAGTATCCATAAGTGATGCCGGAATACATCCGCCTGAAGGACCACCTGTCTGTGCAGCTTTAAACTTTTTGCCGTTGGGGATACCGCCGCCGATTTCTTCAACGATTTCGCGAAGGGTTGTACCCATAGGTACTTCAACAAGACCAGTGTTGTTGATTTTACCACCAAGAGCAAATACCTTTGTACCCTTACTCTTTTCGGTACCGATTGACTTAAACCAATCTGCACCATTTAAGATTATCTGTGTAATATTTGCATATGTTTCAACATTATTAAGAAGTGTAGGCTTCTGCCACAAACCTGCAACAGCCGGGAACGGAGGACGGGGACGTGGCTCGCCACGATGACCTTCGATTGATGTGATAAGAGCTGTTTCTTCACCACATACGAAAGCACCTGCACCAAGACGGATTTCCAAATCAAAGTCAAAACCTGATTCAAAAATATTCTTACCCAAAAGTCCATATTCTCTTGCCTGAGCGATGGCGATGCTAAGACGCTTAACTGCAATAGGATATTCTGCACGGATGTAGATATAACCCTGATTTGCACCTACTGCATAGCCGGCAATAGCCATAGCCTCGATAACTGCGTGTGGGTCACCTTCGAGAATACTTCTGTCCATAAATGCACCAGGGTCACCCTCGTCGGCGTTACAAGCAACGTACTTCTGGTCGTTTTGTGAATTATAAGTAAACTGCCATTTTGTACCGGTGGGGAAACCACCGCCGCCACGACCACGAAGACCTGATTCCTTAATTACATCAATAACTTCCTGTGGTGTCATTTCGGTAAGCACCTTACCAAGTGCCTGATAACCATCAACCCCAATATATTCTTCGATATCCTCGGGATTGATAACACCACAGTTGCGAAGAGCAATTCTGTGCTGTTTCTTGTAGAAATCAACCTCGTTAAGGCTCTTGATGTTGTCTTCTTCAACTGTTTCAGCATAAAGAAGTCTTTTTACAACTCTACCTTTTACGAGATGTTCTTCAACAATTTCCTTAACATCCTCGGGAGTAACTCTGCTGTAGAAAGCACCCTCGGGATAAATAATCATAATAGGTCCTAAAGCACAAAGACCAAAGCAACCTGTTTTTATAATTTTAAATTCTTTTTCCAAATCATGTGCTGCAAGCTGTGCTTCCATTTCCTTGATGATAGCATCACAGCCGGAAGATGTACAACCTGTACCACCGCAGCAAAGAATATGACCTCTAACCATATCCATCTTTAAACACCAAACCTTTCTGTATTTTTAATCTGAGCTGTTTGATTACTCTGCAGCACCAATTGTATACTTTGTAACGATGCGTCCATTTACGATATGCTCGCTAACGATTTCAGCAGCCTTCTTTGGGTCAACCTTTACATAGGTAACCTTTTCTTCGCCGGGAACCATAACCTCAACGATTGGCTCAAGGCGGCAAACGCCGATACAACCTGTCTGTGTAACTGCAACGTGTTCAAGGTTACGTTTTGCAACCTCGTCCATAATAGCAGTCATTACAGGTCTTGCACCTGCTGCAATACCGCAGGTAGCCATACCAACAACCACACGGATTGCGTGATCGTCTTTTCTTAAATTAACAGAGCCTTTAGCTTTGTTTCTTATTGCTTCAAGTTCAGCCAAGCTTTTCATTTTATTACCTCCGCTTACAAATTAAAATTAATTCAGTTCCTGCTCGCCCTCCGACAAAAACTCGGAAAGCCATAAATAAACCTCAGGTGCTGAGAACGGAACATCTCCCAGCACATTTTTTATTTCAAGTGTATCAACCTCAAAAACCTTGTCACCCACAGAATGTCGGTATACGAAATTAATATCTTCGTATGATGTAAACAAACCAAGCATCGTCTCCGCCATATTGCCAAGTGGCTGACGGTCAATGTGGCTGTAACCAAACACAGCCGTAACACAGGTTCCCTCACCTACTTGTGATTTAATATCAAAGCTCCCGCCTGTAGCTTCTGCCGCATTTTTAAAAAGCGGTATTCCCAGACCTACCTTGCGAGTAGTGCGGTTTGTGGTAAAGGGGTCGATAACCTTTTCAAGAAATTCCTTTGTCATACCGCAGCCGTTGTCACAAATTTCAACCGTAAGCTTATCAGATGCGATATCTTCACAAATCATAACTTCAATTTTTGTAGCGCCTGCTACAACCGAATTCTGAACAATATCCAGAATATGAAGTGCAATTTCTCTCATTACATTTCCTGATACTTTTTGATGATGCCTTCAACATCGTCAACAACAAGTCTGCCGTAAACATCGTCATTTACAGTCAGAACAGGTGCTAAGCCGCAGGCACCGATACAACGTGTAGCCTCGATTGAGAACAGACCGTCGGGTGTACATTCACCAACCTCAATTCCCAAAATTTCTTTAATCTTGTCCAGAATATCACCCGAACCCTTAACGTAGCAAGCTGTACCCAAGCATACGCCGATGTGATACTTGCCCTTTGGGTTAAGTGAAAACTGTGTGTAAAATGTAACAATACCGTAAATTTCTGCCAGAGGCACATCGAGACCTTCAGAAATCATTTCCTGTACCTCAATGGGAAGATAACCATAAATTTCTTGTGCCTTGTGCAGTACAGGAATAACTGCTCCGTCTACACCCTTGTGCTCTGCAATAACCGCCATGAGCTGTGCTTCCTGTTCTTTTGTGCCGTTGAATGGAAGTGTCTTCTTTTCCATTTCTCCTTTACCTCCTACCTTAATTTATGTCTTCAAAGCCGACAAAAGCCGACCCATAACATTCTCTTTTTTACATTATATCACATTGTTAAATTTATGTCAATCAGACATACAATAAGATTATATCAAAAAAGTAAATAAAAATCTACAATTTGGCGAAAATACTTTCTTAAAACTTGCACAAAAATTCGAATAGTTTTTGTGCATTTTTGTTGTCGCCGGATACATAGCGTTCCTTTTCGGAAATATCTTCAAGATAATGCGCATCAGAATCGGTAATAATTCCATATTCTGCATACATTTGCCCGTATTTTTCTACTCCTCGGGCTGTAATTTCCAAACCGTCCACATACAGGTCTGGTGGCAAAAAACCAAGATTAGATGTAATACTATAGCTTGATTTATCTATATGTGCAGGAATAAACAATCCGCCACGCTTTTTTGTTTCGGCAGAAACATCGTAAATATCAAGGTTTACAGCATTCACCAAAAGCTCATCTTCTTCGCCTACAATTTCATCATTTGCGTCCATAATAAGCTGTCTGCCAAAAATTTCGGGCTGATTTTTAATGCCCTGCATATTGGCACGTATAAAATCGCTCATATCCTCTGCTGCATCAATATCAGGAAAATAACACAGTGTATGAACTTCCTCCGAGGTTGTAATCTCCATCCCAGGAACAACTTTTATGACACCTTTTGCTGCCTCAATAACTGCACGGACATTTTTGCAGGAATTATGGTCGGTAACAGAAATAATATCAAGCCCCTTTATGTATGCCATATTCACAATGTTGTTTGGTGTCATATCCTCATCACCGCAAGGTGATAGTGCAGAATGGATATGCAAATCATAATAAAGCTTCATATTCCTAACTCCGCCAGTTTAACAGCTGCATCATATGCTGAGATTTCGCCACCAAGAATTATAATATCCTGTTCCTTTGCACGTTCGACAGTTTTCTCGTCAGGAACGCAACCATCAGCAAGGATTATACAGGAGGCATCAGCCAGTGATGCAACTGCAACAATATTCACATTTGTTTGTATAGTAATCCACACATAATTTTCCTGAACCTTTGACATTGCAAGGCTAAGAAGGTCGCCTATATAACATCCCTTTGCCGTTTTGTCAGCAAGTTCCTGTCCTGAATAAAATTTCAGGTTAAGATTATCAGCAATATTTTTTACATTCATTTGTTTTCCTCCATTTTATCACTTTGACTAAAGCTCTCAAGTTCAAGCATATCGTGTGCAAGGAAGCTCACCTTTTCTCTGAGTTTAAATATACAATCTGTTTCCTTTGCGTAACCTCTTACAATATCTTCAGCCAAAGCACGACAACTGGGAGACCCGCACGAGCCACAGTCAATCTTGGGAAATCCGTCATAAATTTCCTCAATCTTTGACATCATCTGCATAGCAACATTGATATCAGGGTCAAGATTCATTATGGGTCTATATACTATAGTTTCGTCCCAGAACATATTCATATCATCAAACGGAATCATTCCGTCATCTATCCCGCGGCATATCCGCTGTATTTTTGACCTTGCAGAAAAACTATTTTCAGCCGTAAGAGGTCCGCCAACACATCCGCCGGGGCAAGCTAGAGCCTCGACATAGTCGATATCATTAAGCTTTCCGTCTTCAATTTCCTCAAACACATTGATTACATTATGTATTCCGTCAACAGCAATATATTTTTCTGCCCCCGAGGTTTCGGCCTCTCCACCGCTTGTCGCCCATATCACACCTGAACGTCCTGCATTTCTCAGATCACGCACGTCTTTCTCGGCAATTTTATTTACAACCCGTGACATTTTTATACATATATCCTTTATAGGAATAACACCGTCAACCTCAGACTTTTTAACCGTATAGTTTCCCTTCACAAATGTTGCCTTTGCAGCACAAGGGCTGATAAAAAATATACCTATTTCTTCAGGCTGAAGTCCTGTTTTTTTCACCGCCTCACCACGTGCCTGAACAGCTGATACCTCCATAGGAGATTTGAGTGGAACAATGTTTGAAATAAGGTTGGGAAACTTAATCGCAATAAGCCTGAGCACCGCAGGACAAGCGGATGAAATAGCAGGTTTCACAAGCTCGCCTGATGCAAGTAATTCTTTAGTTTTTTCGGTTATAACCTGAGCACCTCTTGCCACTTCAAAAACATCGTCAAAGCCTAAATCCAGCAGGGCACTAAGCATCATATCAACATTTTCGGTCTTGGAGAACTGACCATAAAATGCAGGTGCAACCAAAGCAACATTATGCTTGAATTGCTGAAGCATATCAAGACCGTCAGCAACAGCCTTCTTTGCATGATAGGGGCACACTCTTATACATTCGCCGCAATCTATACAGCGTTCCTTAAGGATTTTAGCCTTTCCCTTTTGAACTCTTATTGCTTGAGTAGGGCAACGCTTAAGGCAGTGTGTACATCCCTTACACAAATCTATATCTAAAGTCACAGAATGCCAATATGTTTCCATAAATCTGCACATCCTTTCCGTCTATTCAATCAAGTACACATTATCACAATCAGATAATATGCGTTATAATCAGTTTTTTGCAGATATGATTAAGGTAACAGTTGTTCCTTTCCCAATCTCTGTGTCAATCTTCATAGAATCCGAATACTTTTTCATATTAGGAAGCCCCATTCCGGCACCAAAACCAAGCTCTCTTACAGAATGGTCAGCGGTTGAAAAGCCTTCCTGCATTGCCATATTAAGGTCAGGAATTCCAGGGCCAATATCTTTCATCACAATCACAATTTCATCTGATGAGATTTCAACATCAATATCACCGCCATTGGCATGGATTACCATATTAATCTCGCCTTCATACATTGCAATGGCAACCTTACGCACAACCTCAGGATTAAAGCCAAGCTGATTAAGAGTCTTTTTAACCTTGCTTGAGACTTCACCTGCACGGGTAAAGTCGTCGCCGTTGACAGTGAAATGTAATTTCATAACCTCAGCCACAGCTTATACCCCCTTTTCATCACCTGTCAAGCCATTGCAATACAATTTTCCGCTGGCAACATAAAGAGTATGCTCGGTTGTAAGTATGGCAATGTCTTTTGATCTTGCCAAAGCAATCACATTTTCATCGGGACTTTTGCCTCTGACAAATACTATTGCAGAAATGTCCATCATTTCGGCTGTTCTTACAACCTGCGGGTTAACTAATCCCGTAAGAAGCAAAACCTTGTCATTTACAAATGCAAGAACATCGCTCATAAGATCGCTGCCAAAAGCAGACTCAATCTCTATATCAAGCATATCCTCGCCTGTCATCACCTTTGCGTTTAAAATCTCTTTGATTTCCGATAATTTCATAGTTTTCTCCGTTCTGCCATATGACATTTATTCTTTTTCTTCAAGTGCTTTATTTATTTTCTGATGAACCTCAAGCTCTTTGCCGGTTTTCAGAATATTCCGTCCATATTTTGTGTGTAAATCAAATATTGTGTTCTCCAGAGAGCGGTTTTTCAGCTTTTTATCTTCCCTTTGCGGTTCAAGCTGGTCAAACAACGTCATCTGTCGGAATTCCTCATCGGGTGAATCCTGGAGGTGACTTAATGTAACACCCACAAGTCTGACACTTTCGTTTATTTTTTCGTGTCTCAACAGTTCTCTGGCTATGCCGAAAATGTCCCTTGCTGAATTGATTGCATCACCTGTTTTTGACCTTGTAATACTTTTCATATTACTAAATTTCACCTTTAATGTCACAGTCTTTCCCCAAAGGCTGCTGCGCTTTGCCCGAAAACTCACATCCCCGGCTAAAAGCAGCAGAGCATCTTCAAGCACCATTATATCGTCAATATTTGTCTGAAAGGTATTCTCCCTACCAATTGATTTAACAGCAGAATCACACACAACCCGACGATCATCGTTGCCTGATGCCATTTTCATCATTTCACGCCCCGATGCTCCAAGGCTGTCCAGAATTTCAGGAGGAGTGTTTAATAAATCTTCTACCGTTACAATCCCCATAGTTTTTAGTCTTTCTGCAGTTTTTAAGCCTATACCTGAAATTATCCCAACCGGTCTCTTATGTATCAGCTTTATCAGTGACTCCCTATCGGGTATAACAAAAAATCCGTCGGGCTTTTTTTCCTCGCTGGCAAGCTTTGCGCCCATCATACAGTAGGAAACCCCCACCGAACAAGTAACTCCCACCTTTTCAAACACTTCTTGCTTTAGTTGTCTGCCTATTTCTTCAGCACTGCCAAAAAGTCTTAACGAGGCGGTTACATCCATATACCCCTCGTCAAGTGCAACAAATTCAATACAATCGGTATATTTAAGCATTATATTGTGAATTTCCTCGGATGCACGGGCATATTTCCTCATATCGCCGTGCATAAAAATTCCGTGAGGACACCTGCGATAAGCTTCTTTGATATTCATTGCGGAATGCACACCAAACTTTCGGGCTTCATAACTGCAGGTTGAAACAACTCCACGCTCCGATGGTAATGCCCCGATTATCAAAGGCTTACCCTTAAGCTCCGGATTGTCACGCACCTCTATTGCCGCAAAAAAGGCATCCATATCCAAATGAATTATTGTTCTATCCACTTTATCTTGCCTCTTCCTTACGTAAGCTTTCTATTCCCCGGTAAACATCAAAATACGACGGTGTGACATCTCCCTTTATCAGATTACTGTGAATCATTATCTTATCTTCAAAAAACAAGCCGCAAATGGGATTAAGTTCTTCAAAGCAATCCATTACCGCACCATAGCCTTCCTCAATTCCCGAAATGCTGTACTTGGTTTTAAGACCGTTTTGTGCATCAAGCATTTTTTCGCTGGAAAATCCAAATATATTATCCTCTGACATTATCGGTGAAAATCCTATTTCAGGAGAAACAATATAGCTACCAATAAACATATCATATTCACCATCGTTGAGTCGTGCTTGATAATCTTCAAAACTTACCTTTTCAAGAGTAATTGCAAAGCCTTGCTCCTCAAGCTGTTTTTCGATAAGTTTGGCAATAATCTCACGATTGGAATTTTCTTCATTATATAAAATTTTGAAATCTGTGGACAGGTCATGCTCTTCAACTGTCTTTTTGTAAATTCCACCTGTAAGCTCCCATTTGTTGTCGGCAAGAGCTTTTACAGCCGCTTTTTTATTTTGCTTTGTTTCTATCTCTTTATCTCCGCAAACAAACCATTTGGGATGAATAGGCATAGTTGAAGCTGTTGCATAACCCATCATTGTTTCTTCGATAATTTTTGTTCTGTCAACAGCGTTAGATATTGCAAGGCGAACTTCAGGCAACGCCAAAGCCTCATTTCTGTGGTTAAATCCTACAAAATGGAATATAGGCGTTGACATTGCAGTATATGACGAAGAAACGGGGTCTGCAAATCTGCCCCAGTTCATATCATCAGCCACCGTCATATCTATACTTCCTGAGCTGAATGCAAAAAGTGCCGTATTATTATCAGGGAGCATCCTTACAATTATATAATCAGTTTGGGGACCTTCTCCCCACCATTGCTCGTTTTCTACTAAATAAAAGACATTGCCTTCGTTTCTGTCTTCAAACGCGTAAGGTCCTGTGCCAACAGGGGTAAATACCGCAGGGTCTACATCTTCTGTACCCTTTTTGATAATGGGAAAGTACAAAAGATTTACAAAATTTGCCCATGGTTCATTAACCTCAATTTCCATATGGTTTTGTCCTAAAGACTTTATGTTTTTTATATTTGAAACATTGTAAAAATATACACTGTCCTGATGTTTTTTTATTTGATTTACTGTATAAATTACATCTTCAGCACCAAAATGGCTTCCATCGTGCCACAACACATCATTGCGAAGAGTAATTGTCCATAGCTTGCCATCATCAGACACCGCCCAACTGTCTGCAAGACAAGGTTCGGGATACAGGCTGTCTGACAAAGTTATCAAGCCCTCATATATTATCCCAAGCATCTGTATGTTTGCCTCGTTTTTGCTGAGTATAGGACAAAGAGTGTCAGGTTTGTATGAATAAATGGATAATTCTGCTATATCTCTTGGTCTTTTACTTGGTTCTATTTTATTTTTAGATTTTTTGCCGCAGCCACACATTGTAACTATCAACAAAGCCGCCATAAATAATGCAAGTATTCTTTTCAAAATTTTTTCCACCTTTATTTTAGTATAACTACTGTCAGGCTAACGAAATGAATGCACCCATCCTGCCGGTTGCTTCCTTATTTACACGGTAAGAATACAACATATCACTGTTGCAGATTGTACACATTTCTAAAATATCAATATTTTCCCGCTTTAATCCGTATTTTAATAGAATTTTTTCGTTGGCTTTCCACAAATCAACCATAAACTTCCCATTCTCACAATCAACAACCAAATCGGCATCAAATTCACACGCTACCTCCTTGCCTGTTTCGAAGCAACATTGACCTATTGATGGGCCTATTGCAGCTATAATATTTTCCGGCTTTGCATTGAATTGTTCTTTCATAATTTTTATTGCATTACCGGCAATTTCGCTTACAGTTCCTCTCCAACCCGAATGAACTGCAGCAACAACCCCGGTTGCTTTATCTGCCATAAGAACAGGTACACAGTCAGCATAGTAAACCACAAGCGGTAACTGTCTGACATTTGTCACTAATCCATCAACATCCATAAATTCACTGTCTTTGCTGACACCCTTGCCGGCATCCTTCTCTGTTATAACTCTGATATTCGCAGAATGAGTCTGTCTTCCGGCAGTAATCCTTTCAAAAGGGAATTTCATATCATCGGCAACCAGTTTGTAATTTTTAATCACATCATTCACATCATCGCCTACACGAAATCCTAAATTAAGACCTTTAACAATACCTCGACTGAATCCTCCGCATTTTGTTGTGAAGCAATGATTGACATTGCAACCATCCAGCAAGTCGCTTTTTAAGTAAACTCTGTCATCTATGCAAAATTTAGTCACTTATATACTCCTTTAATTAACCGAATTAAAATACAGACTCTCAACACTCGTCACTTTTTTGGTTTTATCGTCAACTTCAAAAACTGCCCCGTTAAACCAAACCTCACCCTCAGCTTTTTCAAATCTATGCTTCTTTCGGGTATAATATAAATCCATAATTATCTCTTTTTTAACACCCAGAATTGAATCACGTACACCAGTCATACCAATGTCGCTGATACAGGCAGTTCCGTTGGGAAGAATGTGAGCATCCGCCGTCTGAACATGGGTATGGGTGCCAAAAACCGCTGTCACCTTGCCGTCAAAATAATTTCCAAAAGCAAGCTTTTCGCTTGTAGTTTCAGCATGAAAATCAATCAGTACTATATCTGCCTTGCCTTCTATCTCACGCAGAGCCTTTTCGGTTGCACGAAAAGGACAGTCAACAGGCTCCATATTAAGTCTGCCTATCGCATTAATAACACCAATTCTTATATATCCCAAATCATCAATAAAATATCCGCAGCCTTCTGTTTCGGTCGGATAATTAACAGGTCTTATCACCTGAGGAATATCGGTAAGCACCTGACTGTATTCTTTATTTGCAAAGGTGTGGTTGCCAAGAGTGATAACATCAACTCCGCATCTCAGCAATGTGTTTGCAATATCTACAGTAATACCATTTGTATTTGCCGCATTTTCACCGTTCGCTATGCAGTAATCTATTTTAAATTTATTTTTAATTCTGCCTAAATTATTGTATATAAATTCACGTCCGTCGGACGCAACAATATCTCCTACCGCAAGAATTCTCATAAAAACGTAATTTCCTCTCTGTTAAAATTATATATATTCAATACACATATATATCGCATATCCAATACCAAATACAATCATAAAAAATCCACTAATCTTGTTTGAAATAAAATACCAATCCGAAATTTCCACATCATCAATATTATCTATACAGCTTATATGCTGAAGCATAAACAAAAATTTTGGTTTGAATACACACAGGTAATATCCCAATCCCAAAACAAGTGTAACAAAAATAAGCGGATAAAAAGGTCCGTTATGAATAATAAGGGCAACACATGCCGAAATGCATATCACAAAATATATAATTAATGCTGTGTATTGTATAACACTTTGCCATTTTTCTCTTTGTTCTTCTTTTTTTATTAAGCGATTTAAAATTTCATCGCTGTGATTTTCAGGTTCAGGCTTGATACCGCCTATAGAATTCATACATTCAGTGCACAAAACTGCACTGTCGGGATTTTGACTTTGGCAATACGGACATATTTTCATCTTATCTCACCCTTCGGATAAATATTCGCCAGAATCTGATTATTATGCAGAAAAGGCTGCCGTGGCAGCCTTTTCCATGGAGCAAAGGCTCCTTATTTTGCGTATTCAACTGTACGAAGTTCACGGATAACATTAACCTTAATCTGTCCCGGATACTCCATTGTGCTTTCAATCTTTTTAACAATATCCTTGGCAAGAAGGATTGTTTCATCATCATTGACGCGGTCAGGCTTAACCATAATTCTGACTTCACGACCTGCCTGAATTGCAAAGGATTTTTCTACTCCATTGAATGAATTTGCAATTTCTTCAAGAGCTTCAAGTCTCTTGATGTATGATTCAATATTTTCACGTCTTGCACCTGTACGTGCCGCAGAAATCGTATCCGCAGCCTGAACAAGACACGCTGCCAATGAGTTAGGTTCAACATCGCCGTGATGTGCCATAATAGCATGAACAACTTTGTCGTTTTCTTTATACTTTTTAGCGACATCAGCACCGATTGTAACGTGTGAGCCTTCAACTTCGTGGTCAATAGCCTTACCTATATCATGGAGAAGACCCGCACGCTTAGCAAGAGCAACATCTGCTCCAAGCTCTGCAGCCATAAGACCTGCAAGATGAGCAACCTCAATTGAATGTTTGAGCACATTTTGTCCGTAGCTTGTACGGTATTTAAGACGTCCAAGCAGCTTGATAAGCTCGGGATGAAGTCCATGAACACCTGTATCAAATGTTGCCTGTTCACCCTCTTGCTTAATGATAGCCTCAACCTCACGTCTTGATTTCTCAACTGTTTCTTCAATACGGCCGGGATGAATTCTTCCATCGACAATGAGTTTTTCAAGAGAAAGTCTTGCAATTTCACGTCTTACAGGGTCAAAACCTGAAAGAATAACAGCCTCGGGAGTATCATCAATAATCAAATCAACACCTGTAAGGGTTTCAATCGAGCGAATGTTTCTGCCTTCACGGCCGATAATTCTACCCTTCATCTCATCGTTGGGGAGCTGAACAACCGAAACAGTAGTTTCAGCAACATGGTCAGCCGCACAACGCTGAATTGCACCTGTTATAATGTTGCGAGCTTTCATATCAGCTTCTTCTTTAGCCTGGTCTTCAATGCTCTTAATAAGAACTGCCGCATCGTGTCTTGCATCAATCTCAACCTGCTTAAGAAGCAAATCCTTTGCCTCAGCAACAGAAAGTTCAGCCAGCTTTTCAAGCTGTGACATCTGAAGTTTCTTAACCTTTTCAACTTCTTCCTTCAGTTCGTCAACCTCGCTCAGCTTTTCCTGAACCTGTTCTTCTTTTTTCTCAAGAACCTGAGTTTTCTTGTCAATAGCGTCCTCCTTCTGCTGGATACGACGCTCCTGACGCTGAATTTCGTTTCTGCGTTCTTTTATTTCCTTATCAAGTTCGTTGCGTTCTTTATGTATTTCTTCTTTTGCTTCTAAAAGTCTTTCTTTTTTTGCATGTTCTGCATCTTTGACTGCTTTCACTTTTGCATTTTCAATAATCTTTTTTGCTTCCTCTTCGGCGCTGCCAACCTTAAGTTCGGCAACTTTTTTGCGGTATGAGTATCCAAATCTGAATGCCAAGAACATTCCAATCAAGGCAACAATAACCACAACAGCCAAGAGAATAGCAATCTGTATTCCGTCCATATTACTACACCTCCTCAATCGATATTTGACGTATAAATCATAGATTATATATCTGCGTTTTCGCCAGTTTAACGCCTTTTATAAAGGCAATCTTGCTTTATAGAAATACATAAAAGAACTGTATATAGAATTATTTCATATAAAATATATACATCTATAATTTTAATAAATTTTCACCAATTTGTCAAGCATTTTTCCGTTAAAAAACACAAAAAAGAGGCAATTTTTTTACCTCTTTTTATCAAAATCACTGTATTGCCTCGTAAAGAGTTGACGCATCACTTTTACCTACTTGCTCACGGACATCCGTAACACGCACCGTAAGGGTTTTACTGCCAAAGGTTATTTCAATAACATCACCGATTTTCACGTCATATGATGCTTTTACAACCTTGCCGTTTACCGCAACTCTGCCACCGTCACAAGCTTCGTTTGCAACTGTCCTTCTTTTTATAAGGCGCGAAACCTTTAAATATTTATCCAATCTCATATCTGTTAGCCCTCGTATTTTGAAAATTCCTGAATAAATGCTTCTGTATGCTTGCTGAGTGCTGTTTCTGCATCAACGCCCATCTTTTGTGCAACTGCAACAATTTCAAAAAGCATTTTACCGATATATTTTTCGGCAACCGCAACATCATTGCCAGACAGCATAACATTCATCATATTAGCAATACTGTCGGCTGCAAAAATCGGCTCACTGAAAACATAACCGCCCTTTTCAGCCTTGCTTTGAATTTTTTCGGTACGCATAAGTGACGGCAGATATTTTGAAACCTCTGCCATATCCTGAGCAACAGTTTTCTGTCCACGGTCGTCACGTTTAATCTGTGCCCAGTTTGCCAGAACCTCGTCAGAATCTTTTACCTTTGTATCACCAAAAACATGAGGATGACGGTGTACCAGCTTACGACATACGGCATTTATTACATCATCCATATTATACTCGCCATTCTCTTTGCCTATTTGTGCGTGAAACACAATCTGAAGCAACAGGTCACCACTTTCATCTGCAACCTTTTCCCAATTTTCGTTATCTAACTCCTCGATAAGTTCATAGCCTTCCTCGATGATATCGTGTTTGATGCTTTGGTGGGTCTGTTCGATATCCCACGGACAGCCACCCTCACTGCGCAGAGTTTTAACTATATCAAGTAAATCTTCATAGGTATAATTCTTATCCATACTTATCTCCTGTAATTCACCTTAAAGTAATTTATATTTTGTAAGAATTCCTGCTATTTTTTCGCCCTTAGGCATATTAAGCACATCCTCACGCTTAACGCCTTTTATTGCAATAACAGCAACAAGATATATGACCGCGCCAACAGCAATCGACGCAAGAGTCACAAGCCTTGATTCAGGCAACAAGCCCGACATCATATTATAAAATGCAATTGTCACAGCGCCCATAACCAATGCAGCACAAAGTGGTTTTATCAGCATACTTATAACATCTAATTTAACCTTTAGTCTAAACACTATGCAACAGCAGTTAAGTAAAGCAATTA
Organism: Clostridia bacterium; assembly: GCA_045586925.1. Taxonomy (GTDB): domain Bacteria; phylum Bacillota; class Clostridia; order Monoglobales; family Monoglobaceae; genus SIG440. Next base: position 12,157 of record JAZNBG010000004.1, on the reverse strand, counting down.
TTCCGTAACATGCAGTAGTGGCAATGGGTGCCGCATCAATACCCCAGATTGGAATAAGAGTATAGTTCATTACAACCTTTACAACTCCGCCCACCAACATACTTACAACCGGATAATAAACCTTTCCGTACGACTGAAGCACCGAATTACTTACTGATACAAATGCCACAAAAGGCACCGCAAAAGCCAACTTTTGAAGCAACATTCCGGCATTAGCATCGCTGTATAAAACCAGCAAAATAGGGTTGGATAAAACATAAAATCCAACTGCACACGGAAGAGCAAAAAGCATAGTAATTCTGAGAATACTTGATGTCATCATACTTGCCTCGCCCCGTTTTTTTTCGGCAAGAGCGGTTGAAATTGCAGGAACAATGCTCATACTAAGCCCCACCACTATTGTAAGGGGCAGATTAAACATTGTCTGCGCCTGACCCGTATATAAGCCATAAAGAGAATTTGCTTTCTTTTGAAGCAGGGTAACACCTTCCCAGCCTTCTTCCAGTGCTTTTCCCCAGAATTCTGTACCTCCAGCAAAAAGATGTGTATAGGAATCAAACACATTGGGGTTTACCACAAGCCTGTTCATAATTGTAGCAAGGTCTACAAGACTTGTAAGGCTGGATACTGATGCTCCGATTGTAATTGGAATAGCAATCAGTATAAGATTTTTAAGTATATCACTTCTGGGCCGTATCTGCTGTCCGGACATCGGCTTTACGCTTTTTTCCTTGCAACTGTAAATAATTATCATCAGCAACAGTGCAAGGAACGTGCCCGCAGTAACGCCTAAAATCGCACCCGTTGAAGAATATATCGTGCGTTCGTGAGAAGATAATACGTTTTCAGGAAAGCTTGTTCCCGGAGCATTAACAGATATCTTCATTCCCATAATTGCGTATGCTGCAGCAATACCAAGAAGCAACTTTGCAGCCGCTTCAACAACCTCAGACGCGGCTGTGGGATACATATTCTGTCTGCCCTGAAAATATCCGCGATAAGCCGACAGCAGCGAAACAAAAAACACTGCCGGAGCGATTACTCTGATACCGATAGCAGAATCAGCATTACCAAGAAAACCCGCAAGATTATCCGCAAAAGCATAAAGCACCGTGCTTCCTACTAAGCCAATAACACCAAGCAGAAATGTAGCAGTCTGGAAAACTCGTTTTGCATCATATTCATCATTATTTGCAATACTTTCAGCAACCATTTTTGAAACTGCAATCGGGAATCCCGCCGTTGCAATTATAAACATAAAGGTATAAATCTGGTATGCAACATTAAAAATACCCATTCCGTCATCGCCTACAAGCTCGCGAAGAGGAACTTTAAAAAGTGCACCTATAATTTTTACCAAGAGATTGGCACCTGCCAATATCAACGCACCTTGCAAGAATTTTTTTCCGTTGTTCTTCAAAGCGACGCCTCCTTGTTTTATATCAAATTATCTGTTTTTAATTAATGCCGTATTTAATAGAATACTACAAAATACCAAAAACGTCAAGTATTGCTTTTTAAATAAATATGTTTATTATTCTTTTCTTGCACAATCCAGAATAATTCCACCTATTATAAACTGGACAAACAGACTAAAGGCTGCTTTTACAATTTCCAAACATATAACCCCTCCTGCGTAGCTTCCGATATATAACTGATTATATTTATATGCAGTAAAACCGATTATAAGCACACCGGTCGCAAGTTTTAACCCATAATAAATCAATTTTGCCGCATATGGAGATAATTTATTAAATGTATCAAGGAAATTATTCATTTAAGGACCTCCTTTGCATATTTTTTGTTTTTAGGTTAACATAATATTTTACATTTTTCAACAAGAAACTTTTGTAATGTACATATTTCCCATATTTTCAAGGTTTTTTATAAAATGTAGAATAATGTCGATAACTTACTATATTAATGCAATTCATATCGTTATAAAATTAAAACAAGTTTTATATACACAGGAGGAAATTCGTATGAATAAATGTGAAAATCGCGAACTTGTTACATCTGGTACAGGAATTGACTATTTTGTCATTCAGGAAAAATCCGAAAATCCCAGAACCTTTGGAATTCTTGCAACATCTCAAAATGACAACGAAGACCTTTGTTTTGCAGAAAATCTTTTCTTCACCCGTGAAGAAGCTCAGAAATGCTGTATGTGGCTTGCAGACAATCAGGTGTATCCAATAACATTATGCGAAGTTCTTGATAACTTTTACAGACTTTGAATTATTTCATCATCGGGGATTTGTCATTATCCGCTTTTGCAGATTTGACAAATCCTTTTTGGTTTGTTATAATGTAACAAATACATTAGAGGTATGTGTTATATGAGAACAAACGAATCTGCCGAAAATTATCTTGAGGCTATTTTTATGTTAAAAAAGAAAACAGGGTTTGTCCGCAGTATTGATGTGGCACACGAACTTTCATTCACGAAGGCAAGTGTTTCTGTTGCTATGAAAAGTTTTCGGGAAAAAGGCTACATCACTATTGATGAATCCGGCGGAATTTCATTAACAGACACTGGGCTTGCCATTGCCGAAAAGGTATTTGAGCGTCATCACATTATCGCATCGGCACTTATTCAGCTTGGCGTAAGCAAAGAAACCGCCTTTGAAGACAGTTGTAAAATCGAACACGTTATAAGTGACGAAAGTTTTGAAAAACTTAAAACCTTTTTAAACAACAGACAATAATCTTTTAAACTTAAACAGCAGGCGGTTATTCATCTACCACCTGCTGTACTTTTATTCAGTTTCAATTTTAAACCAGTCCGGTGTACCGACACCACTTGAATGCCACAAAGTAAAATCCTTCTTCATCTCGGCAAGCACTTTCTTTACATCCTGCTCTGTCAATTCTTCACATAAAAAATCATATAAATGCTGATAAAGTGTTATCCTTTTTACGCCTTGACCAACAAGTCCCCTTGTGTTCCAAAACTCAGACAGTTTGAAATAAAAATCAAACGGCGTATCAAAAAAATTAACAGCAACCTTTAAGGTTTTATCAAATCTTCCGGAATTAAAATATCTTTCAAGAACATCCTCTACTGACTTAAGGCTTATTATTTCTTTATAATTCAACCAGTTTGTAAAAAAAACATTGTATGGGGCAAACGCACTGAAAACAATTCCATATTTATCGGCATTATTACGCAATGCCGACCCTTTAAGAAGCTTTAAAAAACCCAGTTGCAACACATCCGGTGACAAATTATATACATCATTAAATGAGTTCTTATAGGAATTATAATCCTCAAACGGAAGCCCTGTAATCAAATCAAGATGTAATGACACGTTTGTATTTTCTTTAAGTTCGGTAACATTTTGGCTTAATCTCTGAAAATTCATTGTACGGCTTATTTCTTTTATAGTTATGGGGTTTGTGCTTTGAACACCAATCTCAAACTGAAATTTTCCCTTTGGCGCTTTTTTAAGTAATTCAATCGCCCTATCATCAAGAAGGTCGGCGCCTATTTCAAAATGAAAGCAGGTATCACCCGGCAAGTTAAGTATATATTCCCATATTTGTATTGCACGCGATTTATCTGCATTGAATGTGCGGTCAACAAATTTTACTGTCATAACTCCTGCATCAACGAAATGCTTTAATTCTGTTTTAACACGGTCAATACTCAAAAATCTTACACCACAATCAACAGACGAAAGACAATATGCACAGTTAAACGGACAACCACGGCTTGTTTCATAATACACCAATTTTTCGCCAGCGACAACATCTTTTAAATCATCGTTAGAGTATGGAAACGGTAAATCATCCAAAGATTTAAGTTGTGTACCATATATCACACATTTTTCATCCGGAATATTTTTCAGAAACTCCGCAACAGCAATCTCGCCTTCACCGCATATAATATAATCTATACTTTTGTACTCCTTAAGTAATTCTTCTGCATCAAAGGAAACCTCAGGACCGCCGAGGAAGATTTTGCAGTGTGGCTTTAACTGTTTCAGATTTTTGCAAATTTCAAGAACTCTGCCGATATTCCAGATATAACAGGAAAAGCCGTATACATCACAATCAGTCATATACAGCTTCTCAAGAATACTATCTTTGGGCTCGTTTATGGTAAACTCACAAAAACCACAGTCTATCCCTGCCCGACAGCAATAATGGGTCAGGTATCTGACCGCAATATTTGTGTGAACATACTTGGCATTTATTGCCACAAACAAAGCCTTCATTTGTTATTCTCCCATTTCGTATTCCAAATCGTTTTCCGTTTCATCAGCAATTTTTTCAAGGTAATTCCTTGCCTCTGCTTTAGCAAGATTTACATCAAGATTTCGATAATTTCCACATTCAATTTCGCTTGCTCCTGGCATTTCGCCATCGTACTCTGCAATTGCCGCAAGAACATTCTTAACCTCAGCAATCACAGAGCCATGTTCTGCGTTTCTCACAAGCAGATAAAACCCTGTCTGACAACCCATAGGGCCAACATATATAACCTGCTCTTTAAGACAACCATTGCGCATAAATGTGGCAAAAAGATGCTCAAATGAGTGCATCAGTGCATTTGACATAACATCATCTGTGTTCGGTTTTCGCATACGCACATCATATGTTGTAATATCTCCGTCAATTCTTGAAATATAAATCCATTCACGGATATATCGGTGGTCTACGGTAAAACTGGCAATTTTTTGCATAACCTATCCCTCTTTTATCTTCAATTTTATGTTGTATTTTTCAAAAAAATATTCTTTATTCATCTTTTTGTGTCCTGCAGCTTTTGAAATATCACCTTTGGGACATACAAATTCAACCTCACATTCTCTAAGGTTGTCTTTAAGTATTGCCCTTTCAATTTTATCACGGTAAATCAAACTTTCAACTAACTCGCCAAATGCCTGATGATATGGCCCTGCAACTACATTTCCAGGGGAGTCAAGCTCTTCGGAGGAATGTAGACCTACCCTTATCACATCAATGTCGTTTTTGCGAAATTCACACACCGCCGTCTTTGCAAGTTCTGCCGCCTGCATAGTTGTGTAAGGCACATATTTGCCATCCAGATAAAATTTTTCCAATGCAGTTCCACTCAGTGTCACAACCGGATATATTCTGACGCAATACGGTTTAAGCTTTATGATATCCCTTACCGTTTTCATATCCTTCACGGGATTTGACGAATACATACCCAGCATCATCTGGTGTCCGACGTTTATTCCTGCCGCCTTTATCATTTGTGTAGCCTTTACAACATCGTCAAAGCTATGCCCTCGGTTGTTGCTGTTCAAAACATCATCGTCGCTGCTTTGAACCCCCAGTTCAACAGTTGTAACTTTATATTTTGTCAACAGCTCAATCACATCTGTTGTAATATAATCCGGACGTGTGGAAAGACGGATTCCGTCAATAACACGCCCAAATTCCGCCGCTACCTTTAAAAATTCTTCCTGTAATGACAATTCCATACCTGTAAAGCTGCCACCGAAAAATGCAATCTCAACTGTGGAGTTATCCTTTTTTATTGTTTTAAGGAACTTACTTATAATATCTCTGACATAATCAGGCGTAATGTCGGTATCAACACCGGTTATCTTACGTTGATTGCAGAAGGCACAATCAAAGGGGCATCCCCTGTGAGGTATAAAAATGGGTAAATTATATTTTCTCATTCTTCTTCATTCTTTCGAAAGCATCCTTGGCTGCATCCTGCTCGGCAAGCTTACGATTTTTTCCTTTCCCCGTACCGATAACCCTTTTTTGATAAACAGCTTCTACTTCAAAACTGGGTTTATGGTCAGGACCGGATTTATGTTTAAGATTATATCTCACAACTTCGGTATTTTTATCGCGTTTTTGAAAATAAATCTGCAACTCAGATTTATAATTTATTTCGGTTGTAACTTTGATATTTTGTATTTTGTCACCGAAAACATTTAAAACCCATTGTCTTGCAGTTTCGCCGTCGCTGTCAAGATAAATCGCACCAAGAAGAGCTTCAAAAGTATCTGCAAGAATTGAATCTTTGTTTACACCATTAGTTTTTGCCTCAGATTTGCCCAAACATATCCCTGAACCCAGATTAAGATTTCTTGAAAGCTCTGCAAGCGATTTTTCACAAACAAGAGCTGCACGAATTGCCGTCAGGTCACCCTCGTCACATTTGGGGTACATATTGTAAATTTCGGTTGCAATAACATACGACAAAACACTGTCTCCCAAAAACTCAAGTCGCTGATTACTTTCCTTTTTTAAATCATTTGCCAGAGAAATATGTGTCATTGCAAGCTTTAATAATGATTTATCTTTAAAATCGTATCCGATATTCATACATATTACCTTCTTTTATAAAAACAGCGGACCGTCATTTTTGTGACAGTCCGCATAAAAATTAATTTAAGTTTTCTTTGATATAGTTGACTGCGTCGCCTATTGTTGAAATTTCTTCAGCTTCTTCATCAGAAATTTCCATATCGTATTCATCTTCAAATGCCAACATAAGCTGAACAAGGTCAAGTGAGTCTGCCTCTAAATCATTGATAAACGATGACTCCATTGTGATAAGACTCTCATCAATGTCAAGCTGTTCTGCGGTAATTGCTTTAACTGTTTCAAAAATATCCATATATGTCCTCCTATCTTTGTTATTTGAATAATAATACCACAAAGAACCGTGTTCGTCAATACAAAATGTATTATTTTTTCCACAAATATCCTTATTTTACTTAAATGTAATAAGTTTACGATTTTTAACAATATAATCTATTCCTGAATAGACTGTCAAAAGTACAGCAAGTGTAACCAACCAGAAGGTAAGTGCACCATAGATGCTTTCACCTATTCTTAAAGGAATTATCAAGTCAACCATAACAGCAATAAGTGCCGCCATCTGTGAAACGGTTTTTGCTTTGCCCCATTGACTTGCAGCAATTACAGTATTTTCGCCCATAGCAAGCTGGCGAATGCCTGTGACAATAAGTTCGCGTGCAACGATAATCATCACCACCCACGAATTGACAAAATCAGCACCAATACCCAAAAGACACACAAGTGCCGAAATTGTCAGTATCTTATCAGCCAAAGGGTCCATCAATTTACCAAAGGTAGTAACCTGATTGTTGCGTCTTGCAAGATAGCCGTCAAGCTGGTCCGTAAGGGAGGCAAGAACAAAAACTATAATTGCCGCCGTATAAAATCCAGAAAGCAGTGCCCACATATAAATCGGCACCATAATAACCCTGATTAGTGTAAGTTTATTGGGTGTATTCATTTTTTATCTCCTCCCTTGTTGCAAATTCCGTATAAATCATATTCCATATAATCGCAAATTTCAACGTCAACAAAATCTCCTGACTGAAGCTTTGTTTCACTTGTAAAGAACACCTTTCCGTCAATTTCCTCGGAATCCCCATATGTTCTGCCATAATACTGCTTTATAATGTTGTCATAACCTTCCACAAGAACCTCAAAAGTTTTGCCAACTTTTTCGCTGTTAAGTTCTTCCGAAACTGCAGCCTGATCAATCATTATAACCTCCTGACGGTTTTTCTTCTCATCCTCATCAAGCTGTCCGTCAAGACGTGCAGCGGCAGTTCCTTCCTCCTGAGAATAGGCAAAGGCGCCAAGTCTGTCAAATTCGATTTCGGTAACAAATTCACGCAGTTCATCAAATTCTTCTTCGGTTTCGGTAGGAAAACCCGCAATCAACGATGTTCTGATTATAACATCAGGAATTCTTTCGCGAAGTTTTTTGATTGTGCTTATAATTTCCGCCTTATTAGTGCGTCTGCCCATAAGCTTTAAAATTCTGTCATTGCAATGCTGAATCGGGATATCAAGATAGTTGCATATCTTGTCCTGACGGGCAATAGTGTCAATCAATTCATCGGTCACAAGCTCGGGGTAGCAATAATGTATACGTATCCACCTTATACCGTCAATCTTGCATAGCTCATCAAGAAGTTTTGGCAGGCGGTATTCGCCGTAAATATCCATACCGTATCGAGTGGTATCCTGTGCTATAACAATCAGTTCCTTTACGCCCTTTTCAGCTAAAGACCTAGCTTCAGCAACGATATCTTCAATAGTACGGCTTCTGTATTTGCCTCTTATTGACGGGATAACACAATAAGTACAGTGATTATCACAGCCCTCAGCAATTTTAAGATATGCCATATAGTCAGGAGTTGTAACTATTCTCGGCAATCTGTCGCAGGACATATATTCATCACGGCAATAAATTTCGGCATTACCCGATGTATGCATTTTTATTATGCCGGCAATCTTATCATATTCATTTGTGCCGATAACAATATCAATCTCGGGGATTTCTTTAAGCAATTCTTCTTTATAACGCTGACTCATACAACCCGTAACAATCAAAATACGATTAGGGTCTTTTTTCTTATATTCAATAAGCTCCATTATGCAGTCAATAGACTCCTGCTTGGCATCATCGATAAATGCGCAGGTATTGACAATCATAATTTCTGCATCTTCTTCGTCGGTAACAAGTTCAAAACCCGCTTCCTCAAGTATTCCCATCATTTCCTCGGCATCGACCAGATTTTTCGAACAACCAAGCGAAACAAGTGAAACCTTATTCAATATATGTCACTCCTTTTATCCGTGGTGTCATAATTACCGCGGTCTAACTTTTATGCCAAGATTATCAAAGCATTTATTTATATCATATATACCAAAGCCACGTCTTACAAGGTGTGCTTTTGCTTTTTCAAGCTCTTTGCGGTCAGAAAACTCCTTATCACCAAACCTCAGCCTTACATATTCAGCTAAGCTGTCTTCGGTATCAATCTCTGAGTCTTGTATTGCCTTTTCTATTATGCTTGATGCCACACCCTTTTGGATAAGCTCCTGTTTTATGCGGTACATCCCCTTCATATGAACATATATACCATCGTGGATATACGCCTTTGCGTATTCTGCATCGTCAAGGATACCTGCCTTGCAGAATTCACCCACAACTGCCTCTGCTACTTCTTGGGATATACCTTTTTGCATCAGCTTTTGCAAAATTTCCTTGCAGGTATACATTTTAAATGATATAAGATTTGCCGTAATCTTTTTCGCTTTGTCAAATTCCATAGTTAACTACTTTTTCTTGGATGTAGGCTTAGGTACAGGAGTAAATGATGTAAGCATTTCTCTATCGCTGTCTTCGCCATCTTCAATTGGTGGCAAGCCTGCCTTTTCTCTGATTTTCTGTTCAATTTCAAAGCACAGCGCAGGGTCTTCTTCCAGTAATTTCTTTACAGCTTCTCTGCCCTGACCCAGTTTTTCATCTCCATACGAGAACCATGAGCCTGACTTTTTAACAATGCCGAAATCTACACCCACATCAACAATATTACCGGTTTTTGATATACCCTCACCATAGATAATATCAAATTCTGCTTCTTTAAATGGCGGTGCTACCTTGTTTTTTACAACCTTAACCTTTGTATGGTTACCTACTGCACCTTCGTCGCCTTTAACGGTTTCAACACGGCGTACATCAAGTCTTACCGATGAATAATACTTAAGTGCACGTCCTCCTGCTGTTGTTTCTGGGTTGCCAAACATAACACCGACCTTTTCACGCAGCTGATTGATAAATATTGCTGTTGTGTTTGACTTACTTACAACAGATGTCAGCTTTCTGAGAGCCTGAGACATAAGTCTTGCCTGAAGACCGACGTGTGAATCACCCATTAGTCCTTCGATTTCCTGCTTTGGCACCAACGCCGCAACAGAGTCAATAACAATAACATCAATTGCGCCTGAACGAACTAGCTGTTCGGTAATTTCCAACGCCTGTTCACCTGTGTCGGGCTGTGATACGATAAGGTCATCAATTTTTACGCCCAATTTTTCGGCATACACAGGGTCAAGAGCGTGCTCAGCATCAATAAAGGCAGCTTCTCCACCCATCTTCTGCGCCTCTGCAACAATATGAAGGGCAACCGTCGTTTTACCTGATGATTCGGGACCATAAATCTCCACAATTCTGCCACGTGGGACACCGCCGATACCCAAAGCAATATCAAGAGCCATAGAGCCTGTGGGAATTGCTTCAACCTCGGCATTTGTCTTTTCGCCAAGACGCATTACCGCACCTGCACCATACTGCTTTTCTATCTGTCCAAAGACATTTTCAAGAGCCTTTCTCTTTTCTTCCTGCATTATAAAAACCCGCCTTTCAAAGACCCCAAAGGGCAATTTATTCAAAAAAACATACTTTTTGCGTTCAAATCATAAAATCCAACTAAATCATACCATATCTTGTGTGTAAAGTCAAGAATTTTCACTATAAAAGCGTATACACTATTTTACAAAAATCATTCTTCAAAGCCTTCTTTACCGAACCTTATAAACGAAACAATTACAGAAACCATACTGAATATCTCGCACAAAATACCGCCAAGAGTGAAATTGAATATATTATACACCAACCACGAAGGCGATGTTACAAAAAGCTGAACATATCGTATATGTTTTCCGTTGCCTTTCCACATAAACATAGTCATTAAACCAAGACCTAGATATGTTAATGAGGATAAAAAAATCTGAAATGGAATATTTATGATAAATGTCAGTGAAAAAATAAAACACACAGTATACAAACCCTCAATAACTAACAGCCGCCATAGCTTGTGGTCGTTTTTTGAAAAAAGTGTACCCCGCACCAAATTAGTCACATTAAAAAGAGTTGCAGATACAGCCCCTATCATTAGATAATTGAAACAGAACATCAATCCTGCCAATGCTTGTTTAATAAAAAAACTTTTGTTGTTTTTTTCCTGAAAAGAAATCACCGTTAGAATAAGACCGGCAATTCCAAAAGCTTGCGCTATTATTTCGGTTAAAGTCATCAGTATTCCTCCTTATCGGCTTTTTAAAACTTTCTTCTTAATAAAGACTGTATAATTTAGATGCCAGCCTTTCACCACGATTGCGACACATAAGATTTAGATGCAAACCTTTTTAAGGCCCCCTTGCCTAAAGGGGGCTGTCTGCGAAGCAGACAGGGGGATTATTATTTCGATTAACAAAATCCCTCTTCTGTATCCCTCCACCGCTAAAGCGGTCCCCCTCCCTTTAGGCAAGGGAGGCTTTTTTATTTCGACAATATTCGACAATCTTTATACAAAGACTGTACAATCTGGATGCCAAGCACCAAAGCCTCCCTTGCCATAGGCCCCCTTGCCTAAAGGGGGCTGTCACCGCAGGTGACTGGGGGATTCACAGGAGGTGTCAGTCGCAGACTGACGGAGGGATTCTTTCACTGCATTATCAATGTATATACAAACTCCCTCAAAGTTTCCATTTACCTCGTTATTAGGTATTCTAATAACCGTCAAATTTCTTTTCTCAATTTTTTCTGTTCTGATTTTATCTTTTAATAACCCCTTTTCATCATAATGTTGTGAGCCATCAAGTTCTATGATTAACCTTGCACTATGACAGTAAAAATCTACTATGTAATTATCAATTACCTTTTGCCTTAAAAATCTAACAGGATAACTTTTCAAGAAATCATACCAAAGATGTCTTTCTTCTTTTGTCATATTCTTACGCAAAGTTCTTGCATTAGTTGTTAAATCGGTATTATGTTTTCTTTCCATATATCCCTCCACCACCTTCGGTGGTCCCCCTCCCTTTAGGCAAGGGAGGCATTTTTTATTCTCGACTTTTTTCGACAATCTTTATATGATTTTGTCAAGTTAGGGACAAAAAAATTATTCACCCAACAATTCTACTTTTATCTCTCTATAGCTTTCCATTAATACCGAACTCTTTTTAGACAAATCTTCTGTATATGTATTATAACTACCCTTACACGAGATTACGAAATCCACATAATCAGAGTAAGCATAATATAATTCTTTAAATTCATCATATGCGTCTTCGAATTTTTCAGGAGGGTTTTTAAGTTTTCCAAGATAAGTGTCAATTTCGCTTTGCTTATTTCTAATGGCTGTAATCTTGTTTATAAACTCTTCATCAGCAAATAAATTACTTAAAGCCTCATTGAAATCTTTTGCTGCTCTTGTATATTTAGCAGTATTTTCATTACTCTTGTCCCAAATTGCATTATTCCACACAGAACATATCTGATTACCGACATTTTCAGTATCAGCAGACACAGCCATTATTTCATCCACCGCAG
>JAZNBG010000003.1:0-2484 GCA_045586925.1 Clostridia bacterium | reverse complement strand
GTCGTATTGCCGATTCCGCAACTCCGTCATAGAGATTTTCGCCATAGAGAACAACCTTTGGTTTCATAATACCACAGCATTCGCATCTCGGCACATCCTTGTCTTTGATTTCTGACAAGACCTTGTCTGTATCGCCCTTTTTACCGCAGGAGGCACAGTAAAATTCTTCTGCAGTTCCGTGAAGTTCGATAACATTTTTACTGCCTGCCCTTTGATGCAGAGCATCTATGTTTTGAGTTATCACTGCTTTGAGCTTGCCCATGTTTTCAAGCTTTGCCAATGCTTTGTGAGCATTGTTTGGTTCTACTTCAATGATAAAATATTTTCTATAAAAACCATAAAAAGTTTCTGTATTCTGAAAAAAGAAATCGTGGCTCAATATCTCTTCGGGAGGCACGCCGTATTCTTTCACGGTGTTATAAAGTCCGTCTTGGCTGCGATAGTCCTTCACACCGCTTTCGGTAGATACACCTGCACCACCAAAGAAAACGATACTACTGCACTCTTTAATCATTTCTGCAAATTTATCTATCATCATTTTTCGCCTCGTTTATTTGAATTTGTTTGGTTCAAATCCGTCATTAATCAAATACTATATTTACTCAAATCTATCCTGCCGTCCGATTCAAAAACAACGCCTTCTGTTTCGAGCAACTGTCTCTGAACTCCTTCGCCGCCAAATGCAAAACCGGGTGCAACCTTTCCTTCTCGGTTTACAACTCTATGGCAAGGAATAATCCCCGGCTCCGGGTTTACATGCAGAGCATATCCCACAACCCTTGCCCAGCGAGGATCCCCGGCAAGAACAGCCACCTGACCATAGGTTGCAACCTTGCCTTCGGGAATGGTTTTCACAACCTCATATATTTTTTCAAATGTGTTCATAGTTATCACACCAAACCCATACACCACTCAACACCGATGGCAACCACCACCACAAGAGCTGATATGATAAAGCCATGAATCATAGGATTAATGCCCGATTTTTTCATATCCCTGAAGCTTGTATTTAAGCCGATTGCCGCAAGGGCTGCAACCATCAGGAATTTGCTTACATCTTTTGCAACAGCCGAAACCTCTGTGGGTATAACGCCCAAACTGTTAATCATTGCCATAGCTAAAAAGCCAAGAATAAACCACGGGAACAATCCGCCGATATTAACCTTACTGTATGCAGCATCACAGCTTTCTTTTCTTTTAAGTTTTAAATTTACCAGTGAAAAAACAAAAACTGTCGGAATGATGGCTAATGTTCTTGTGAGCTTTACCATTGTTGCAAAATCGCCTGCGCCTTCTGAAAATGCATATCCTGCAGCAACTACGCTTGAGGTATCGTTTACTGCCGTTCCTGCCCATAAACCATATGCCATATCAGAAAGTCCAAGCATTCTTCCCATAATCGGAAACAGAACAATCATTGCCATATCAAACAAAAATGTAGCGGACATAGCATAGGCAATATCGGAATCCTCTGCATCAATTACAGGGGCTATCGCTGCAATGGCGGAACCACCGCAAATTCCTGTTCCTGCGGAAATCAGGTTTGACAGTTTCCAATTCAGCTTCAATGCTTTACCTATAAAATATCCTCCGCCAAAGCAGGTCAGCAAAGTAAAAAGCATTACCATCAAAGATAATTTTCCAACCGAAAGGATTACCCTTACGCTGAGGGATGCTCCAAGTAATATAATCGCAAATTTCAACACCTTTTTGGATGTAAATTTAATACCGGCTTTTAAAAAATCAGGTTTCCAGAAATGGTTTATAATCATTCCTATAAAAAGTGCAATTACCGATGCACCGATGATGTGTATGGGCAAAAGACTCTCAATCGCTTTTGCAATTACTGCTATAACTATCGAAATCGCAAGTCCCGGGATTATTTCTCCAATATTTTTTAGTATTTTCATTTTGTTCCTCCGTTAAAATTATAAAGTATATCTGTTTCTTTATTTCTATACTCGTGCTTTTCGTAATAACCGATTAGACTGCCGTCATCATCACGAAGTGCGACCATATACACATCCTTATTTTCCTCGTCATTGCGATAGGTGTATATGATGTTATTATCCTTGCTTTCACGAAACCACGCAACCACCTTGTCTATCTGCTCATTTGCCTTTGGCGGATGACAGTCTTTAATACTTTTACCAGTCAAATCCTTATGATAACGCTCTATTGCTGACGGATTCATATATACAATAATATCGTCTATATCGCAAACAACCACAGGTGCCGTGTCCTGATCAAGTACGCTTTTTAGTAATTTATTTAACATTTTATTTCTCCATTCCGCAGTCATATGCATTTTTTGATACAACCTCATCATAGTACATCGTGCCATAAAGTCTGTATCCGCCTGCAAAATTGTAGCCATCAAAACCGTTTTGCATAAGTATTCTTGTCGCAAGATAGCTCCTTAAACCGCTCTGGCACATCACATATACAGGCTTTGAACTATCAAGCTCCGTAAGTCTTTCACGC
>JAZNBG010000002.1:0-68256 GCA_045586925.1 Clostridia bacterium | reverse complement strand
GATTTGTCATAGGGCGTGCGTCAGCACGTTCATTTTTACCCTTGACTAATCGCAGACGAGCATTTACAAGCTTTTGGGCGGAAATTTGCGATATTTTGTGAAATTGTTATGCCATTCTTTCATTTTTACTTTACACTACCTAAAAATTCATATACTTCGTTCTCGTCAGGGATTGATGAACTTGCACCAAATCTACCAACGGATATTGCTGATGAGGCAGTTGCAAATTTAACAGCATCAGAAACAGATGCACCGTCGGCATATTTTGCGCAGAACGCACCGATAAAACAATCTCCTGCAGCGGTTGTATCTACGGTTTTTACCGTATAAGCACCGTGTCGCTGTATTTCGTTATTGTTATTGTATATACATCCCTGTGAACCAAGTGTTATAATAACCTGTTCAATGCCTTTTTCAGTAAGGTCGTTGACGGCTTTTTCCTGTTTTTGCGGTGTATCAAGCGTGTAACCTGTTACGATTGCCGCTTCATGCTGATTTGGAACAAGAATATCTGTAAGAGATATAATTTCGGGAAGTATCGGTTGTATCGGAGCACAATTTAGTAATACCTTTGCGCCGTTCTCTTTTGCAATCGTTGCAGCGATAAGAATTATGTCCTGCGGTATTTCCATCTGAAAAACCACAATATCAGCCCATTTAAAAAGCTTGGTTTGACTTGTTATATCCTCCGCTGTCAAAGCATAGTTTGCTCCCTTGCTCAGAACAATCTGATTTTCGCCGTTGGCAACAGTTATAAGGGCAAGTCCGGAATTACAGTCTTTTTTTGCAATTGCACTGCAGTCAATTCCAAAACTCTGAAGGTTGGCAAGGAGTGTTTCTCCGTATGAATCCTTTCCAACAGCACCTATCATTTTCACATCTGCACCAAGTCGTGCTGATGCTATTGCCTGATTAGCACCTTTGCCACCGGAGATTTCGGAAAATCCGTAACCATTTATGGTCTCTCCGGGGTTGGGAAAACGGTCAGTCTTTATAACCAAATCCATATTGATACTGCCCACAACTAAAATATTTCCCATAGTTGGTCTCCTTTACAAAATATTAAGAAATTTTATTATCTTATCTGTCAGAATCCGGTGTCCCTCATCATTTGGATGCAAGGCATCCGGCATATATTTTTCTCTTATTATGGGTATTGCAGGCTGTAATCCGCTTGTTTTAAACAAATCAAGTACAGGGAGTGAGTAATACTCTGCAACCTCACGTATTGCATTTACATAGTCAATCAGAACACCTTCTGTTATACTGTCGCCCAGAAATATAATTTTTTTGTTTTCTAAGTTCATTTTTCTTGCTCATTTAGCAACTTTTCAAAATAATCAGTTGCTACCTTCATCTGCTCCATACAGCTTTTTCCGTACTGTGTCAGTTCTTCGCTTTTTCGGTTTCTTGCAATGTTTTCAGTAGGAATACCGCAAAGGTTCATATGGTATTTAGCAGTGAGCGGATAAGGTAATCCGACTTCGGTAAACCCGAATGTACCAATTACTGACTGAATAAGCTCCGCTATTTTCAGGTCTTTATCAAAGTTTTTGCCGAGCCATGCATAGAGTTCCGGATGAAAATTGCACATAATACCGCAGTAGCCGTTGCCTCCACTACGCATACTTTCGAGTAATGTCTGACAGTTGGCATTAAGCAGTTTAAAATTACTTCCCTTAAGCTGCTTTGAACGCTCTTTCAATATTTCTGCGTCACAGCACGTATCTTTCATATAGTAAAATCTTCCTGTTGAAAGACACCAGTCCAGAATTTTCGTTGTAACGAGCCTTTTGTAGGGATACGGACACTCATAAAGTCCCAGCTTTGCATCCTCAGGTAAAAGCTTTAACAGCTTTTCTGCATTTTTAATAAAGACATCATCACCTTCGTTATTGATGTCAAGACGGTTTGTAATCAGTATCAGTGCATCGGTGCCGGAATTGAAGATTGCATTAAGTTCTTCTGCCTGCTTTTCAAGTGTATCTGAAATATGTCCCGACGAAACAACAGTAAATTTTTTGCCGCTATCTTTTTCAAGCTGTTTTGCACGTGCATACACCCGTCTGTTTAATTCGACTCTTTCTTCTAAAGAAAGATAAAATATTTCGCTGGATTGACAAACGGCAAATATTCCATCTAGTCCATTTTCAAAATACCAGTCAACATACTTTAATGCGGTTTCGTAATCCACACTGCCGTCATATTTGTATGGTGTTATCATTGTTGTAAATATTTCCATAAAATTAAATCTCCCTTCTGTAAAAAGTATATAATATTTTTTTGCATTGTAAATATAAAAACAGGACAAATTTTTATAAATTTAAGACACATCTTGATTTGAAAACAAGAATATGATAGAATTTAAAATAGGTGATAATATGAAAATATTGTACAGGCAAAATTCTGAAACTGTCAACAAGACAGGTTCGTTAATGCTTAATATTCAAAACAGTTATCTTAAGGAAATTACATTTAAAAATGATTATAAAAAAACGACACTTAAACCTCATTGTCATACCGAGTATGAAATCCATATGATTTTTGGCGGCAAACAATGTTACGAAGTGTGCGGTGTTAAATATGAAGTGCATAAAAATGAATTTATAATCATTCCGCCTAAAATAATGCATCGCATGGTATTTGCTTCAGAAAACTTACATAAATATTCAATAACATTCAATTCAACAGATATCCCTGGCCATTTATGTTATCATGGCACGATGACCGAAACCGTAGTAAACAGTATCAGTTTTATTGCAGAAGAGTTTAGAAAAAAGATGCCCTCTTCCCCACTTCTTATTGAAAATCGGGTTCTGGAAGTATTAATTTTGCTGTTTAGAATCATTGGGTGTGAAGAAATGAGTTCGAATGCCGAAATTAATGCGGTGGATAATCGTTTTGTTATTGCAAGCAAATTTATTTTAGATAATATTGAACAGAATTTATCGGTTGCCGATGTTGCATTTTACTGTCATCTCAGTCCAAGACAACTGACCAGAATTTTTCTGGATACAGAAGGAGTTTCACCTGCAAAATATATCAATAATATAAAAATGAAAAAAATAGGTGAATGTATCAAAAACAGCGATTTATCCTTGCAACAAATCAGTGAACGGTTTTCATACAACAACGAATACTACTTTAATACAGCTTTCAAAA
Organism: Clostridia bacterium; assembly: GCA_045586925.1. GTDB lineage: Bacteria > Bacillota > Clostridia > Monoglobales > Monoglobaceae > SIG440. The sequence continues at coordinate 65,094 of JAZNBG010000002.1, read as the reverse complement.
AACATTTTGGAATGCCTCCTTTTACTTACAGAAAAATGTTTCGTTGAAGCATTACAAAAGCAAAACCGACACGAAATTGAGACAGGATATCTGTTGTAATGACTTTTGACAGAGTTTTCTTATTGATTACTAAAGTTTTGTGTCCGTCACTTTAACAAGCAAGGAAGATGTATAGCACTTTCCAATATGTTTAGGATATCCTAAGACCTTATAAAGCGGAACGACACACAGGTCGTTCCCTACGATAAAAGGCTGAACGATTGATTTCGTTCAGCCTTTTAAAATTACTGTCCTTAAGAGTACACTCAATAAGCAAGTCGCTTTTTGGCACCCACAGTAGGAATCGAACCTACAACTAGCCCTTAGGAGTACATTGCACGCATTTTTATCTAAATACTTATCCGTGTGATATAATCCCGATAATCCTTGATATTACAAGGATTTATCGGGATTTTTTATTTAATTTCTCCTAATTTGTTTTAACTATTTTTAATTCTACTTTTTGCGTTTGTAGTCAAAAATGTTGGCAGTTCCTCTAAGATATTTAAAGTATCATATAAAGTTTTAATGCGTTTAAGGAATACTTTTTTCAGGTGAGCACAAAAAATACGGGTCTGAATACTCGCTATCAATATATTCACTTTTATAATTTGGAAAAGATATATTCGTTGTTTTTGATACGTAAAACACCAGAATATATAACGCAGATAGTGCCATAACAGCATTCCTATATGTTGCCAGAGAAAACGCATTATCTCTGTTATGCTTCACCTCTTGGTATGCATCCCACCACAAAAGCTTTTTACAATCCCACTCTGCGAATGGTTTGAGGTTTTTATTAAGTCGGCTAATATTCACTTCGGCTTCAATAATTCTGGGATATTTATTTAGTATTATCTCTTTATACTCAGACATATTACCAGTTTTTTTATTCTCGATTTCTTTGCATAATATTTTGCAAAGAGATTCTACTTCGGTGCAAGATAAAATTAGTATTTTGGCAAATTCAAAAGAATGAACATCTTCCTGCCCCATTGGCTCAATATATTGAGATGTGTTTGCCATATCTCTTTCCAAACTAAGATAATAATTCCATATTCCATTTAGCTGCTCTTTTGTCAAAATAACCCTTCCTCTTCTTTTCAATATTTTGTATTATATCATACAGAGTCTTTCTTGGCAACCCTTTTATATCTTCTAAAATACTATCAAAGAAAAAGTAAAACCAGCATCTTTCTTTTAGATATTATACCTTTGATACAAAGTTTTGTATCAAAATTAAAAGAAAGTGAGGAACCAAGAGTGGTATTTAATTTCAGCAAAAAGAAATTTTTTAAGAAAATTATTCTGGGCATAAGTGCATTTCTAAAATTTATAATTGCAGGCATTGCCGAGAGTATATCATTTGCTTAAAGAGAATTGACTAATGAAACGGAGGAATTAAAAATGAAGGAAAAAACCATATGTTCTCTATGCGGAGCAAAACTTACAGAAGAAACAGCAACAGAATTTGACGGGAAAATATTTTGTGATGAATGTTTGAGAGAAAAGACTACAACTTGCGATTGCTGTGGTGAGCGCATTTATCGTGATGAGGCGCAAGGTGATGATTTTACAACATTATGTGATAATTGTTATGACTACAGCTATACACACTGCGAAAATTGTGGCACACTAATACATAATAACGATGCACATTATGAAGATGATTCAGATTATCCATACTGTGCCGAATGCTTTGCAAAGCTTCAGGAAGGTGCGATAAAATCATACAATTACAAGCCCGAGCCAATATTTTATGGCTCGGGCAATTTCTTTATGGGAATAGAACTCGAAATTGATAAGGGCGGTGAGGTAAATGAAAATGCGGAAGTTTTACTAAACATCGCAAACCGCCATGAGGAGCATATCTACTGCAAACACGACGGCAGTATTGATAACGGTTTTGAAATTGTCTCACATCCGATGAGTTTGGAGTATCACATAAATGAAATGAATTGGCTTGATGTGTTTAATAATGCGGTTTCTATGGATTACCGCTCCCATCAGACAAATACGTGCGGGTTGCATATTCATATCAACCGCTCCGCACTTGGAAAAAACGCCGACGAGCAAGAAGATGTAATTTCAAGAATAGTGTTCTTTGTCGAAAATCATTGGAATGAGCTTTTAAAGTTCTCCCGCAGAACGGAAGAAACAATTAATCGTTGGGCAAGTCGATACGGGATTGCGACCACGGCTAAAGATACCTACAAAAACGCAAAGGACAAGCATATGGGACGCTATGTTGCAGTTAATCTTGAAAATCACAACACCATAGAATTTCGTTTATTTAAAGGCACATTATGCTATAAAACTTTCGTGGCTACATTACAGCTTATTTACGAGATTTGCAGATTTGCAATCCAAATGAACGACAAATCTATGGAGCGGTTATCTTGGTCGGAATTTGTTTCAAAGATACCATCTGACAAGGTTGAATTAATTGAGTATCTAAAAACAAAAAGATTATATGTAAATGAACAAAAGGAAGAAAGCGAGGAAATGTAATATGTGTTGTTTATTTGGGTTTTATAATTACAGCGGACAAGAAATAAAAAATTTAAGTAACCTTACCAATCTGCTTGCAGAAAATGCAACTGTCAGAGGCACAGATGCTGCAGGAATCGCATGCAACAATAACGGCAAACTTACAATACATAAGGAAGCTAAATCAGCTTGTAATATTGATTTTAAGCACCCAGATAATGCTATTTGTGTTACAGGTCATACAAGACATGCAACACAAGGGGACAAAAAGAAGAATTATAATAACCATCCTTTCGCAGGTTCTTGCAGGAACCTGCGATTTGCACTTGCTCACAACGGAGTTTTAATAAATGATACAGATTTGAAAATACAATACAATTTGCCAAAAACAAAAATCGCAACTGATAGCTTTGTTGCCGTTCAGCTTCTTGAAAAGAAAAAGTTCTTAGATATTGAAAGTGTAAAATTTATGGCGGAAAAAATAAGCGGTAGCTTTGCCTTTTCAATTCTTGACAGTTCAAATGTTTTATGGCTTATTCGTGGCGACAGCCCCCTCTCGCTTGTCCACATACCCAAATACAAATTATATGTATATGCTTCAACGGAAGAAATTCTATATAAATCGCTTGTGGACACAAAGCTATTTGCCGAAATCAAAAGCGGAGCATTTGAAGAGATTGAAGTTCACTCGGGTGATATTATAAGGCTTTTGCCTGACGGTAAACTTTTGAATAGTACTTTTGCTTATACAGATTACAGCGGATGGTATAATTGCAGTTGGTGGAAACATATGCCCCAAAATAAGCAAAATTCATATATTGAGGATTTAAAATCTGTCGCTGTATATCAGGGTTTTGCCCCTGAGACAGTTGACGAATTACTGAATAACGGATTTTCACCGGAAGAGATAGAAGAATATATATACTGCTTGGAGTAATTGACGAAGGTGTTATATAATAACAGGAGCACACTTTTTACAGGGAGGTGATTAAAATAGAATATGGATACGCAAGAGTTTCTTCCAATGGACAAAAAGAGGACAGGCAACTTGACGAGCTTTTAAAATTTGGTATTAGCCAAAAAAATATTTACATAGACAAGCAAAGCGGAAAAGACTTTAAAAGACCACAGTATATGCGGCTTTATAAAAAACTCAAAAAGGATGATTTGCTTATTATTAAAAGCATAGATAGGCTTGGTCGAAACTATTCTGAAATCCAACAAGAGTGGCAGAAAATAACCAAAACCAAAAAAGCAGATATTATCGTGCTTGATATGCCGCTTCTCGATACCACAAAATCAAAGGACTTACTTGGCACTTTTATTGCCGACCTTGTATTACAGCTCCTATCCTTTGTTGCAGAAAACGAAAGAATAAATATTCTTCAAAGACAAGCAGAAGGCATTGAAGCAGCAAAAAAGCGAGGCGTTAAATTTGGTAGACCAAAATTCATTCCCTCAAAAGAGTATACTCTAAACTATATGCTGTGGAAAAACAAAAAAATTTCAGCACAACAAGGTGCTGAAAACTGCAATATGTCACTTAGAGCATTTTATCGCTATGGTGATAGAATTAAATTTTGACAAAAAAGTATAGGTTTTTGAAATTAAGATTTAATCTCCAAAACTTGTCTAAGTATAGCACACTTTTTACATTTAGTCAATTATTTTGTTCAGGTTTTTGGTAAATTCTACAATAAAATTATTATTTTAAATTTTGACTAAAACCTATACTTTTAGGAGATGCCAGAGTAATGCTTATTCTTGCAATAGTAGTTTTAATTATATATTTATGTTGCCCAATTATAGGTAAAGTAATACTTCTTGCTCTAAATACGTTTTTGCCTGACCCAATACCATTTGTAGATGAAATTATTATGTGGCTTGGTCTTTGTATGAATTTAGCAAAGTTTGGGGTCTTTATTAGTGATATAACTGAAAAGGCATTTAGCTATATCAAAATGCATAAAAATATTTTTATTGCGATTGGTATTATCATTTTAGTCCTTTTAATAAGCTGTTTGTTTTAAAATTGATTTTATATTATATAAAGTTAAATTACTCATGAGAAAGGGGGTGTTGAAATGACAAAACGCATTGAATATATGTGTACCCACTGTGGAAAAAAAGAAACAAGAAGCGAAAATACCGGCAGACCCAACCCCGGCAAGTGCCCACGCAAATCAAATGGCGGTCCACATGTATGGGTAAAAAACCGTGTTCTGAATTAACAATTGGTTCATCTTAGAGAAAGGGTGATAAAATGGGCTTTTGGGATGTTCTAAAAGATGTTGGAAAAGGTGTTATTGATACCGTAAAAGAAAAGCAAGAGCGAATTATGTATTATAAGGATTTATATAGTTCTTATGATGACGAAGCACTAATAAGGAAATATAAAACAGCTACAGGAGATGCGAAACTCGGTGCGGGTTTAGTACTGAAAGAACGTGGATACGGTAATCAATCTGACGAATAGTATCATTGCAAGGACAGAGCCCTATTCTGTCCTTGTTGATATTTTTAGGCGATCTAAGCGGAGGGGTTTAATTTGAGCATTTTTGCGGAAATCATACGCAATGCAGCAATATATTTTGAAAAAATTAATACAAACATCGGTGAAATAAATGTACGAAAACTTGAAAAAATATATCATTGCTATGAAATACCCACAGACGAAAAAATAATTGCCTTTTTCAAGACACATTTTCTTGGTATTACTGTAAACGGCTGTGTATTTACAGATAAAGCATTTTACCCAAGACCGGTCTTTTTAAATTCCGCTCCATCGAAAGGAGATTTAGCACCTGTACGCATTGACTATGCCGATTTTGGCAAATACCTTATTATACAATCTGATGAAAAAGATGCTTTGTTTATGCGGAACAAGGATAAAAACTATTTTATTACTTTCTCTACATTAACAAACCCAAATGTTACAGGCTGTGAAATCAGGAAGCTGCTGCTCGCCATTCAAGACTACCTTTGCAGCATAAGCTCTACAGCAAAACAGGGTATAAAAGAAATAGCTGAAGATTATTTTGAAAGGGTCAGCAATGAAATAAAAACCGATAGGCTCTCTTTGGAATTTTCCAATTTATTAAAGGGTATGATTACAGCAAACTACTTTTGCTTACACGCATTTGATTTGTTAGCAGAGGGAATTTACAGACTTTGTAATGAAAATGAATATTTTTCTCTGGTAGACAAATATTCAAATATTCTAAACAACGAAAAATATGAGCATTACATTAATACTCCGCCAAAATTCAAAGATAACCTAATGGCTGATTTGTCAAATCCCAATTTAGTATTTTCTGCGCAGTACATAAATACAATTCAATGCAATTTGGCAAAAGAAAAAGATACGGAGGAAAATCAAAAGTATTATATTTTTGCGTGTATTCGAGCAGGTAACATAATTAAGGCACGGTTAAAAATTAATGAGTTGATTAATTGTTTTGGCAGAGAAACGTCATTTGTTGCAGAGAATTTTGCTTGCATTTATGGAAACAAGAAAATGCAGGATATTATTGCTGCAATAAACTCTAATCAAGATATTCCCAAAAGTCTTTACAACATAACCGATGGACTTGGATTAACAGCCTTACATTATGCAATCATCCTGAATCGTAAAAATGTCATTAGAAAGCTGTGCGAAAGCACAACCTTTTACAAAAATATTGAATATTGTCAAAGCAATAAAGTCATAAGCCTGCTTGATTATACAACAGTGGCTTTTTTGCAAAATATGGAATTATTAACTTGTGTTATTTCAAACACATCCTCAGAAATGACAGAGTTTTATTTGCAACGAAAAGAATTAGAGAAACAAATCGAAAAGGCTAATACTCTAATTCAAGTGTTAGAAAGACAATCAGCAAAGTTAGGACGCAAACAAAACGCAGAATTTATAAAAAAAATATTTCGCGGCAATTTTAATCTTGATGATACGCCGGAAGACAAAGAATACTATCAAAATCAGCAGGCCATAAGTGATTCCGTTCAAAAATTGAAGAAATTACGGTGGGATACCGAAAAGGTAATTGAAGATTTGGAGGTGCATGAACGCGAAACATATCAAACCATTATAAGACAAATTTTTCAGACTGCCAAAGGATTAGAAAATGATAAAAGTCCGTTTGTTGAGTTTTTTATTGCTCTATATAAGAATGACGCAAATAAAATCCCTTTCAGTTTGCCAACAATGTCAGAAAAATCAACAGCTATTTCCAACGAAACAGTTAGTCATATCATATTAAAAATACTTGAAATATCAAACACATCATCGTGCTTTAAAATTTATGAATATGATGGATTTTTCTTTATGTTACCGGATTGTATCAACCTTGATATGCCTCACAGAAAAATACATATTACAAATAACGGAATAGTGGATAATTATACTCAAGGTGATATTCCCCACACAAGCAAATATCCAAAATACGGGGACAGTTGGTTTTCTAAAGAGGCACACAACAATATGCAAGTTTTAAAGCGAGAATATCGAGAACTTGTCAAGAAATATCATCCTGATATTTGTGCCGATGCAGAAGCAAGCGCAATTTTTGCAACAATACATAATGAATATGAAAGTATAAACAGTTAGTTTTTGTAAGGAATGGTGAATTTATGGAAATAGAAATTCAAAGAAACTGCAGATGGGCAAAACCAAAAAGATATGAAAAGATTGTTAATAGCTATGAAGAGGCAAAAAAGTGTATTGCAAAACTTGGAAAAAAGTTAAAATACACCGATGAATACTGGATTAAGCTATATATTTTGAAAGACGAATTTAATAAGGTTGCTCCTTTCGTTCCGAATACGTTTGATAGAAAGTTAGATGTTATGGAGTCGTGGCTTATAGTTCTTGATACGCGTGGACTTATAATCTTTGAAGACTTGCAAAATGAGATAGAAAGGATAATATTTGACCCATTTATTTATAAAGCAGACGAAATCAAGGTTGGTGATTATGTATATTCAGAAAAGGATAATCGATATTTTATCGTTGGAGCAGATTTAAAGAAAGGCTCAGATTATCGGTGCTTTGATGGAGCAGAGGAAGCGGATGAATGGGGTATAGATGGAATTCCTCTAAAATATATTCATAAAGTATCAGATTACGAGGTTGAACAATTAAATCTTAAAAGGCTTCAGGAAATTATGGATACTTTTTATACATTCGGTCATAGTGATGAATTTTATGATGCTATAGACAAGTTTAAGAAAGAATCGCCATGGCTTTGATAAACAGTTTGTTGTATAAAGTCTTATAATAATTTAAAAGTCCGTAAAGGTCTAAGAGCAAATCTGTGATAACAGATAATTTGCGAAGCCTTTACGGACTTCATTTATACATTGGGTTATCACAGATTTGTGATGACCTTAACGGGCTTTTGAATATCTTGTCCCATTAAGGTACACTCTAACGGGAGATGGAAAAAGTGTCCCGTTAGGGTTGGTTTACCTAATTTGGGATATGCCATTTAAAACGGCAACCCTATTGAGAAAGGAGTCTATGCTTGAAAATTGGGTATATAAGAATCAGCACTGCCGACCAGAATATTGCCCGTCAGGAGGTGCTAATGCAAGAATTAGAGGTTGACGAAGTTTACATAGACCGAATAAGCGGAAAGAACACCGACAGACCTGAACTAAAGCGGATGATGAATTATGTACGCCATGGCGATACGGTCATAGTGGAATCAATCAGCCGTTTTGCAAGAAACACAAGGGACTTACTTGACCTTGTTGAAAAGCTGAACGAAAAGCAAGTGGAATTTATATCAAAAAAAGAAGCTATTGACACAACCACACCTACGGGAAAGTTTATGCTGACGGTATTTGGTGCGGTGGCAGAGCTTGAACGCGAATATATTTTACAAAGGCAAAAGGAGGGTATTGCCATAGCCAAAGAAAACGGAGTATATAAAGGCAGAAAGCCGATTGAACGACCGGAGTTTCGCGCGGTTGTGTCGCTATGGAAAAACGGCGGTATAACCGCCGTTGAAGCAATGAAACGGCTTGATATGAAATCAAGTACATTCTATAGGAAAGTGAAGGAGATGATGTAATGGGTTGGACATTACTTGGATTTGGATTGACATTAGCAATACTATGCCTTATGGAGAACCGTAAGGTATGGGCATAAAGGGGTGACTGATATGCCAATAATATTTGCCGTAGTCGGCACAAAGCTTGCAAGCTTTGCCGAGGGAGCAATCCTTGCTGCCTCGGTTTATCTTGTCAGCCGTGGAGTTAAAAATCCGTTAAAAAATAAGAAAAAGTAGTTTTATATAATAGCTATCGTTGCTTTGTCGATGGCTATTATTTTTTTGTGTGTTGGAAAATAAAAAGGTTGATTATATGCGTTGAAATAAGTATAATAGAATAAAGGCAATTTGTGGTAATGAAGTAGGTGGGATATATAGAGATAGAAATTGTAAAAAATCGTGAATGGTTAAACCATAAAAAATAAAAATGTTATTAATATCTACAGGAGATTACAAAAGATGAAGATTATGAAAAGATTTATAGCAGCAGTTCTTGTTTTATCAATGTTATTAGTTTCTGTTAATGCGGAGGAATTGCTTGATTTATATTTTGATGCATCACTTGATTTAAAAACAGGCGAAACAACACTTACGCCCAAAGAAATAAATACAGAAACTGACTCTTCTGATTTATGGGTGGAAGTAACCAAAATAGCACCGGACGGAACGGCAAGTCATTTTTATTCTGGTCCGTTTGGAGAATATGATAACGGCAGATGGGTGAATGTGGATTTTTCGGATGACAAACCGTTAATGTTATGTGATTGGCAAACCCAAAATTGTTATTGGGTTGTACCTGCGGAAGAGCCTGAGGAAGGCAATAGCACCGAAAATCAAAATGAAACAGAGCCTCAGGATGAAAACAATATTAAATCTATGCCGAAACTGATTCCTGATTCAGTAGAAAAAGTTTTTTCGCTGCCGGAAGTTGATACTACTTTTATAAACACTGAACAGGTATACACAGACGATTCGGATGAATGTATTCCACAAAATGCACAGCTTGTAATTAACAATCAGCCGCAGAGTGATGTGCTGACAGAAGACGGGATTGAAACAATTGCAGATGCTGAGCTGTATTCAACCAACAACTTTATTTTCAATGCAAATTTACTAACTTCATTCAACACAATAACGGGCCCTGCCAGCGAAAACGGAGCAAATGAGCCGAAATTTTCATATAACAGCTTTTTGGAAGAAAATGTTTCGGATTATTCGGGCGAGCTTACACTGAATTTTGAAGATTTAGTGTTAGACGGAAGAAACGGCCTTGACCTTAGAATAGGAAGAACCTATCAAACTGTTGCCGCAAATGTTGGTGAAAGCACAATAATGGTTTTGCCTAAATCAAATGGCAGATTGGGTAATTTCCTGATAAATGATTATTCAACCTATATTATGGACAGATACAACCTTGGTGTTGGTTGGAGCTTTAGCTTCCCGTCTGTTCAGATAGAAACCGAATATATTCCTCAGGAGATTGTTGATACATATTATTATGAAGAGGAAAAGGAACTGTTTTATCATAGCGGCAACGGCAATGTATATCAGGTTGAATTTACAGCAGATACAGCCGACAGCAATTTAAAAGGCTATTATAACAAAGATATTCAGTTTAACAAAAACGACAGTGGCTATTCAAACGGTCAGGTTACATCGTATTATTCAATGACATTATCTGACAAGACAAAACAGTATTTTGCTGAAGACGGAAGGCTTATTGGTATAGTTGACAGGTTTGGGAATACCATAAAATTTGAGCACGAATTAAAAAGTATAACAAACAGAGTTCCGCAAGGTACATTTGCATACGATGACGAAAATGACGAATTTGATTATGATGGCGATATGTGGATTTCTTCAAGCTCAAGCAGTGGCTCTCCTGATGCAATAAGAGAAGAAAATACTACAATCGGAAGCAGTGACGGATATGTAATGCGTTTTCGTCGCAATAATGCAAATGGTGATACATACATCATATCTCAGCCTATTCAGGTTAAACCCCTCACAGATTATGAGCTTGGAATAAGATTTAAAAGTCAATATAGTGCTGATATCACAGTGGACATTGTAGGATACGATACTGCATATAATCTGCAAGACGAGGCTACTTTGACAATTGAGGATTATCCTACAAACTCGTGGTATGATTTTTCAGACACCTTCTCTGCGTCAAGTGCTGTCAGATATATTCAAATCAAGATCAGCCCTCAATACGCAGAAGGTATATATATCGATACTGTAAAGCTGGATGACCCTAAGCCTTTACTTAAAAAGATAACCGATAGCGTTGGCAGAACAGTTGAGTTTGCATATCAGGGCGATGCTGCCTCAGGCGAAACAACGGGGTCAGTTATCCTTACCGTTACATCCCCTGACGGCAGCAATACAAGAACACTAACATATAACCAAGAGGCCATACAGTTTGTCACGGGATATTTGGGCCACGGAGAGCATAGAACGCAGTGGTATTTAAATAGCAGCAACACCGAAGGGAATGACGGGACACCAGTTCAGTATGCGTATGAGGGCGGTGTAACCTTTGATAGCGAAGGTAATGCCTTTTACCCAAAATTGTACGCCAATTATGAGCAAAAAACTCAGTTGACATCAGATGGGTATAACCATAAGCCTGTATTAAACAGTGTGAAATATAAGGACAGAAAGAAAATATATGAATATGAAACTATTCGCAAAAACCTTGGCGACGACGGATACTATGACACATTAAGAATAAAGAAAAAGTATGATAAGTATTTGTACGTTCCCGAAGGTGCTACAAAGGGCTATTTCAAGGGTGAAATTGATGTTGTCAGTTACTCATATTCGGGCACATATAACGGAAACACCTTTAACAATGAAACGGGCTATCCCAATTACACCTTTGATGATGAAACAAGCCTGAATGAACAATGGACAGTAACAAAAACCGGCAAATCAACAGATACTGTTACTTTCAGTAATTGTGCGGTTGTTCAGCAAACTAGCTCTTCGGGCGGGACCACGGTTGTTTCGGATTATACAAATCACTCAATTTTCAAAAATTCGCCTACTCAAATCAAAAACACCGTGACTCAAAATGGTTCATCAAAGAGTACTTATGTTCTGTATTCGTATAATGATTGGGGCGGTGTTGCATCAGAAACAAAGGAAATCGATGAAAGCATAAAGAATACTGCAGAGTTACTTGAAAAGTATACAACGGTGTATCAATACGAGCCAAATTTCCATTATATAACGCAGAAGAGCTATTATAACAACATAGACAGTCCGCAGGTGACTGAGATAAACACATTCAATTCAAACGGATTGTTGACCTCAAGCGAAAATGCGGTTAAAGAAAAGACGGTTTATCATTATGAAAATGCAAGTTATCCATTTCTTGTAACCAAAACCACAATTGATGACCCTATGCGGTTTCACAATTTAATGGGCGGTGATATGGTTACAACATACACATATGATTCATATGGATTGTATCCTGTAACAATTTCCGAATCCTATGACAGCGGAACAGCACAGACAAGCTATGAGTATGACTATATTAGTGGAGATATCCTGATGGAAACATTACCAGATGATTCAAGCACACAATATACTTATTATCAGGATGAAAAAGTTGACCTTGTTGTGTCACCATTAAGTATGACAGAAGATAATGAATTGTTCTATATGCTTGAAAAACACACTTATAGTTCAAATCACCAGATTATCGGTTATGTTGAGGATGAGGATTGTGTATTCAGCAGAGAACAAGTAGTAAAATATGTTGTTTTTTATGATGAAGGTGTGGCTGTACCATACATATTAGATTTTAATTACTATGATGCAGTGGGCAACTTGAAAATAAATCAACATTATTGCTTTATCGGTGATGATGGAAGCACCATACAGTTGAAGTCAATTACTAAATATTATCACGATATACATGACCGCTTGATTAAAACCGTTGATAGCGATGGTAACACAGTTACATATACCTATGATGGCTTTGACAGACCGGTATCAGTTACAGACAGCGAGGGAAATGTTTATAACTATACATACGACAATGTTCAAAACAAAATAGATGTAAGCCTTAACGGAGTAAGTCAAACAGCGGACAAGTTACTTGCAACACAATATTTTGATTTGTATGGAAATGTAATTCAAAATACGGTTTACCCAACAAATTTAGAGGCTCAAACCTTGAGTGAAAGCTATGAGTATGATTTAAATAATAACCTTACAGCTTTTACCAATGCAAAAGGACACAAAACAGAATATGTATATGATGCAGCAAATCGCTTGATTGAAACTGTTCTTCCAAACGGTGCTAAGGCTACAGCAAGCTATTCGGTATTTAATGAGCCGTCTTTTGAAAAAATCTATTCTGCAGACGATGCCGAAAAAATGGCACGCATAAGCTACCGTAATGAAAAAGGTGATTTAAGCAGCCGCTTTTTCAATTATGACGGTCGAATGACGGATTCTGACGGTTATGATGCCGATGAGAAGGGCCGAACAATAAGTTTTCAGGAAGGCGAAAATAGTAAATCCATTTATTATGATGAATTTGACAGACCATTAATTATATCAAGCGGTGACAGCAATATCCAAAAGCGATATAATTGGTTTGGTGAAACTATATCAGTTTCCAACAATAATAATGTTTCATCTGTAAGCTATAGCTATGATATGATAGGAAATATAGCACAAAAGCTTCAGGATGGTGTGCATAGTATAGACTATACTTATTCAAGCATCGGCAATATAACTCAAAGCACAATGCCATCAGAAAGGACCGAAAGCTATACTTATACACCAAATGGCAACCTTGATACCGTTGCTACAGACGGCAAGACCTTTGACTACGATTATTATGATACAGGATATGTAAATAGCATAACATATCCAAACGGCTTGAAAACCGAATATGAATATGATAATATAAATCGTGTAACAAGGGTAATCACAACAAAGAATGGCACTGCAATAAACACCTTTGAGTATGAATATGACAACAACGGCAACACAACTAAGGAAACGCGAAACGGTGCTGTGACATCATATTCCTATGATAATCTCGACAGACTTATTTCGGTTACATATGGTGATGGTTCATCGGTTGTATATGAGTATGATGCTCTCAACAACAGAACTAAAGAAACATATTCAAACGGTGATGTTAAGGACTATGTGTATAATGAAAAGTATCAGCTTAAAGAAATCAAGCTCAACGGTCAGGTTACAGATGCATTTACTTATAACGAAACGGGTGCGGTAGTTACACATAACAACAAAACCTTCACCTACAACGAATGGGATAAGATGTCAGGCTATTCAGACGGCACTAATACCTACACATACAAGTACGATACAAACGGCATCAGAACTCAAAAGAATGACAAGCAGTATATTGTTGACATCAACAACAATGTTGTTGCAGAAACCGACAGTACAGGAGCAGTAACAGATGAAATACTGTGGGGACATCAGCCGCTTGCGAGAAAAACAAATGGCAGTTGGTATTATTATATTTATAATGCACATGGTGATGTAGTTGGGCTTGTTGATGATAACGGAAACATAAAGAACACATATACCTATGACCCATGGGGGAATATTCTTTCTGAAGCTGAAACCATTGACAACCCGATAAAATATGCCGGAGAATACTACGATGACGAGCTCGGTATGATTTATCTCCGAGCAAGGTACTATAATCCACAAATCGGCAGATTTACAAGCTATGACATCGAAGAGGGTGAAATCTCTAATCCTCTTGATATGAACAGGTATGTGTATTGTAGGAATAATCCGATTAAGTATGTTGATCCGACGGGTGAAGGTGTGGTATTAGCTTGTATTATAATCGGTGCTGTTGTTGGGGCTGTTGCTGGTGGCTTTGCAGGCGCGCATGTCTCTAAAAAGACAACAGGTTCTGTAAGTGGAACAAGTGTTGCAATCGGTGTCCTTGGTGGTGCTACAGTTGGTGGACTGTTAGGATGGGGATTTTACGGACTAGGAGCAAGTATATCTGCGACAGGTTTAGTTTCTACGATACCGGGACTATACAAAACTTTGGAACAGGGTATAAATTTTGCAGCAAAGGCTTTGCAACACATGAATGAAAAAGGCAGACAAGTTCCGGTACAAGTTTTAATAGAAGCTATAAAGAATGGAACAGCAACACCGGACCCTCAAGGTGGAAGTGGAACTATGTACTACATTGAAATGGTCAAAAATGGTACAACATATACTCTTGAAGTTCTCTATGATAAGGCAACAAATATGATACAACATTTTATGTATTACCATAAATAGGAGGAAACTATAGTGAGTGTTAAAGAGCAATTATATTATCTCATAAGACATGTTAAATTAGGAGATTACGATATTAATACATTTTGTGATTTATTTACAGATTTAGTAAATCTTGAAATGTGGAAAGAAGCTTTTGCCGAAGAAGAAAAGGCGATATTTGGCGAATTAAATAAATATACAAGTAGATTCTCTCCATATGAGGAAGATTTGAAACTTCCCAATGTTTTTTATGATGAAAAAACACTGATGGAACAGATTGACATAGCTATTGAGAAATTAGGAATTGATTTATCTTCTAAATAAGCAAAAATTTAATTGTGTATTCTTCGGCAACATTCTTGTTGCCGAAGAATGACAAATGTGTAGAATAGTTGTGGGGCTTGTTGATGATAACGGAAACATAAAGAATACCTATACTTATGACCCATGGGAAATATTCTTTCTGAAACTGAAACTGTTGACAATCCTATAAAATATGCCGGAGAATATTATGATGACGAACTTGATATGATTTATCTTCGTGCAAGGTACTACAATCCGCAAATCGGACGATTTACTAGTCTTGATATTGAGGAAGGCGAAATAGCAAGTCCTCTTGATACGAACAGGTATGTGTATTGTAGGAATAATCCGATTAAGTATGTTGACCCGACGGGTATGTTGGCTTTTCCTGGGCAGATTCATAATCTGGTAGTCAACAAAGTGGCAGCAGAGCATGGATTATACACAGAAGAAACTATTAACTACAATTTTGGTTGGGTAAGAGCGGATTTAATAAGTGCTTCTGGTTCTGTATGGGATGTAAAAAGAGATAAACCAAACCAAATTGCAAAAGGGGTAGCTCAGGTTCAAAAATATGTAAATAACACATGGAAGAGATTCCCCAATCAGACTTTGTCTGTGGGCGGTGATATTGCGTCTGGTAGTTTTACTCAAATAATAAATATAGATGCATATTACATTACATATAGATATGCGGGAAATGGTATTATCGCGTATGATTATTATAAAGTAACTAATTGGGACACCGTGAAAGCTTATGCCGTTGAAAATAAAATGACAGCACTTTCTGCATTTATGTTTTTATTCTCACTGAATAAGATTAGACTTCAAACAATTCAATAGGAGGCATTATGGATTATTTAATAAAAGAATACAAAAAACGATGCAAAGAGGAGTTTGCAAATTATGGTTTTAAGTCATATAGAAACAATCATTATAGAATTGTAAATGATATTTTTCAGAGCTTTAACCTTCACAGATCGATTTCCGGAAGTGATTGCACTGTAGAATTTGGAATAATTCCATTATCAGTTGCCTATGATTTAGACAAATCTTCTTGTAATCCGTATCACTTAAAAGTGTTTGAAAATACCTATGAGTGGTTCAATTATGATAGAAATTCGGTAATAAGCGTTGATATGTGCATCGCTGAAATGTTTGCTTATATGAAGAAGTACATCATGCCTTTGTTTGAAAAAGCAGAAGACAGTAAATCGGCTTATTCAATAATGTGTGACTATGACTCTGTTTTTGCTGGAAATGCATATGAGAGATTCTGTATGTGTTTAAATTTTAAAAATTTTGATGCTGCAAAAGTTCATATTGAAAAAGTTATTAAGCAAAACGAATATGCTTTTGAAAGGAACAAAGAGGCTTTCGGAGAAAATATTACCCAAGACTACATTCAGAGGATGGAAAAAAGATTTCGGAAAAGCGAAATTTGTTGAAGTTGGTTGAAACAAAAGATTATAGCACAATTCAAGAGTGGTTAACTGCAAACGAAAAAAGAAATAAGCACAATCTTGGCATTAAGGAATAGGAAGACAAGGTTTGATTCTATTATTCTAACAGTGTAGACGGAAGAACCATTCTATTGCCCTATTAAATTAGGTGATGCATGGGTTGTAAAAAAATAGGGAGGATTGATTTATATGTTTTTAAATGAAATAATAAAGCAAGGCACCTTTGAACAATTATCATTTTTGCAGTTAGAAAATGAAAAATTAGATGAATTGTTGAGTGAAATTTATAGGCTTGGTGTTGTTGAAGAAAACATTTTATCATATTATGTTTGTTGTGCTTGTATAATGAATGATAACATAAGCGAAGTTTATAAGGCGAAATTTCATAATACAGCAGCCGTTATACTTACAATGGGTCTTAATTATATTGGAGGGGCATATGTATTAGGATTTTATCATATGAAACAAGCGATGAAACTCGATTTATCCAATATTGAATACAGAATCTACACATTAAGTACATTTGTTACATCTCCTGAAATTGATGTAGAAAAAAATGATGTTATGGAAATTGTGAATGAGGTTCTAAAAAAAGAACCTCAAAATGAAATTGCAAACAGAATTTTAAAAGAATTTGCATAAGACAAAAATAGAGAGGGCTGCTCAGCATAGGGGGATAGTTCTGTTGTGGTAATCACCTACACGGGAGAACCATCCCCTTGTGTTATATGTACACTGATGTAATTTGACGATGAATAAGAGGTAAGGCAAAAATGGCTATGAATTTTAAATTTATAAAATTCACGAATTATGAGACTGATTTTTTGAAAGGAAAGTTGTTTTTAAATCCTTTAGAATACTATCGCGGCATAGAGGGGATTATTGCAGGGGAAAGCAAAAGTAGAAATAACGCCATTAACGATTACAGAGAGGGCTCTGTTGCTAGTGTAAACAAAGATGATTTGCGTGCCTTCGGTCTTGAGTGGGGCGACGAAATCAAAAACGCATTAATCGGGAATGTTCATCTATTATCTGAAGATTTAAAATATTTAAAAGTTTTTTGCTTATATACTTTATTTTTTGACAGCAATGAAAAAGTAATGATATTGCCGAGTAAAAAGATATATCAGTTTGAAAGCAAGTATGCAGTTATAATAAATGATATAGAAAAATTCATACAGCGAATTATTGCTTGTTTAGACAAGAACAGAGGGAAAAATGGTCTTGCCGCATTCAACGCTCGCTTTGTCGATTATTACGATGATGACGAAAAAACAAAATTATTAGGAGCATTTCATAAAACAATAGATTTCTGGTGGCAACATGAATTTAGAATGGTGTTCCCTGAGTTTACGCCTGATTTAGAGCCAACCATTTTAGAAATCGGAAGTATATCAGACATAGCAACAATGGTAACAACTGACGAGCTTATGAAAAACCCACAATCAATTTTTTCGGAATATAAATTTATTTCTGAAATTGTTGATTGACATTTGTGTCAAACCATTTAATACTGTAGCGGACACCACGCAATGCAGGCACGAAGACAGGTAAAAGGTATTGTTATATGAGATATCTTGTTCTAAGTGATAGGAATATTTTGTTGTGAGAGATTTGAGGGGCGATTCCGCCCCCCCAAAAGCAAGTACGCCCCAAATGATTTCAAGACCATAGAATCTTCTTGTTTGATATTAAGCACCAATTTTAGATTCATTAACCTGATAGTATTCTTCACAGTAAAAGTCAAGTGCAATTTTTATCTCCCAAAGATTTAATTTGTAAAAGTTTATAATATAAATCAGGGTTATCCAATACTATAATTTTTAGTTTACTGACAACACGAGTAACCATTTGGTATAACATACCTTTTGCACTGTATAAACTGGCTCTTCCAAGCAACTTCCCTTCGTCATTATACTTAAAGTTTTTATCCATTACCAAAACTATTTTTTCAAACTCTTGACCAATTACATCATGGGCACTAGCTGAACATATAGATGAAATATCGTCTAAATAATCTGCACCATATCTTTTAGTTGAATATTTTATAGCTGTCCAACCGCAATGGTTTTCTAAATAGTTTATATATTGTTTTATATCATGCAAATCGGTAAAGTATTCAACAGAAATGTTTTGATAGTTTAGAGAAGAATTGCTTTTTTTAGTGTCGAATAAATTGGTAATAAAAGATGCTATTTCATGATTTGTCCTTATTTTGTTTGTTAGAGTATATTTATTGGCTGGAATATCGGGATACTCAGTCGATATATATTTATGCAAATCCAACGTCTCGCCACTTTTTAGATATTGATTTATGTCGTAAGAAAATATTATAGGGATTGTGTGTTTTTTTGATTGTTTTATAATTAAAGATAGTTGCCCTTTGTCTATTCTTTGGGATTCATCTATAAAAATTGCTTTTAAGTTAGGCTGGATGAGATTTTTTATGCTATATGTACGCACATCAGCTATGGAATGTATATTCCAGTGATTAGTATTTTTAAGTTTTAAATGTCCAGAATTTAATTTCCCACAGTGTATAATTAGAGCGGACTTTAAACCATAAGTTTTTATAATTTCTTTAGCTGTATCGTATAAAGCAAGTGTTTTTCCGGTTCCTGCGTTTGCGGATATGGAGAAAAAACGATATTCGTTTGTATTTATAGAACTAACTATACCATTTTTTATTTCCTGTTGTCTATCTGTTAAAAAATATTCTGAATTTAAAAATCGTTCTACATGATTAAATGGAGAAACTAAATAATTACTGGGAACAAATAATTCATCGGGATTAATTTTTAAATCTACATTTTGTTGTTGAAGTTCTTTAGCAAGTTTTTCAACTTCTATATATTCACAAGTTTTGTCAGCGTTGTTATACTTGTACAATCCATCATTCTCCACATAGGTATATATAGAAACACTTTTATTTAAAAACTTTAAATAATATTCATTTTTTATCATCTGCGTAGTTATTTTTGTAAGCTTATCTGCTTCATCTAGTTCACTTTTAAGCTCTATGTTTATTACTTTGAAATCACTAAATCTCAACAGATCAAACTCCTTGCTAATCTGCTTTATTGAATAACCCACAAAATATCCATCAAACATCTTAAAATCTGAAGAATAAGATTTAAGCTCACCATATAATTTTGAAAGACAAGTCGCTTCTTGTGGTTTTAATTTAATATATTTATTTTTTGTTACATAAGGGTCGATAGTTTTAGTAGAAAAAGCTTCGGCTCCTTGAAATGCAGAAATTATATTTATGGGTAACATATAAAACTCCTTTATAAATAAATATCTAAATTGATTATATCATAAAACTGGTTACGGTTCAAGAGAAACAGAAAGGAACGGATTAATCCGATTATAATATATTATTCTTTTTCCGTAATCTAAACAAGTTTATAACAGCCATTTGAGGACGTGCCCGATTTTACAGATTGTTGGTATAATGTTTATGTATATATGCAGATTTCGTGACCAATACAAGGAAACGGGTCTATCGTACACATCACCAACACGGGAGAGCCGTCCCCTCATGTTTGTTTGTGAAACGGCTTGATATAAAATAAGTACATTTTATAGAAAGGTAAAACAAGTTAATAAATAAGCAGTGGGCAGAGCTCTACCAATTAGTTTTTTATATAAGTCAATTTCTAGTTCATAAAATTTTTTCGAGATTTTTAATAATTGCTATTGCTCCAGCTCTTTTTTTAGGAGTTGCTTTCAAAATTCTATCAAGAGCAGATAGCAATATATAATCTTTCTTGAGTTTTTCGCAAACGTACTCAGCAAGTTTTTCTGTCGGTGCCCCAAAGGTTGCCATAGGGTCATATAAACGCTCCATTTCAATGCAATCTTTTAGCACCAAAAACTCCCCCTTGGGTTTTTCCCAAAAATAGCATTCTGCAATATCTGGGTTTATACCTTCATCATCAACCAAGCCAAGTAAATAGGCTTCAGAAACAGAAAAACACATAGCAATATCGCCAAATCGCTTTATCGGGATTTTTTTAATTTTCTTCTTCACAATTTCCCATATATATTGATAACTACAAGAAAGCTTGTCCGCCATTCGACGCAAAGAAAGATTATGTTCTTCTTTTATCTTTATAATTGCATTACAAAAATTTTCAAGTTTTTTCTCATAAGTCATTTCTTCACCATTCTCCATTTTTTGTTTCTCATTAGCAATCGTATCCCAATTTGGCGAATAAAAACTTAATTCATCTTGAAACCTTTCCATTAATTGTTCGTCGTAATTTTTATTTATTATTTTCAAAATTAGTCACCTCGCTTATAGTATAACATGTAGTCATTTTTAAGTCAAGTAATGACTAGATTATTGACACGCAGAAATTATTTTGATAAAATCCACAGCAGATGTACATCAGAAAATTTTTAGGAGGTCTGACTATGAATTTGTATTTTTGCAAAAAGTTAGAGGACGGACAGATTTATAACGGGAAATACGACCTTGATGCTATATATGAACACATCATAAGTCAAAAATTACTGTGTTGTTGTAATGATAGCCTGTATTTTTACTCACACGAAGAAGGGAGGTATATTAGGATTGAGAAGCAAAATGAGTGGCACGTGGTAAGTAGTATGATAAGCGTAAAATTATGTAAATCAATACGTCCTAAATATGCGGATGAAATGGTACGTAGGATAAAAAACACAGCATCTATCCAACTACATATTGATGAATTTAACCAAAATCTTGATTTAATCAACGTGCGAAACGGTGTGCTGAATTATAAGACAAAAGAACTTTTTCCCAAAAGTCCTGAGTATAACTTTACATATCAGCTGAATGTGGACTACATATCCAAGAAGAGCAATGTAACGGCACCATATTTTTTTAAATTCTGCGAGACATCTCTTGATAATGATGAGCAGAAAAAATTATTACTTTTACAAATTATCGGGTATCTTTGTACTCCACTTATGAATGCAAAAAAATGCTTTATATTCTTAGGTGCACCAAATAGTGGTAAATCGTTAATAATACATCTTATTGAATATATGTTTGGAAAAGAACTTATATCCAATATACAATTGGAAAATCTGGGAAATAGATTTTCCTCTGGTGTGTTGAGTTCAAAGAGACTTAATGTGTGCGCAGAATTATCTGCGCACCCGTTAAAAAATATTGAGCTTTTTAAACTTATAGTTGGCGGCGATACATTAAGCGGAGAGTTTAAGGGAAGAGATGTCTTTCAATTTGAAAATAAATGCAAGCTACTTTATGCCGGAAATATGTTGCCACCAATTAAAAATGAAGATATTTCAACAGCTTTTGTTGATAGGTTAACCGTTCTTAATTTTTCCCACTCAATTCCACGCGAAGAGCGTATTTATAATCTGGATGAAAAATTAAAAACTGAGGCTGATGCTATATTCACGCTTTCAATACAGACTATTGCTGGTTTGATTGATAACAACTTTGATTTTGTTATTCCAAAAGATTCCGCAGATTTACTGAGCGATTATTCTTTTCAGCAAACAAATATTGATACATTTATCTATGAGTGGTGTGAAATTAGAGAAGATGCTAAAATTCATTCTGCCGAACTTTATAATTCTTATCAATGTTTTTGCAAAGAAAATGCCATACATCCAATTAGCCAGAATCTTTTTTCGCAAAAAATAAATTCTATCAATGGGGTATCCAACGGAAGGTTCCGCATGAACGGTGGAAAACCTATACGAGGATTTTATGGAATATCTTTAAAAAAAATATACGCACAAGATTCCGAAAAGTAATACAAATGGAATACAAATTTTAAGAACCTTGGAACTGTGGAACGGAGGTATTAGTTATGAATAAGAGAAATATTTCTATCAAGATTGATGAAACTCTTCTTGATACAATAGACACCTATGCAAAAAGCAGGTGCATAAGCCGTACAAAAGCAATAGTATCAATGCTTAATAATGTTCAAATCATTATAATCAATGAAGGAGCGGAACTATTACGGCAATTATATCGCATTGATATATTACTTAAAACTCAAAATTTAGATTATACAGAGAAAGAGAAAATCAAAGGAGTGTGTGAAGATATATGGCAGTTATTAAGTTTAATAACCGAAAAGATTCCTCGACAAAAAGAGGAGTAAACAAATTAAAGCGTGCAATTACCTATATAACTAATTTACATAAAACACGTGACGACCTTATAGGCGGAATTGGCGTTAACAAGGAAAACGCTTTTAAGCGAATGAATATCATTAAGCAATATTACAATAAACCTGATGGCAGAGAATACATTCATTTTGTTGTATCGTTTAAAGGCAAACAAGATGTTTACGCAGTATATGATATTGCTTGCAGGATTTCCTTAATTTATGACAAATATCAGGTTTTATTTGCTGTTCATAATAATACGCAAAATACACATATACACTTTGTTATAAACACAGTATGCGTAACCAATGGACACAAATTCAGCCAGAGCAGGTCTGATATGCAAAATTTAAAGGAAAAGATAGAAACTATTATTAATCAATCGGGATTATTATGTGATGAAATTTATGAAGAATTACAATCTTTCGATTGGGAGAATGAAGATTTTGAATATGAAGATGAGCAAGAATTATATGAGCCAATGATTTTTTATGAGAAACCTAAGCTTATTGAGCCGATGATTTTTTATAAACAATCTAAACTTATTGACCCAATGATTTTCTTTAGTAAAGGTGACTCGCATAATTAAAAAAAATGTTCATATATTATAATTTTGTAAATCACCGATAAATAAGCTTTAATTACATTCAGAAAGGAGTTTTTGAACAATGAACTATAAAACCTTTGAATCAATGCCCTTCGTTTTAAACGTAATGGACATTGCCGATACTTTAAATATTGGCCGTAACAAAGCTTACGAGCTTGTAAATACAGGTCAAATTAAAGCTTTAAAGGTTGGCAACCAATACCGTGTGCCAAAGGATGCATTTATAGCTTTTATAAAAGGGACGCTACAAGCGTCATAAAAACATATTGCCCACTGTATTTGCAGTGGGCAATTACATAAGGAGGAATATATTTATGTCAATACGACAAAGAGGAAACAGTTATCAAGTTATCTACAGGTGCCCGGGCGAAAGTTCTCCCCGAACAGAATCTTTTAAATCTAAGGAGGAGGCACAGATTCGTGAAATACAAATTAAATTTGCTAAGAAAAATGGAACATTCGAACCACCGGTGCGCGTCGCAAAGGGCGAAATAAAACAAATAAAAGATATAACCGTTAAAGAGCTTTTGGATGAATATGTCGAAATATACGGTCTAAAGAAATGGGGTAATTCATATTATACAGCAAATATCGGGTTAATAAACAATTATATAATTCCATATATCGGAGACCGCTATGTTAAGAGTCTATCTGTTAAGGATATGGATGCCTATTATACCAAACTGCTTGATTGTCCAGCCGTTGTAACTTCGGGGCACAAGCCTACCGGAGCTAAAATTACCGCAAACACAATTTCCAGAATACATAAGGTACTTAAATGTGCATTTGGCAGAGCAGTTGTCTGGGGATATACAACAATAAATCCTACCATCGGTGCTACATTGCCTAAAGACAATCCTAAAGCGAGGGCTGTTTGGTCGGATGCCGAAGCTCTTGAAGCCATTAAGGTTTGTGACAACCCAATTTTAAAGCTTTGTTTATATCTTGCGTTGGGATGCAGTATGCGTCTGGGGGAAATTCTCGGTTTGCAATGGGATAATGTTTATTTAGATGATAATGAGCCATACCTGAAAATAGATAAGGAATTACAGCGGTGCAGCAATAAAAGTATAGAAGCATTAGAAAAGGTTAACCGCAGTACAATTATAACTAAATTCCCTGTGATTATGCCTAAAAAAGCAACAACTACCGTTGTATTAAAAGCTCCGAAAACACAAAGCAGCAACAGAATTGTATATTTGCCAAAAGCCGTTATTGACGAATTAATTAAGACAAGGGAAACACAAAAAGAAAATATGACCTTATTAGCAAACGAATATCACGATTACAATTTAGTTGTCGCAAAGGTAAATGGTATGCCATACGAGCTTAGGACTATTGATAAAATGTTTTACAAGCTTATAGAGGAAAAATCACTGCCTCCAGTTGTTTTTCATAGTTTAAGACACAGCAGTACATCTTTAAAGCTAAAGCTTAGTAAAGGCAATATTAAAGCAGTACAGGGCGATACCGGTCACGCTGAGGCACGGATGGTAACTGACACCTATGCACATAGCTTTGATGATGACAGAAAACTTATAGCCAAGGAAATGGATTCAGGCTTCTTTGCCAAAGTTGATGATACATCTGAAAATACTAATATAGATTCTTCCACCCTTGCCCAGTTAAAGCTTTTAATTAAGCAACATCCTGAGTTATTGAATGAATTGCTTGAATAAAATTAAAGTTATTGACAACATGCAATTAAGCTTTGTATATGACTATTTGTACCTAAACGAGTTAATTGATTTTATATAGTTTTAACCTGTTTAGTTGGCAAATGTATGCAAAACACGCTTTAAGGCAAAAAAATAAGACTTATTTGTAGGCAAAATATACACTAAATTGTATAATTATAAACGTTTACAGAACAAAAATTAACCACCGAAAACAAATGTGTTTTCGGTGGTTTTTGGCGTCCCAGATAGGAATCGAACCTACGGCGTTTCGCTTAGGAGGCGAACCCTCTATCCTACTGAGGTACTGGGACATGTATAAATATTAACTTTAATTGAATAACAGGCGAACGTCACACCTTCCGCTTAGGAGGGGCTTGTTATATCCATTTAACTATGTAGGCATATATTTAATTTAATCTCAGATGTACTGCCACTCTGCTGCAGGCAAGCCCCTCCTAAGATAAAAGGGCTTGTATATTATGAGCGTAGCACATCAAACTACTTAATGAGTATACCACAATGCACACAATTGTGCAAGTAAAATTTTAAACAAAATCTGCAAGAATTATGTTGCTGACAAAAAAACCTTTATCCGAAAAGCGGATTTTGCCGTTTTCTCTGATTAAAAAACCCGTTTTGGTGTATTTATCTATCTGTTTGCCAAAAACTTCATCAATGTTCAAATTAAATCTTTTTTGAAACTCTTTTTCCTCAATTCCGTCTTCAAGACGTAATCCCAAAAACATAAATTCGCTCATTTTATCAAAGTTTGATAAATTTTCGTTATATACGACTGCACTTTTTTTATCGTTAATACTTTTGATATATTCTTCTATGTCCAATGCATTTGAAAATCTGACATCATCTGCACACGAAAACGCTCCTGCACCAAAGCCAAGAAAATCATCACATTGCCAATATTTTAAATTGTGACGTGATTCAAGTCCGGGTTTTGAAAAATTTGAGATTTCATAGCGGCTGTATCCTTCAGCGCCCAAAATCTGTACCGCCCGCTGATACATATCAGCAACCAAATCATCATCGGGAAGATTTAATTTGGTATTGGCAAAAGGTGTTCCTTCTTCTATCTTCAAGGCATACGCCGAGATATGCTCGGGACTGAACTGAATTGCACTTTTTAATGTTTGTGTCCAATTATCCATCGTCTGGTCAGGCAGACCATACATCAGGTCTAGGGAAATATTGTCAAACCCAGCCCTGCGGGCATTATGAAAACATTTATCAAAATCCTCAACTGTATGTATTCTGCCCAATGCCTTTAAACAGACGTTATCTGCAGACTGCAAACCTATGCTTAAACGGTTTATACCCGCATCTGATAATTTACACAATCCTTCAATATCAATTGTTCCTGGATTACATTCTGCGGCAATCTCTATATTTGAACATTGTTCAAAGTTTTCTTTAATATTTTCAAGCACCTGACAAATAAGTTCAGGATCGACAGATGTTGGAGTTCCTCCACCAAAATATATGGTATCGACAGGTCCTGTATATTTCTTGGACAACATCTTGATTTCTTTATTTAGTGCATCAAAATAGGGCTCTACCAATCCTTCTTTGCCTGCATAGGAATTAAAATCACAGTATCCGCACTTTGATTTGCAAAAAGGAATGTGAATATAGAGCCCTAAGGTTTTCATTATTTTTCTCCTTTAATCCAGCTTTAACACCGACATAAACGCCTCCTGTGGCACCTCAACCGAACCAACCTGACGCATACGCTTTTTACCTTCTTTCTGCTTTTCAAGCAGTTTCTTCTTACGGGTAATATCGCCGCCGTAACACTTTGCAAGAACGTCCTTGCGCATCGCACGAACAGTTTCGCGAGCAATAATTTTGCTGCCAATCGCCGCCTGAATGGGTATTTCAAAAAGCTGACGCGGAATTGAGTCCTTAAGCTTTTCGGCAATACGTCTGCCACGGGCATATGCGCTGTCTTTGTGAACAATAAACGAGAGTGCGTCAACCATATCGCCATTAAGCAAAATATCAAGCTTAACAAGCTCTGACTTCTGATAGTTCTTCATTTCATAATCAAAAGACGCATAACCCCTTGTTCTTGATTTAAGGGCATCAAAGAAGTCATAGATGATTTCATTAAGCGGTAACTCATACTGCAAGGTTACACGGTTCTGATCAAGGTAGGTCATATCAATATATGTGCCCCTGCGTTCCTGACAAAGCTCCATTATACTGCCAACAAATTCCTTGGGGGTCATTATGTTTGCAGCAACAATCGGCTCGGTCATATAGTCAATTTCCTGAGGCTCGGGCAGATTTGTTGGGTTTGATATAGTTACCATTGTTCCATCTGTTTTAAATACCTGATATTCAACCGAAGGAGCTGTTGTAACCAAATCAAGATTGTACTCTCGCTCTAAGCGTTCCTGAATAATTTCCATATGAAGAAGACCCAAAAATCCGCATCTGAATCCAAACCCCAACGCCACCGAGGTTTCAGCATCAAACTGAAGTGCTGCATCATTAAGCTGCAGCTTTTCAAGAGCATCACGAAGGTCGTTGTATCTTGCACCATCTGCGGGGTAAACACCCGAATACACCATAGGCTGAACATCCTTGTAACCTGGGAGTGCCTCGGCTGCACTTTTTGCCACTGTTGTCACCGTATCGCCCACACGAACATCACGAACATTTTTTATGCTTGCAGCAATATAACCAACCTCGCCTGCCTTGATTTCCTTAGCAGGAAGCATTCCCATAGGATTAAGATATCCAACCTCAACAACATCAAAGGTACTGCCGGTTGCCATCATTTTAATAAGATCACCGGTTTTTACCCTGCCATCTACAACACGCACATATGCGATTACACCCTTATAGCTGTCATAGTACGAGTCGAAAATCAACGCTTTAAGGGGCGCACTTTCGTCACCCTTCGGCGCAGGAACAGCCTCAACAATTCTTTCAAGAACTGCTTCGATATTTATACCGTTCTTTGCCGAAATACACGGTGCATTTTGTGCCTCTATACCGATAACATCTTCAATCTCCTGCTTTACAACATCGGGTTGTGCAGAGGGAAGGTCTATTTTGTTGATAACCGGCACAAGTTCAAGGTCGTGTTCAAGTGCAAGGTAGGTATTACCCAAAGTCTGTGCCTCGATTCCCTGAGCAGCATCAACTATTAAAACAGCACCCTCGCAAGCCGCAAGACTACGCGAAACCTCATAGTTAAAGTCAACGTGTCCCGGAGTATCAATCAAGTTAAGAACATACTGCTGACCATCCTTGGCAGAGTATAAAAGGCGCACTGCACGGGCTTTGATGGTAATGCCTCTCTCCTTTTCAAGCTCCATATTATCAAGAACCTGATCCTGCATTTCACGGTTGGTAAGAGCTCCCGTCAATTCAAGAAGACGGTCGGCCAGAGTTGACTTTCCGTGGTCAATATGTGCAATAATTGAAAAGTTGCGTATGTTGCTTTGGTATTCGTTCATTGAAACTCCTTCCACCGCGGTTAGCGGTTATTTAAGCCTTATAGCCGTTTGGATTATTTTGCTGCCATCTCCATGTATCAGCACACATATCTTCTAAAGTTTTCTTAGCCTCGAAGCCAATTTCTTCTTTAGCCTTTTGGGGATCTGCATAGCAGGCATCAATATCGCCGGGGCGACGTGCTTCAATTTTGTAATCAAGGTCTCTGCCGCAAGCCTTACCGAATGCCTTTATCATATCCAGCACGCTGTAGCCGTGGCCTGTACCCAGGTTATATGTAACAACACCAACGTGATTTTCTATCTTTTTAAGAGCGCAAAGGTGGCCATCTGCAAGATCAATAACGTGAATATAATCACGCACACCTGTGCCATCGGGAGTGTCATAATCGTTGCCGAACACGTGAACATAATCACGCTTGCCCACTGCAACCTGCGAAATATAGGGCATAAGGTTGTTGGGTATACCTTGTGGGTCTTCACCGATAAGACCGCTTTCGTGAGCACCTACCGGATTGAAATAACGAAGAATTGCAATATCCCATTCGCTGTCTGCAACAGCAAGGTCACGAAGAATTTCTTCGATCATAAGTTTTGTTCTGCCATAAGGATTTGTACAAGAAAGCGGGAAATCTTCACAAATCGGTACAGTGTGAGGCTTGCCGTAAACCGTCGCCGAAGAGCTGAATACCAACTTTTTAACCCCATAAAGTCTCATAAGTTCGCAAAGATTGATGGTGCTGTAAAGGTTATTGTGATAGTATGCCAAAGGCATTGCTACAGATTCGCCAACAGCCTTAAGGCCTGCAAAATGAATAACCGCATCGAATTTGTTCTCTTTAAAAACAAGTTCAAATTCTTCCTTGTCCACCATATCAGTTTTGTAAAATTTTAAATCCTTGCCTGTAATCTTTTTTACACGGTTTAATGATTCTTCGCTGCTGTTTGAAAGATTGTCAACAACAGTAACCTCATAACCTGCATTAAGAAGCTGAACGCAAGTATGACTTCCGATATATCCTGCACCGCCTGTAACTAAAATATGCATAAATTTTCCTCCATTCTGTCAATATTTCAACAGATTTATTTTGAATTTATATTTTACCATAGTTTTACCGATTTTTCAAGTAGTTTGACATACATTTTAAAAAGACACAATTTCCCAGGAAAGCCTTCCCCTTGAGTAAATGATGATTAATTTTTATTTTACAATCCCTCAGTCACTTTGTGACAGCTCCCTTTACACAAGGGAGCCTTGTAAACCGCATCGTTAAGCCCTCCTTGTGCAAAGGAGGGTGGCAGCCAAAGGCTGCCGGGAGGATTGTTTCAAAAAGATCCGATTTAATCAGTGATTACTTGAGGGGCCGGAGCGTTAAGACGATATGCCGTTGGCATATCGATAGCGTAGGATTGCTGTTTGCGAGAACAAATGGCATATTAAAAAACGCATAGTTTTTTACATTATGAAAAAATATGTGACCAAATGATACCATTTTCACAAAGAATAAAATTTGTATGATATAATATACCCATTGGGACAAATTCCTTTTGTTTCGATTGTTGCCACACACACACACAGGGGGACGGAATTACCGTCCCCCTATGTGTTTGTTATATTTAATTATTCAAGATAGTCTTTCAATTTTTTGCTACGGCTTGGATGTCTTAACTTGCGAAGAGCCTTTGCCTCAATCTGACGGATTCTTTCACGAGTTACGTTGAATTCCTTGCCAACTTCTTCAAGCGTTCTGGCTCTGCCGTTGTCAAGACCAAAGCGAAGGCGAAGTACCTTTTCCTCACGCGGAGTAAGTGTGCCAAGCACATCAACAAGCTGTTCTTTAAGCAATCTGAAGGTTGCCGCATCCTGAGGTGCGGGGGTTTCGTTGTCCTGAATGAAGTCCTGCAACGAGCTGTCTTCTTCTTCGCCGATTGGGGTTTCTAGAGATACAGGTTCTTGCGCAATCTTCATAATTTCGCCAACCTTGTCTATTGGCATATTAAGTTCCTTAGCAACCTCCTCAGGAAGCGGGTCGCGGCCCAGCTCCTGCACAAGCTGACGTGTTACACGTATAAATTTATTTATTGTTTCAACCATATGAACGGGAATTCTTATTGTTCGTGCCTGGTCGGCAATAGCACGGGTAATCGCCTGTCTTATCCACCAGGTAGCATAAGTACTGAATTTATAGCCCTTTGTATAGTCAAACTTTTCAACCGCTTTATTAAGACCAAGGTTTCCTTCCTGAATGAAGTCAAGGAACAACATTCCGCGGCCAACATATCTTTTTGCAATGCTTACCACAAGACGAAGGTTTGCCTCGGCAAGACGGTGTTTTGCGTCAAGGTCACCCTCTGCCATCTTCTGTGCAAGGTCGGCCTCTTCCTGCCCCGAAAGAAGCGGCACCTTACCGATTTCCTTAAGGTACATACGAACAGGGTCATCAATGCTGACACTGTCAGGAACTGACAGGTCGGCAAGCTCGTCCTCGCTGATTTCAAAATCTTCGTCAGACTCTTCAAGCTCAGGGATTTCATCACCGAAATTACTGATGATTTCAATACCCTGTTTTTCAATAAAATCATATATTCTTTCAATTTGCTCTGGCTCCATTTCAACAGCTTCAAGCTTGCTGGAAATGTCGTTCATTGTAAGCTCGCCCTGCTTTTTTCCAAGCTCCACAAGCTCCTGAACTGCCTGTTTCTGAAGTTCCTTTGAAACCGTCTTCTTTGTTTCTTCTACCTTTTCGGTATTCTTATTGCTCATCTTCTCTTCGCCTTTCTACTTTTTTTCCTTTTTTAATCTGTCCATTATCTCCTGCAATTTTGCAGCATCACCGCCCTGAGCAGTGGCCGCATCTGCCTTTTTTATTTTGTAATCAAGAACTATCCTTAGCGGCATCTTTACTGCCTCTGCCTTGTTGTCAACATTTTTATCATCCGAAAGAATTTCGGATACCGCCCCTAAATCGCCCTCATCAAACTGTGATATAACTGTAACAGGGTTTAGTCTGTTGCCCTGACCTAAGGTATCAAAAATGATTTTCGCCAATCTTTGGTGCAAGCCCTCCGAGAAATCTTCGGGACACAATTTGTCTTTTACTTCCTTGAATATTTCCTTCTCGCAAATAAGGTTAAGCAAAAGCTTTTCGGCATTGTAAAGCCGCATCTTGTCAAGGTCAGACCTGCCGCCCGTTCTTGCTTCAAAATTCCGCTTTTCCTGACGGATATCCCGATTTCTGTCGGTTATTTTCTTTTTCCGCACAAGGTCTTCTACCTGCGCCTTGATACTTTCGGGAGAAATGTCGATGCTGCGGGCACATCTTTTTATATAGACCTCGCGCTCCACATCACTTTTTATCCCTGCCATAACCTTTGCAAGCTGTTCGACAAACTCTATCTTTGCAACGGGGTCTTCAAGATTAAATTTTTTCTCGATTTTGTGAACTTTATACTCAATAAAGCTCTCGGCATTTTCCACCAGAAGCTGAAACATCTCGGCGCCTTTCGTCTTTATATACTCATCAGGGTCCTTGCCGTCGGTTATTTTTAAGACCTTGGTCTTTATATCTGCTTCTCGAAGGATTTCTCCTGCTCGGTCGGTTGCTTTTTGACCTGCCTCGTCTGCATCATAGCACAACACAACCTTATCTGTATACCTCTTAATCAACTCTGCCTGCTGAGGTGTAAACGCCGTACCCAATGATGCAACAGCATTGTCAAACCCACTTTGATGAAGGGAGATAACATCCATATAGCCCTCCATAGCTAAGATTTGCCCCTCCTTGGAGTTTTTTGCTTTGTTCATTGCAAACAGGTTTTCTTTTTTCTGAAATATCAATGTTTCGGGAGAGTTGAGATACTTTGGAGCATTTTCCTTATCTTTTAAAATTCTGCCGCCAAAGCCTATTACATTTCCCCTTAAATCAACAATGGGAAACATAACTCTGTCACGGAACTTATCAAAACTTGTGCCGTTGTCACGTTTCACCGCAAGGCCTACCTCAACAAGTTCTTCCTCGGAATAGCCCTTGGTCTTCATAAAATCAATCAATGCCGACCAAGAATCCGGAGCATACCCCAACCCAAAGCTCTTTATAGTGGAGTTAAGAAGCTTTCTGTTCTTAAGATAATCAAGAGCGTGTTTGTTCTCGGGGGCAATCAGTTGATTGAAAAAGAACCTTGCCGCCTCGGCATTCATCTCATACATCCGCTTTTTCTTTTCGTGTATCTGAGCTGCACGGTTTCTCTCGGCCGCACTGCGATAATCAGGGACAGGAACTCCTGCACGTTCTGCCAGAAGCTTTACCGCCTCCATAAAATCAAGGTTTTCCTTTGCCATTATAAAGTTAATGACAGTTCCCCCTGCACCACAGCCAAAGCAGTGAAACAACTGCTTGTCCGGCGATACCGAAAACGAAGGGGTCTTTTTATCATTGTGCAACGGGCAAAGAGCCTGAAAACGGTTGCCCACACGCTTAAGGGTCACATAATGTGAAATAAGGTCAACAATGTCATTTTTTTGCACAACCTCGTCAATAAAATCCTGAAAGTCTACCGACTGCTTCAAACTCTCACCACCTTGTATATTTCTTTAATTCGACAAAAAGTTGCTATCTCCTTTATTATTTTTGAACAAAGCGGCTATGTCTTGCCGCCGGCGGTCGTAGTGTTTACGCCCGCCATGATTTGGGAATAAAATATTTTTCAAAAAGGCTTAGTGCATATCTGTCGGTCATACCTGCTATATGGTCACGGACAACTATCATATTATCCTCACTGCAGCTTATTTCTCGTACGCTCTCGGAAATCAGTTCGGGTCTTTCCATAAACAGCTCAAAAAGAGATTTTATAACATTAAAAGACTTTTTTTCTTCCTGTTTTGCGTAATCGTTGAGATATACATTCTCAAACATATATTTCCTAAGCCCCATCATTGCATCGTAAATTTCTGTATCCATTGTGATATCAGCTTTTCCGTCACTTGCACGAATTATACCGTTTATCATAGAATCAATTCTTTCGGAATGGGTTTTCCCCAAAATTTCGGCAAATTTTTTCGGAATATCCTCCTGTCGCATAACTCCGCCACGGGTAGCATCGTCAATATCGTGATTTATGTATGCAATTTTATCCGCAAGTCTTATCACCCTGCCCTCTAATGTCTGGGGCATTTTGTCACCCGTATGGCAAAGGATTCCGTCACGAACCTCGGCCGTAAGGTTAAGACCACCCTTGCGTTCCAGAACGTTAACCACCCTAAGGCTTTGTTCGTTGTGCCGAAATCCCTCCGGGCAAAGATGGTCAATGGTGCGTTCGCCTGCGTGACCAAATGGAGTATGCCCCAAATCGTGACCCAAGGCTATTGCCTCGGTTAAATCCTCGTTAAGCCCCAAAGCACGGGAAACCGTTCGTGCAATCTGTGCAACCTCCAGAGTGTGTGTAAGGCGTGTCCTGTAATGGTCGCCCTCGGGCGATAAAAACACCTGTGTTTTATGCTTCAGGCGGCGAAATGCCTTGGAATGAATAATTCTGTCCCTGTCTCGCTGAAACTCAGTGCGGATTTCGCTGGGTTCTTCTGCACGTGCACGACCTGCGGTTTTTGAGCTTAACACAGCGTAAGGGCTGAGGGTTTTCTCCTCTATTTCTTCAATTCTCTCTCTTATGGTCATTTTTTCACCTTCTTTTTACCGAAATATTCCTACAGGAATATTTTTCTGCATTTATTCTAAAAATCCTTTTTTTAGTTGACAAAACATTTTCTTCAAATATATAATAATATAAACATACATTTTATCAACGGAGAAACATTATGAGTGAAAACCGCCTTAATCTTAACCCACGTCTTAAAAAAATTGCCGGCCTTGTGCCACCTAATTCCTGCACTGCAGACATCGGTACAGACCACGCATATATTCCTATTGCACTGGTCAGCGAAGGTATAACTCCCCGAGCGATTGCGTCGGATATTAAAAAAGGGCCTCTTGCACGGGCTGCTGCAAATATCCGCCTTCACGGATTGGAAAAGAAAATCGAAACACGTCTTGGAGCCGGGCTTGAAACCCTTGCTGCAGGCGACAACGCCGAAGTTATAATTATTGCAGGTATGGGCGGGATTTTAATTTCAGACATTCTTGAGGCATCTCCCGATATTGTAAAAAAAGCAAAGCTTCTTATTCTTCAGCCAATGACCGCCGTCACCGAGCTAAGACGGTATCTGTCCGAAAACCATTATGAAATAGCGGCAGAGTATCTACAGGACGAAGAAGAGAAAATTTATAACATACTTATCGCAAAACCTATGGGCAACACCCCATACACATTGCGCGAGCTATACTTAGGCAAAGACCTGTGCAAAACATCGCCACAACTGTTTGAGCGTTACAGACAGGCTGTTTTGACAAAACTAAACAAACGGGCGGATGGGCTGAAAAAATCTCAAAATCCCGAAAACAAAAAAGAACTCAGCGAAATACTGAGTTTGTTAGAAATACTAAGCAAGAGGTGACTATGATGACAAGATTGTACGAAATAATTGAAGAATTGGAGGGCATTGCCCCAGCTTCTTTAAAGGAGCCATGGGATAACGTCGGGCTTATGGTGGGTGACGAAACACAGCCAATAAACAAAATTTTCATCTGCCTTGACCTGACAACTGAAAACGTAAAAAAAGCCATTGACTTTGGGGCAGATTTAATTATATCTCATCATCCGATGATTTTTAAGCCGCTGTATTCGGTAAACGAAGGCGACCCCATCGGAAGTATGGTACGCAGTGTGATTAAAAATAACATATCTGTATTCAGTATGCACACCAATTTTGACAAAGCCGAAGGCGGGATGAACGACCTTCTTGCCCATCGGCTTGGGCTTGAAAATGTACGCAAATTCACTCAGGAAGAATGCACAGACGGTCAGGGCAACTCCTTTTCGCCAATCGGTTGCGTGGGAATGCTTGAATATCCTATGTCAATGGAGGACTTTGTTCTGCACGTGAAAAACATCCTTGGATGCACCGCCCTTAAATATATGGGCGACCTTGACGAATCAATCCAGACCGTTGCGTTATGCTCCGGCAGTGGCGGAAAAGAAGGTATTTATTCGGCATTTCACTCGGGTGCCGATGTATATGTTACGGCAGATTTGGGTCACGAGCACGCACGCTCTGCCTTTGAATTTGGGTTAAATATTATTGATGCAGGACACTTTGAAACAGAAAATATAATCTGCGACTTTCTGGCTGATTTCTTTGAAAACCGTTTCCCCGAACTTGAAATTATGACATCTGATGCCAAGCCGTTTTATTCAAGAATCTGACAACTATAAAAGGAGCTGCCGCATTTTGCGACAGCTCCTTTATCATTTGATAATTTTATGTTTAATCTTCCTTAAAACGTCAATAACCTTGAGTTTTAGCCTGCGCCGTCCAAGAGAGCTTACATATTTCAAGTATCTTTTATCGTTGCAACTCACCGTTTTTCCATCACGTACAAGCGCTGTCATTATCCCGATGATGTGATTATCAGTAACACCATATTCTTTCACAATCTGGTTGTCGCCGCACAA
This sequence comes from Clostridia bacterium, assembly GCA_045586925.1. Classification (GTDB taxonomy): domain Bacteria; phylum Bacillota; class Clostridia; order Monoglobales; family Monoglobaceae; genus SIG440. Next base: position 28,992 of record JAZNBG010000002.1, on the reverse strand, counting down.
AACGTATCCCCGGCTGTCTTCACCAACGATACGGTGCAAAACAAACTGTCCGTCAGGTCGGCGGTAAAAAATAACATCGCCCTTTTTTAGTGGTTCTTTTACCGCTTCAATAACAACGCTATCCTTATCCTGCCGAATCAGAGGAAGCATACTAATCCCGTGAGGTCCAAATGTGACCGAAGCACCATTTTTCAGCTTTTCCTCAATAACAGAAAGCATATCCTCAAGTCTCAGAGAGTAAATTTTCTTTTCATTCATCTATTAAATCTACCTCTTTTAACCTCTTTACAAAGGCAACAACATCACTTTTTGCTCTTTCTTCATCTACATCATACTCAGCCAGCAATGCAGCAATAAGGTCTGCCTCGCTTACATCGTTCTCCATAGCCTTCCAGAGCGTAGCACCGCTTTCGTTAAGGTTTATAACTCCGTTAAAGTCAAGCGCGCCGCTGCCTACAGGAACAACAACGTAGTACCCTGCAACCTCTCTCAACATAAAATCACTTTTTACTTTCACAGCAACAGCCACTCCCTTCGTCATTCATTCCGTTATAGGCAACAATCGCCGCCTCATTTTCCATATTGCAGTAAAGCTTATATACCTTTACATTCTTCAGCAATCTGTCCAGCAATTCAAGAAGTTTTGTCATTTCACCCGAATCTGTTGGTCTGATCGTCTGGTCAAGAATGCGATGCACTGCCTCACGGACAGGCATAACCTCAATACGATTATCGTCTGATCTTTCGATAAAGCATATTCCCTGCAAAGGGACAGATTTGTTTTTGTTCTGGTCGGTCTTGCCGCTCCAGGGAGTTCCAAAAACCAGAACCTTGCCGTCAACCATACGGATAACAGGCTTGTCATCGTTTATTATATATGTTTTATCCTCGCCAAAGGTTTTACGCCAGATTGTGGTATGGGTAGATTTGCCCGTTCCGCTTGGGGCAGAAAACAGGTATGCCCTGTCCTGATATACCACACCCGATGCGTGAAGCATAAATCCGTCAAATTTCAAAAGCTTTGTGCAAAATTCTGCACCGCTCCACATATACTCCACTTCAAAATCGGACATATGGGGAACAGCCATCCGCTTTAGCGCAATATATTCATCAGGCAAGCCAATGACAATCTGCGGATCACCCTCAAACTCACAAAGATATTCCCTTGCCTGAGTTTCAATTATGCCTCCCTTGCGCAGAATGAGTCCTGTGTCAACCCCTGCAATACGGTATTTTGCCTTTGATATTTCGTAATTGTTTTTTTCCTGTCTGTTCATTTTATTCAGCTGCCGGTATATCGTTTATGAGTATATTTCCCATTGAATACGTGCTGTTTTTGCAAACATAAACTTTTTTAATTTTTGAAGGATTACCCTCTAATCTCAGGTTGGGCATAATAATTTTAATGCTTGCAAAAGCACCATCAACCAAAACGTTTGCACCGCCACGAACAACCAAAGCCTCGCCAAGCTCTGCGTTTGCAATACTCATTTCAGATGTTCCTACGCCATCACCGATAACAACCATTTTTTCAGTTGTTACCCCATCCAGTTTAAGACCACCCACGCGAATCATAACATTTCCGTCTGTGGGAAGAGTTGTTGTTTCGGGATCATCAATATAGTATTTTACAAGTCTGTCCATTACAACAGCAAATTCTGCTCTGGTAATATTAGCTGTGGGATTAAGCATACCGTCTGCACCGCCAACATAACCGCGTGAAATTATAGCCGCAACACCTGATCTTGCCCAGTCGGCAACCATATTGCCATCTTTAAAGGTGTCAATAACAGACATATCAACCTCTTCGTTTACATCCAGAGCAAATACACGAGAAAGAACAACAAAAGCCTCTTGTCTTGTAATGTTGTTGTCGGGGTTAAGCTTGTTGTCAGAGCCATTAAATGCACCCATTGCCACAGCCTTGGACATTGAAGAATAGAACCAATCATCAGTAGAAACATCAGTAAATGCAGAAATGTCTGCATCATTGGTTGCACCGCAGGCACGAACCATAATTGTAGCCATTTCAGCTCTTGTCATATTGTTGCTGGGATAAACATAGCCATCACTTCCTGTAAGCAAGCCGTTTTCAACAGCATTCTCGATAGCGGAAGTTGACCAGTCATCAGGCATATCAACAAAATCAGCAGCAAACGCCGCAGATGATACTGACATAATACAAACAATGAGTAAAGCAAGTAATTTTTTCATTATAAAACTTTCCTTTCGTAATAAAATAGCTTTTTACTTACATATACACTTATTATACAATATCACAAGCTATTTTTCAATGATATTTTAAAAAATCTTTTATATTTGAATATATTTAACAAAAAAAGATACCCTCGGTAGTCATACCGACTACCAAGGGTGGTTTTAGCTTCAAAAATTAAAGTAAATTAATTCCGTTTTCTCTGCATTCTTCAACCATTTCATCGGGCCACACAGATGCGTGAACCTCACCAATGTGGGCTTTGTGAAGAATATACATACAAATTCTTGACTGGCCTATTCCTCCGCCTATTGTATATGGAAGTCTTCCCGCAAGAAGGTCACGGTGGTATGGAAGACTTGCACGTTCTTCGCACTTTGCCACCTTCAGCTGACGTTTAAGGGATTCCTCAGAAACACGAATACCCATACTTGAAACCTCAAACGGAATATCCAGCAAGTCATCATAAAACAACAAATCGCCGTTAAGCTCCCAGTCGTCATAATCGGGTGCTCTGCCGTCATGCCTTTTGCCGGATGCCAGAACATCTCCGATTTGCATAAGGAACACCGCTCCTTTTTCGCGGGTTATTGCGTGCTCCCTCTCCTTGGAAGTAAGTTCGGGATACATATCCTCAAGTTCCTGAGTGGTCATAAAGTAAACCTCCTCGGGAAGTCTGGGTTCAATCTGCGGGAACAGAGAGTTAACATATTTTTCTGTCATTTTAAATACATCGAAGATTTTCTTTACGGTGTGCTTAAGTGTTGAGGTTGTTCTGTCGTCTTTGGCAATTACCTTTTCCCAATCCCATTGGTCAACATATATTGAATGTATATTGTCGGTATCCTCGTCACGGCGGATTGCATTCATATCTGTATACAAGCCCTCATCAACAGAAAACCCGTATTCCTTGAGTGCATTTCTCTTCCACTTTGCAAGGGAATGTACTATCTGCAAATTACGACCCGTCTCAAGAACATCAAAGGAAACCGCACGCTCAACACCGTTAAGGTCATCATTAAGACCTGTTTCAGGGTCAACAAAAAGCGGAGCCGAAACACGAGTCAGCTTAAGCTCTCTTGCCAAGTTTGTTTCAAAATAATCTTTTGTTGCTTTTATTGCCACCTGAGTATCAATAAGATTTAAAAGCGATTTGTACCCTCGGGGCTTTATTACTTCTGCCATTTTTTATCATAGCCTTTCTGTAACAGTTTCATTAAAAATTAATTTTACCATTTAATTTAAAAAAAAGCAATAGCAAAACCTTAATTTTTCTGTATTTTAATAAATAATTTTGGTCATAATAAGAATGTAAAAACAATTCAGGAGGTGAAATAATATGACAAACAACGGCGTTAGCTGTAATGTATGCGAATGTATGTATCACAAGGAAGAAAACCTGTGTAGCCTTGACAAAATTCAGGTTAGCCACGAAAAGACCAGTGCTGATTCAATTGCAATACCCCATTTTTGCAAGAGCTATGAAAAGAAATAGGCCTGAACCCGCTTTTACGTTCTAAAATCCTCAAATTTTTTGAAGGGACGGCAGATATTTTTCTGTATACGAAAATATCTGCCGTTTTAATATGCGTTATCCGCCCATAATCAACCTCATAATATCGTTCCACGTTGCAAAAACCATTAGTCCGAGCAAGAGAATCAGCCCCACAAAGTGAACAATGCCTTCTTTTTCGGGGGGAATCGGTTTTCTGCGGATTGCCTCTAATATCACAAATAATATTCTTCCGCCGTCAAGGGCAGGAATGGGCAAAAGATTCATAATTCCAATATTTACAGAAATAAACGAACCTAAGAATAAAAGATTTATAAAGCCTGACATTCCGCCCTGTTGTGCTGTTTCGTTCATCATACCAACCACACCTACGGGGCCTGAAATTTCGTTCATTCCAACCTTGCCGCTTATCATCATACCCAGCGACACATATACCATCTTGCCCATCCATACGGTTTGATAAAAAGACTCTTTAAGGATGTTGAATATATTTATTTGCCGGGTCTTTACCGTAACACCCAGCAAATAGGCAGGAGTGCCATCGGTATACTGTGCAACATATGGTTTAAATGGTTTTGTGATTTTTTCGCCATCACGGATATACGTAACTTCTCCATCAACACCGCCGTATTGTTGCATAGCAAAATCTATATCCTTTTTTATATTAATATTTTGACCATTTATCTCTATAATCTGATCTCCCGGTTGAAGAAATTCAGTCGCAGGAGCATCCTTCACGACATCTGCAACCACCGTTGTAGGAATGCCTGATTGTGCATAGTATAACCCTACAAACGCTGTGCAGATTACAAAGCCCAGTAAAACATTCATTGCCGCTCCTGCCGCAAGAATAATAAGCCTTGCATACCACGGCTTGCGTGAAAACGAGCCTTCGTCATCGCTCTGCTGGTCTTCACCTTCCATACTGCAAAAGCCGCCTACGGGAACTGCACGCAAAGAATATCGTGTTTCACCCTTTTTCCACGAAAAAACCTTAGGACCCATACCCAGAGCAAATTCGTGAACCTTAACGCCAAAAATCCTTGCAGTTATAAAATGTCCAAACTCGTGAACAAAAATTATCAGCGAAAAAAACAAGACTGCAAATATAATTGTCCAAATCATATTTTGTGCTCCATTCTTACAGATTTGTCAATCTCTATTATATCCTCAATTGTTGGATTTAATTTATTCTCATAGCCGTTCATAACTTTTTCAACAAACCCGGCAATATCAAGAAAACCAATTTTATCCTGCAAAAATGCCCCTACCGCCACCTCGTTTGCGGCATTAAGAATGGTAGGCATAATTCCTCCTGCCAATCCTGCTTTTTTTGCAAGTGCAAGACAACGGAAGGTTTCTTCATCCGGCTGATAAAATGTCATTTTGCCAATTTCAGCAAAGGACACCGATTTATCAGGCGACGGCAGCCTTTCAGGATAGGTAAATGCATACTGTATAGGATGCTTCATCGACGGCAAGCTCAGTTGTGCAATAACGCTTTTATCAACAAATTCCACCATAGAATGAATGATACTCTCCCGGTGAACAACAACCTCAATGTCATCAAAATCCACATTAAAAAGCCACTTTGCCTCGATTATTTCAAGGCCCTTATTCATAAGGGTGGCACTGTCAATTGTAATCTTTGCGCCCATTGACCAATTGGGGTGTTTAAGCGCCTGTTCTTTTTTTATATCTTTCAATTCATCACGGGTTTTGCCAAAGAAGGGGCCGCCCGATGCAGTAAGTAAAATTTTGTTAATCTCGCTATGTTTTCCGCCATGCATTGACTGAAATATTGCCGAATGTTCGCTGTCAACGGGCAGCAGCCGAACATTGTGCTTTTTAACAGCATCTGTAAACAATGCACCTGCTGTAACCAGAGTTTCTTTATTGGCAAGGGCAATGTCCTTGCCTGCCTCTATTGCCTTCATTGTGGGAACAAGCCCCGCAAAGCCAACAATTGACGAAAGCACCATATCGCATTTGTCAAGGGTTGCCGCCTCACAAAGTCCCGACTGACCCGTCATAACTTTAACGTCCATATCAGCAAGTCTGCATTTTAAATCGCTGTATTTATTTTCATCGGCAATCACCACAAGGGCCGGCTTATATCGTCGTACCTGTTTTTCAAGAAGCTCTGCATTTGAATTGCCTGTAATCGCAAGTACAGAAATATCCTTTATTCCCTTTAAATCGTCAACCACCTGAAGCGCCTGAGTGCCAATTGACCCCGTTGACCCTAATATTGATATATTCATAAAACCCCGAAACCTTTCCGATTATTTTAAAATTCCAACGTATGCTATATATAGATATACCATAGGAGCAACCGCAATTACGCTATCGAGTCTGTCAAGGATGCCTCCGTGACCGGGAAACAGACTTCCATAATCCTTAATGCCGAATTTACGCTTGATTATAGATGCCGAAAGGTCGCCAATCTGCGAAACAATTGACATTGCAAAGCCCAAAATTGCAAGGCTTAAATAATTCAAATCAAGCCCCCACGCCTTTTCCATTAACAAACCATAAAGCATACACGCCGCCATACAGCCTAAAATTCCGCCAACCGAACCCTCTATTGTCTTTTTGGGGCTGATTTCGGGACACAGCTTGTGCTTGCCTAAAAATACCCCTGCAAAATATGCACAGGTGTCTGTAAGAAATGCTCCTATAAATGGTATCCAGATTAATACTCTGCCGTGCTCAAGCTCTCTTATATACAAAAGATTAGTCAAGAAGTACGGAATGTAAATCACGCTGAATATCACCATTGCAGCATCAGTAACCGAAACAGTTTTGTGCTGTGCAAGCATAATCACAAACAGCAAAAACATAAACAGATATACAAGAGGTGCATAAAGCTGAGGATTTACAAAGCTTCTCATCAAAGGAACGGCAATTGCCGCAAGATATCCTAACGCACAAAGGCATTTTTTATCCTTCAGACCAGTTGCTTTATAAAACTCATACAGACCAATTGCCGAAATTATAACAACCGCCGCCGCAATAACAGGGCTGGCTGACAATAATACTAAAACAAGCAATGGTATAAGAACAATCGCAGTTATAATTCTTGTTTTCATAAAAGCCCCTCCATTTGTAAAAACGGGCGGATGCTATCCGCCCGTAAAAAACATTCTAAATTTTACCAAAACGTCTGTTGCGCTTTTGATAATCAAGGATAGCCTGATACATATCTTTTTCGGAAAAGTCAGGCCAATTTATGTTGCTAAACCAAAATTCCGCATAAGCTGCCTGCCACAACAGAAAATTTGAAAGACGGTATTCGCCGCTGGGTCTTATAATCAAATCAACCTCAGGTAGACCACGCGTATACATTAACTCGTTTAAATCCTGTTCGGAAACATCTCTCAGCGTTCGCTTACCTTTTGCAATTTTATCAGCAAGAGCCTTTGCCGCCTCGGTTATTTCTGCACGTCCCCCATAATTAAGGGCGACATTAAGCACAAGACCGGTGTTTTTTGATGTATATTCCTCGGCGTGGTCAATCGCCGCATTTATCTTGTCGGATAATGCGCTGCGGTCGCCAATTACCTTAAGAATCACGTTTGTCCCTCCAAACTGTTCCTCAACCTGCTGCAGATAGTTATAAAGGAGTTCCATCAGGGTATCAACTTCTGCCCTGGGTCGGTTCCAATTTTCGGTCGAAAAGGCATATGCAGTAACACACTTTACACCGATTTTGTTGCAATATTTTACAATTTTTTTAAGAGTTTCTGCCCCTGCACGATGTCCGGCACTACGGGGAAGCCCTTTAGACTTTGCCCATCTTCCGTTTCCGTCCATAATAATTCCTATGTGCTGAGGAATATTGTTTGGGTCAAGAGCCTCAATACTTTTCTTTTTTCTAAAAAACATAAAAGGTTAAACCTCTAAAATCTCTTTTTCTTTTGCTGAAACCACTGTGTCAATCTGAGCCACAAACTTATCTGTAAGCTTTTGAATCTGTGTTTCAAGATTCTTCAAATCGTCCTCTGTAATTTCGCCGTCCTTCTTTTGCTTTTTAAAGCCTTCAAGAGCATCTCGACGCACATTACGTACAGCAACCTTACATTCTTCGCCACGCTTTGAAATGCCTTTAACAAGCTCTTTTCTTCTCTCCTCGGTAAGAGGCGGGAAGTTAAGACGGATGGTCTTGCCGTCATTATTGGGTGTGATACCAACATCCGATTTAAGAATTGCCTTTTCTATTTCGCCTAAGATTGATGCATCCCAGGGCTGAATAGTGATTGTTCTTGGCTCAGGAACTGCAACAGTACCAACCTGCTGGATAGGAGTTGCAACACCGTAATATTCAACTGTTACTTTGTCTAAAATTGCAGGGTTTGCACGTCCTGCACGAATTGCCGCCAAATCTCCCTGAAGAACGGCAATAGCTTTTTCCATTTTGCTTTCTGCGTTTTTCATAAATTCCGTTTCCTTTCAGATATATATTATTTTACAATTGTTCCGATTTTTTCGCCCTGAACAGCCCTTTTGATATTTTCGGGGTCATTAAGACCGAATACCAGAATGGGAATGTTGTTGTCCATACAAAGTGATGTTGCTGTTGAATCCATAACGCCAAGACCACGGTTGAGAACATCAATATAGCTGAGACTGTCAAACTTTACGGCGTTGGGATTTATATGGGGGTCACTGTCATAAACCGCATCAACCTTCTTTGCCAGAAGAATAATTTCTGCATCGATTTCAGCCGCACGGAGTGCCGCTGTTGTATCTGTCGAGAAGAAGGGGTTGCCTGTTCCGCAGGCAAAAATAACTACTCTGCCCTTATCAAGATGGCGCATTGCCTTAAGCCTGATATATGGCTCTGCAATCTGTCGCATTTCAATAGCCGTCTGTACACGTGCTGCAACGCCTTGCTGTTCAAGAGCATCAAGAAGTGCCAGAGAGTTAATAACTGTTGCCAGCATACCCATATGGTCTGCACGGCTTCTGTCCATACCCTCGCCTGTTCTGCCTCTCCAGAAATTGCCGCCGCCTACAACAATGGCAATTTCACAACCCATCTCAGAACATTCCTTAATTTTTTCTGCAATGCTTGTAACAGTTGCGCTGTCAAGGCCAAAGCCCTTTTCGCCCGCCAGGGCCTCGCCGCTGATTTTAAGCATCACTCTCTTGTATTTTACTGCCATAGGTTTTCCTCCAAATAATAATTTATTTTAGCAAAGGGCCAGCTGCCCTGATTTATACTTATTCAGAAACGTCAATAACCGTAACGTCAGGCTCTATCTCGGGTTCAAAGCCGCCCTCGGGAGTTGTCACTGTATCAGGCGTAAATTCCTCATCGACACTTGACTCTCCCCCGATATCATCTGGTGACGGATTGCTGTCTGACGGAGAGTTTGCTCCGTCCCCGGTTGGTGTCGCCGGTTTTTGTTGCGGTGCGGAAGGTGTGGTTGTCACCGGAATGTCTACCGTCTGGGGAGGTGCGGGGGTGTTGACATTGTTCTTGTACTTTTCAACCGCCGCATTAAGATATTCGACCTCGTCTTCAAGGGTCTGCACCTGAGTTTTAAGTTCCTCATTCTCGGCTGCAACATCATCGCTGCCAATAGGTGAAAAACTTATAGGGTTTATAATAAGACTAAAGGAAAGGAAAAATGATACAACAAACACAAGAACTGTGCCAAAGACAATTCCCGTTCCCATCAGAATCTTTTTTGTTTTTAAAGATATATGTGTTTTGTCGTTCATTTCATACTCCTCCATAATAGCAATCTCTCTTTTCAAAAGTATATCATATCTTTATTAACTATTCAAGAGAAAAATTATTTTTTTATTTAAAAAATGCAAAGTCCACAAATCCGCCGTTTTCTTGACAAAACCTTTTGAATGTGCCATAATAAAAATAAGATATTTGTGTTTAAAGCCTTTGGAAAGGAAGTTATCTTATATGCAAAACGAACATCTTGAAAAGCGTAAGGAATTTATTATCAACACGGCATATATTGTGCTTGTTGCCGTGCTGGCCCTTTTGGGGCTGAGATATGCCGCAAAGTGGCTTATGCCCTTTATTGTGGGCTTTGTTATTGCCCTCTCGGTTAACGCTCCTGTCAGCGCAATCTGCAAACGGATTAAAATTAACCGAAAGTTTTGCGCCGTTGTTGTTTTGATAGTTGAATATTCTTTGATTGTTCTGCTTATATGGGGGCTTGGCTCGAAAATATACGGCTCTCTTAAAGAACTGTTTTCGAATATGCCCGAATATTATGACAACAGTATTCAGCCGTTTCTTCTTTGGCTTAATAAAACTATAACCGATTTAACTGCAAACATATCTCCCGACACTTTAAATCAGATATACAGCGTGCTTGAAAGTGCGATAGACTCCATTCGAGATTTTATTATCAATCTGTCGGCATCTATGGGCAAGGCTCTCGCAAGCACTACTACAAAGTTGCCTTTCTTCCTTATCTCATTTGTGTTTGCGATTTTATCATCTGTTTTTATCAGTATGGATTATACAAGAATTGTCGGGTTTATCAAAAAGCAGCTTCCGCCAAAGTTTGCCGGTTTTTTGGGCGATGCAAAAGAACACCTAGGTAAAACAATTCTTCGCTATCTGCGGGCCTATCTTATAATCTGGATACTTACCTTTGCCGAGCTTTCAATTGGACTTTCCATTCTGAAAATCGAAAGTGCCATCGGAATTGCCGCACTTATTGCTTTTGCGGATGTCTTTCCCGTTATCGGTACGGGCGGAATTCTTATCCCCTGGGCAATCTTTTCGCTGATAACCCGCAACTATTATGTTGCAATTGGACTTATCATTATATATCTGGTTGTTCTGGTTGTAAGAAACTTTGCCGAACCTAAAATCGTGGGCGACCAGCTTGGACTTCATCCCCTTGTTACCCTGATTGCCATTTACCTTGGTTATCTGTGGATGGGGGTTGGCGGAATGATTGTTCTGCCAATAAGCCTGACCATTCTTATCGGGCTTCATAAAAGCGGCAGAATTAAGCTGTGGAAGGAATAATTTTAGGAGAACTTAAATGAAGATTGCAATTCTTGATAAATCAACCTTAGGTAGCGATATTGACCTTTTGCCCATACGGGCTTTGGGCGAAACTGCAGAATATCCGTCCACTTCGCCCGAAGAAATGACAGACCACATCGGCGATGCAGATGTCATAGTTGTCAATAAAATAAAATGTAACGAAAGTACACTAAAAAACGCTGAAAATCTTAAGCTTATTTGTGTTGCAGCAACAGGCTATGACAACATTGACCTTGAGTATTGCAAAAGCCGAGGTATCGGTCTTTGCAATGTTCCCGGATACTCCACCGACAGTGTTGCACAAGTATCGGTTGCAATGGCAATGTCGCTTGCCACACATCTTGGCGAATACCGCAACGTGGTAAATTCGGGCAAGTATACCGATTCAGGAGTTGCCAACTGCCTTGTTCCTGTTTTTCACGAAATGAGTTCTTTGGTGTGGGGCGTTGTTGGCGGCGGCGGAATAGGTACAAAGGTTGCGGAAATTGCAAAGGCAATCGGATGTAATGTTTTAGTGTGCCGACGCAAGCAGGAAGGTAACTTTCCCCTTGCGGATATTGACACCATCTGTCGTGAATGTGATATTATCTCGCTGCACATTCCACTTTCCGACAGTACACGAAATATGTTAAACCGCAGTCGGATTGAATCAATGAAACAAGGCGCTATTGTTATAAACACCGCAAGGGGTGCCGTTGCAGATGAAAACGCACTTGCAGATGCGGCAAAGAACGGAAAAATTCTGCTTGGCTGTGATGTATATTCCGTCGAGCCATTTGAAAAAGACCATCCCTTTTATGAAATTAAAGATCTTGACAATGTATTGCTTACGCCCCATATGGCGTGGGGTGCGTATGAGTCACGTATGCGATGCGTGAAAATAATTTCAGAGAATATAAAATGCTTTTTTGAGGGTAATGCTCAAAATAGGATAATATAGCAAAAGCTCCCGATTAAAGGGAGCTTTTATTTGTAACTTTATTATCGTGATACTACAGCGTGCAAACCACTGCTGCCCATTCGCCCATAGTACGGACTTCCTTCACCTTGAGCCCTGCATTTTCAAGAGCCGCTATCACCTCGTCCTTTCGGTCGATAATTATGCCCGAGCAGATAAACACGCCGTCTTCCTTCATAAAATCCTTTACAAATCCTGATAAGGCAATAATTACGTCTGCCACAATGTTTGCAAGAACAATCTCGTATTTATTTTCGGCAAGCTTTGCGCAAAGAGCCTTGTCTGTTGTAATGTCGCCGTCATAACCGTGATAAATTTCACGGGGCAAGCCGTTGAGTGCCAGATTGGAATACGCAACCTCCACCGCCATAGGGTCGATATCAACAGCCGTTGCATCGCCTGCGCCAAGAAGCAAAGCAATTACCGAAAGTATTCCCGAGCCGCAGCCAAGGTCAAGCACCTTGTCGCCTTGCTTTACATACTTTTCAATCTCTTCAATGCACATTTTTGTACTTTCGTGAGAGCCTGTACCAAAGCTCATTCCCGGATTAATCAGGAACTTTACTCTGTCATTTTGCGGAACATCTGTCTCCCATTCGGGCACAACAAGAACTCGTTTTCCGATTTCCAAGGGTTTGAAATACTGTTTCCAGTTTTCGGACCAGTCCTCGTCCTTCATATTCTCGGTCAGGATTTCAAGGCTGCCAAAAAGCCCATCTGTATCAGCTCTGCGAAGCTCGCAAATAGCATTCTTAACTTGTTCAAGCTGAGCAAGACCTTCTTCGTCCTTAGAAAAATATATTGTTATACAGCTGTCGGCATCCTTTAATCTTTCAAGCTCCTCGTCAACATAATCCCAATACTTGCGGTTGCTTTCGAGAAATTCCTTAAAATCTTCCTTATCGCTGATTTCGATGCCCGTTATGCCCATATCATAAAGCACGCCGCATATTGGGTCAATACCCTCGTTGGTGGTTGTGATTTTTATTTGTATCCAATCCATAATTTTCTCCTTATAAACGCTGTGGGAGGACATAATCCTCCCACCGTCTTATTTCAAAAAGTCCTTTACCTTATCAAAAAAACTCTTTCTTTCCTTATATTTTCCCGGCTCGACATTCTCGTCAAACTGCATTAAAATTTCCTTTTGTTTGTCTGATAAATTCTTAGGAATTTCAATATTAATTTTCACATACTGGTCGCCACGGGCACCGTTGCCGTGAAGCTTGGGCACACCCTTGCCCTTAAGACGGAATACTGTGCCTGTCTGCGTGCCCTCGGGAATGTTGTACTTCACCTTGCCATCAATGGTGGGAACCTCTACCTCGGCACCCAAAGTTGCCTCGACAAAAGTGATGGGGAAATCACAAAGAATATCATAACCCTGACGGGTAAATATTTTGTGCTTTTTAACACGGGTAACAACCAGAAGGTCGCCGTTGGGACCGCCGTTTTTGCCGGCATCTGCCTGACCGCTTACCGATATAATCTGTTCGTTATCAATACCTGCAGGAACTTTCACCTTAACCTTGCGGCTTTTGCGAACTGTGCCGTCACCACGACAGTCCTTACAGGGATTGGGGATAACCTTGCCCGTTCCGCCACAGGTCGAACAGGGTCTTGAACTTTGAAAGCTGCCAAAGGCTGTACGCTGAACAGTTGTGACCTGACCTGTGCCGTGACAAACACTACAGGTTGCAGCGGATGTTCCCGGCTCGGCACCACTACCGCCGCAGGTGTCACACCTTTCCATACGGTTTACATTCATCTCAATCTCGCAGCCAAAGCAAGCCTGCTCAAATGTTAAATCAATGTTATATCTCAAATCTCTGCCCTTTTGCGGAGCGTTTGGATTACGTCTTGACTGACCGCCGCCAAAACCACCGCCAAAGAAAGACCCGAAGATATCCTCAAAGCCACCAAATCCGCCAAAATCTCCGTAACCGCCATAGCCGCCTGCCCCTGCCTGAGGGTCAACGCCGGCGTGACCAAACTGGTCGTACCTTTGTTTTTTGTCGGCATCGCTGAGAATTTCATAAGCCTCGGAGGCTTCCTTGAACTTTTCCTCGGCAACCTTAGCCTTTTCACCGGGGTTAAGGTCGGGGTGGTATTTTTTTGCTAAGCGTCGGTATGCTTTTTTTATTTCATCGGCTGATGCGCTTTTATCAACGCCCAGCACCTCATAATAATCTCGTTTTTCTGCCAAATCTGTCACCAACCGTCTGTTTCAATTTTTGCTTTTACAAAAGAGAGGAGTAAAATAGTGCAGAATGGACAAACCGAACCCGACGGCGTACTGTTGTGTACTCCGAGAGGTGAGGTTTGCCCATAACACAAAGCGTAAATGCTTTGTGTGGTCTGTGCATTTTACGACACTCTTTTAATTAGTCTTCGTCTACTACTTTATAATCTGCATCTACAACATTATCATCTGCTGCACCGCCCGCATTTGTTGCATTGGGGTCTGCCTGACCTTGAGCTGCCTGTTGTGCCTGAGCAGCATCTGCATAAAGCTTTGATGATACGTCATAGAATTTCTTTGATACTGCCTCGGTCTGTGCTTTTACTGCCTCGACATCGATTTCTTCTGTCTTCAGCATATCCTTCAGCTTGTCAACCTCTGCCTGAATACCCGCCTTCTCGTCTTCAGAAATCTTGTCACCAAGGTCTGTAAGTGTCTTTTCGGTCTGGTATACGATATTGTCTGCCGCATTTCTTGTGTCAACGGCTTCCTTCTTCTTTTTATCCTCTGCGGCAAACTGTTCTGCTTCTTTAACTGCCTTTTCGATGTCCTCGTCAGAGAGATTTGTGCTTGATGTAATTGTAATATCCTGGCTGTTGCCTGTGCCCATATCCTTTGCAGTTACGTGTACGATACCGTTTGCGTCGATATCAAATGAAACTTCAATCTGAGGAACGCCACGTGGTGCGGGAGGAATGTTGTTAAGGCTGAAACGTCCAAGAGTTTTGTTGTATGCAGCCATTTCACGCTCGCCCTGAAGAACGTGAACCTCAACACTTGTCTGGCTGTCTGCCGCAGTTGAGAATATCTGGCTCTTCTTTGTGGGGATTGTTGTATTTCTTTCGATAATCTTGGTGAACACGCCACCCATTGTTTCGATACCAAGTGACAAAGGTGTTACGTCAAGGAGTACCAAGTCTTCAACATCGCCTGAAAGAACACCTGCCTGAATACAAGCACCAAGTGCTACACATTCGTCGGGGTTGATGCCCTTGTGAGGCTCTTTGCCGATAAGTCTTTGTACCGCTTCCTGAACTGCAGGAATTCTTGATGAACCACCAACAAGAAGAACCTTATCTATTTCTGACGGGTTGATGCCTGCATCTGAAAGTGCGTTCTTTGTGGGAACCATTGTCTTTTCAACGAGGTCTGCTGTAAGCTCGTTGAACTTCTGGCGTGTAAGTGTGATATCAAGATGCTTGGGACCTGTAGCATCTGCTGTGATAAAAGGAAGGTTGATGTTTGAGCTCATTACACCTGAAAGCTCAATCTTTGCCTTTTCAGCAGCTTCTTTAAGTCTTTGAAGTGCCATTTTATCTGCTGCAAGGTCGATACCATTTTCCTTTTTAAATTCATCAACTAAAAAGTCGATAATCTTCTGGTCGAAGTCGTCGCCGCCAAGCTTGTTGTTACCGCTTGTTGCAAGAACTTCAAAAACGCCGTCGCCGATTTCAAGAATTGATACGTCGAATGTACCGCCGCCAAGGTCATAAACCATAATCTTCTGGTCGTTGTCCTTATCAAGACCATAAGCAAGTGCTGCAGCGGTTGGCTCGTTGATAATTCTGAGAACCTCAAGACCTGCAATCTTACCCGCATCCTTTGTTGCCTGACGCTGTGCATCGCTGAAATATGCAGGAACTGTGATTACTGCCTGTGTAACTGTTTCGCCAAGATAGCTTTCAGCATCGGCTTTCAGCTTTTGGAGAATCATAGCTGAAACTTCCTGAGGAGTGTACTTTTTGCCGTCGATATCCACCTTATAATCTGTACCCATCTCACGCTTGATTGATGAGATTGTGTTGGGGTTTGTGATTGCCTGTCTTTTTGCAACCTGACCAACAAGTCTTTCGCCTGTTTTGGTAAATGCTACAACAGAGGGAGTTGTTCTTGCACCCTCGGGGTTTGCGATAACCGTAGGCTCGCCGCCTTCCATAACTGCAACACATGAATTTGTTGTACCTAAGTCAATACCTATAATTTTTGCCATAATAAATCACCTTTCTTTTTCTGTTATAAATATATTTTAGTCACAGATATTAAACCTGTCTTTCTAACTAAATAAAATCTGTTTATTTCCAAGAGCTTAAGGCAGTTGAGCATCGTATGCCCTGTAAAGCAGGGTCTGCGAGTTATAAAAGAGATGTTTTTCTGTAAGCGAAGGCAAAAGCGGAGTGAATACTTTGTGTATTCACGAGCATTTTAACACACGATTACAGGGAAACAGCCTTTTAGAACCATACGAGGGGCAACTTCCTTATGCTCAATCAGTTTGCAACTTTCACCATCGCAAAGCGTACTACCTTCCCCTTGCAGGTATATCCACTCATAAGTTCATCAGACACAGTATTTTCACCGAACTCCTCACTTTCTTCGTGCATAACCGCATTGTGAAGTTCAGGGTTAAATTCTTCGCCTACTGTTTTTATCTTTTCAACGCCCATTGCTGAGAGAACATCGTCAATCTGTTTTAAAATCATCTTAACGCCTTCTTTTAAGCTTTCTCCGCCATCCTCGGCATCTGCCGCAAGAACCGCTCTTTCAAGGTTATCCTTTACAGGAAGGATTTTTTCAACCGTGTCGCAAACTGCCATTGAATACAAATCTTCACGTTCTTTGGCTGTTCTCTTTTTAAAATTGTCAAACTCTGCTGCGTGACGCATCATTTTGTCTTTAAGCTGTTCGACCTCTTCCTTTAAGAGTTCTTCTGGAGATTTCTCCACGGTTTCTTCTGTTGGTTCTTTGGCTTCTTCTTCGGGAGTCACTGTCTCTTCCTGAAGATTATCCTTTGCTTCTGTGTTTTCCATTATTCTTCATCTCCTTTTCCCATACCGTCGCCAATTAGTATTTGTCTGGTCCCAAAATCCTTGGTTAGTACACCGCTGAGCTGTGCTGTGAAAAACTCAAGACCCGATATAATCTTTGAATAGTCCATTCGGGCGGGGCCTAAAACGCCAAGCAACCCTACCAGCTTATCAGATGCCCTGTATGGCGCTATCACCACGCTATTGGATTTAAGTTCAGGGATTGGTATTTCATCACCTATAAGCACTTTAGTAGTATTTGTGGGATTTGCCGTCATAATTATTTTGCTTAAGTTTTCCTTATCCTCAAGAATGTCAAAAAGCTCTTTTACCTTATCAACATTACTGTATTCGGGGAAATTAAGTATATTTGAAAGCCCGTCAACAAAGATCTGTTTGCTGTCGATTTCTGAAACAGCCTCGTGAACAAGTTCAATCACTGATGTAAGTATCTCAAAGTTGTGACCGATTGCCGAACGAATTTCCATCATATTTGCAATGTTTATCTCAGAAATTGTCAGCCCCGAAAGGTTTTGATTAAGAATTTTGCTAAGCTCGTCGGCAAAACCTTCGGATATGTCCTGATTGAGCTTGAGCAGGCGATTTTTTATAATTCCCGATTTGTCTGATACAATCAGCATCGCAGTAAAATCGTCAACCTTTACAACCTTGATGTTTTTAACCACGCCTGCCTCTGCCGCCGGAAGCATACCGATTACCGGAAGTCCTGTAATTGCAGAAAATGCTGCTGCGACGTCACGGACTATTTTTTCAAGCTCTCTTTTTTTCATAGAGGTTGCCTGCCGCATCTTTTCGATTTCTGACGCCGTCATCTCGTATCTTTCCATCAGCGAGTCAACATACAGTCTGTATCCTCCCGTTGTAGGAATTCTGCCTGCAGACGTGTGAGGCTGAGCAAGAAGACCCATTTCCTCAAGGTCGCCCATTTCGTTACGGATAGTTGCGGCACTGAGATTAAGTTCGGGCTTTTTTGAAATACTTCTTGACCCCACAGGTTCTGCGCTGTTGATATAGTCCTCAACAATTGCCTGAAGGATAAGTTTTTTTCTGTCATCCAAAGCCATATGCCGCACCTCGCAATCTTTTATACAATGTATTATACCCGTTTTGTTAGCACTCATTCAACTAGAGTGCTAATTCTTTATTTAATATACCATTAACGCCCATTGTTGTCAATAGTTTTTACAAAATTTGTTTACTCTATCAAAAAAATAACTGCTCAACACGCATTGACTCGTCAAAATGCTTGTTAAGCAGTCTTTTTTCATTATTATATATTACCAAACTTTTGGTGCAAACTGCAATTGACCGTTTATATACTTAATCTGCGGTTCGCCCTCAATCAAAGGCAATGCATATTTTATAAATTCGTCTGTTACACCAAAACCATCGCTTGACAGCATAGTCTGTGGTATCTTTTTCTCGACATTGGCAATCTGTTTTACGTCGTAGGGGACTATTTCCATTTTATAAGGAGTATCTGAAATTCTCTTAAATCCCGGCACAACGCCCGTCAAGCCGTCAACAGCAAATCGCACACCGGTATATCCTGCATCAAACGCCTCGGTTACGTCGCAAAGCGATGCACCGCTTGACCAGCATCTTTGCAGGGTGCTGAGTTCGATTGAACGCACCTTTAAACCAAGCTCTGCGGCAATGCTTTCCTTTATCATCTGTCCTACGCCGCCAAGTGCCGCATGACCGAATCTGTCGTGTTCTTTTCTTAAAGCATTAACGTTTTCCATTACATAGTTGCCGTCCTTGTCACGAATACCCTCAGATACCGCAATCATAACGGTGCCCTGACCCTTGCCAACCGCTTCAACCTTTGCAAGAAAACTGTCAAGGTCAAAGGCAACCTCGGGTAAACAAATAATGTCTGCTGCCTGAGTTAATTCATCATTAGCAAGTGCCGCTGCCGCAGTAAGCCAGCCGGCGTTCCTTCCCATAGCCTCTAAAACAACAACCGATGGCATACTGTAAACCTCGGTATCTTTTTTAAGCTGACGCAGGGAGTTTGCAATAAACTTTGCGGCAGACCCATATCCTGGGGTATGGTCGGTAAGTGCAAGGTCGTTGTCAATAGTCTTTGGAACGCCTATAACCCTTACGTCCGAGCCAATCTCTGCAGCGTAACGACTCATTTTGTCAACAGTATCCATTGAATCGTTGCCGCCGATACAGAAAAAGTATCCTATGTCATACTTTTTGAATATCTCAAAAATTCTTTCATAAAAGTCTTTGTCTTCTTCAAGTGAAGGCAGTTTTTTCCTGCAAGAACCAAGATAAGAAGACGGAGTCTGCTTAAGAAGGTTTAAAAGCTCAGCTTCCTTAAATTTTTCAAGAGATACAATTTTCTCTTCACCCACGCCTTCAATGCCATAAAGACCGCCATATACCTTACCGATTTTATCGCTGTTGTCAAAGCCGCCCTTAATCACGCCTGCAAGCGACGAATTAATAACCGCAGTTGGACCACCAGATTGTATAACCAATAAATTTTTCACAATTTACACTCCTTTTTAATTCGGTAACTTCATTTTAGTATATTTTCGATTTCTTTGCAACTAAAATATTTAACAATAATTTGACACCGTCTTTGTGATATGCTATAATTTTTATACAAACAAGGAGATGAACCCAATGAAAGCGTTAATTACAGGTGCAAGCACCGGGATTGGAAGGGATATGGCACGAAATCTGCACGCCCGTGGTGCAGACCTGATTTTGGTTGCAAGAAGCACACAAAAGCTTGAAGAAATAAAAAGCGAACTGGGCGGCAAACCCCAAATAATCAGCCTTGACCTATCCGCTCCTGAAAACTGCCACAAGCTTTATGAAATGACAAAGAACGAAAATATTGATATCCTTATAAATAATGCAGGCTTTGGTGCATACGGCTTATCTTCGCACGTGGCTCTTGAAACAGAGCTTAATATGATTGACCTTAATATTAAGGCTGTTCATATTCTTACCAAACTCTATCTTGCTGATTTTGAAAAACGAAATTCGGGATATATTATGAACGTAGCCTCAATTGCAGGTTTTCTGTCAGGGCCGCTGATGTCAACATATTATGCCACAAAGGGTTATGTTTTGAAGTTCAGCACGGCTATCTACGAAGAGCTACGCCGCAAAAAGAGCAACGTGCATATCTCTGTGCTGTGCCCCGGACCCGTTGATACAGAATTTAACAATCGTGCAGGGGTCAGCTTTATGATAAGCGGGCACACAGGCAAATATGTTGCAGATTATGCATTAAAAAAGATGTTTACGAAAAAACTTCTTATCCTCCCCGGTGGTCTCATAAAGGCAGGAGCTTTTTTTCAAAGGCTTGTCCCGACAAAACTCTTGCTTAAAATATGTTATATGCTGCAAAGCTGTAAGAAATAACAGGGTTTAATACCTTTTAAATGTACCGTCAACGATGCCCGTACATCTTTGACAATGCGAGTTCGAAACCATCCTCGCATAGACTGAAATGTCTAAAATCAAAACTAAGGAGAAATTTAATATGAGAAAAAATAATGTTCGTTATGTTGTTCAAAGTGCGACAATCGCCGCAATCTATGTGGTGCTGACCTTAATGGCAAATATGTTTGGACTCGCAAACTATGCCATACAGGTGAGGTTTTCTGAGGCACTTACTGTTCTTCCGGCATATATGTCATCTGCAATTCCCGGTCTTACAATTGGGTGCCTGATTGCTAATCTGTTGACCGGTGCAATGGTGCCCGATATAATCTTTGGCAGCCTTGCTACCCTTATTGGTGCGGTATTTACCTATCTTTTAAGAAAGCATAAATGGCTCGCTCCACTTCCGCCCATAATATCAAACACCTTAATTATTCCGTTTATTCTTGCTTATGTATACAAATTTGACGGCTCGGTATGGTATTTTATGATAACTGTCGGTCTGGGCGAGATTATCTCCTGCGGAGTTTTAGGATATCTTTTAATGTCGATACTTAAAAGGCTTCCCGGGCAATTGTTAAAGTGATTATAAAAACAAGACGCTATTCTTTATGGGATATGCGTCTTTTTTGTAATCTTTAAAAATCGTGACAGGCGCCTGCATCAAGGTTAAACCTTTCAAATACCAGAACAATTTCCTCTATTTTTTCAAAATCATCCAGTTCAGTGTTTTGCAAAACCTGCTGTATTTCACCAAGCACCTTTATAGCTGTTGTGTCTGCAATTTTATCTGCATTAATGTCAAAATCTGTTATTCCTCTGCATGTAATTTCTGCAATATAACTTTTAATAAGTTCTGTTTTAATTTTCATTTTATAACCCTTTCTATTTTTGTCAACAATTACATTATACACCAGATATGGCGTATAGTCAACACACCACTTTAGGTGTGTGGTAATATTTTTTTGGGTGATAAAAATGAAACTATGTTATGAAAGACTTCGAGAGTTACGCGAGGACAACGACCTAAAACAAAAAGATATAGCTGACATTCTTAATACCACACAACAAGTTTACTCTCGTTACGAAAATGGGCTGAATCAAATTCCGATACATCATCTTATGACATTGTCGCAATTCTATAAAGTTTCAACTGACTACATTCTGGGTCTTACAGACAATCCGGCTAAAATTTAATTTTAACATAAAAACCGGCGGCAAATGCCACCGGTTTTTCCTTTCAATAGGCTCACTATTATTTAAAAACAACTGAAGCTATAATTTCTTTTACCTGATTTCTTGCAAATTCGGAATACGCAAGCTCACTATAGGATATTTCAAAAATATATGCTGCTCCATCTGATACTGTAAAATATGTTTCAATATATCCTGTCACTTTATCCTCGGTTCCTTTGTATGCCATTTTTGCAAATTTGTTTTTACCAAGGGTTACATCTGTGGCCGACTGGATAATAGAATATCCCTCTGTTTTTCTTTGGGCATTCTCATAAGTTTTTGCCAAATTCTTAATTGCGCTGTATGTATATTCCTTGTCCATCAGTATCTGTCCACACAAAACAACACTTCCGTTGCTGTATATAACAGCTGTTTTTGATGCCTGAATTTCTTCGTAATCATTGGGTATTGTCATTTTGCACTTATTCAACTTTTCAGAAACGGACATTCCCTCTTTTATATCATAATTATGAAGAATTTCGCCTACTGTTGAAGAATTCAGTTTTTCTGCCTTTATACTATTAAGAATATTGTCAACAAAAGCTTCTGGGTCGGCATTAGGTAACATTACACTTATATGAATATTATAAACATAGTCGCCTATTTCAAAAAATACATCTCTGTCACATTCGCTGTATGTTGTAGCATCAATTTCATAATTATACTCATATGTACTAATGTTAGCATATGTATTCTGCGATACGTTGCTATCAAATTTGGTAATCTCTTCGTTGCAATACTGTTTATTTCGGTTAAAATCTTTATTCGCCAAAGCCTCTGCACCATCTACGCTACTCTTGGAATATATATCCATGCTTATTCTGGAATAATCATCTTCTGCATCACCACTGATGAATACAAAATTGTTTTCAGCTTCTTCATCAGACAACATGAGGTAATTCTCGGGCACATTAAACGACAGTTTCATTTCGTCCGACTCAAATTTGCGAACACCGTTTTTGGCATTTGACAAATCATATATGTCATTGCCGTCAAAAGACGCCTTGAAGGTTTCCATCAGTTTCAGACCTTCAGTCTTCCAATCGGTTTCTTCATTTTCAAAATGTCCTGATACTACATATACATATCTATCTGTTACAATCTCATAAACATCCAAAATGCCCTGCTTGTCTTTTCCTTGCAGATGCATTATCTTTTTTTGCGTATCTTTATCCGCCTTTACAAGAGTAGATGACTTGAACACGTCTCTCCACTCGGAAAAGCTTTTATCGAAATCATAATCCTCGCTTAAAACATTAATAGAAATTTTAATGCCGTTATCTTCGTCATATAGAAAACAAGTATACGTTCCGTCAAAATATCTTTCCGTCATTTGCATAACAGCAGGATTTTCCATAGACCAGCCATAATAGCTGTCTCCGACATACTTGCTATCAACTGTACCATTAATGGTTATTTCTGTATCAACTGATGTCTCTTTGACAACAGTAATTCTCTCTGTTTCATTATCATAAGAAACGTCTGCGCCAAAGTTTTCGGATATGAACCTCAGCGGAACCATCGTTGAGCCACCTGTCAGCTCCGGTGCTGCAAGCAAGGTTTCTGCTCTGCCGTTAATCTCTGCAACAGGGTTGTCGATTTGAAGAACAATATTTACATCAGGATATGTAAGCTTTACAGTTTGTGTTTCATTTATCCAGTCAACCTTTGCACCAAACGCCTCGGTAATAACTCTGACAGGAACAAGGGTAACACCTTCGCCTACAACATAAGGCTTTTCAACCTTAACGGCTTCGCCGTTTATTTTAAGAGTTTCATCTCCTACACAAAAATCAATTTCAACTCTGCTGTCTTCTGCGTATACTGCAACATTCATAAATGCTGTAAGAGTTAACACTAAAGCCATCAATAAAACCAGTAATCTTTTCATAATATCATATACCTCTCTTTATTTTATATTTTTTTCAACAGTTACGCCATTACGTATGTATTTAACATTAAGCGCAGTGCCGTTATATGTGTCTTTTATTGCCTCGTTCCAATCTGCGATACTATGCACCGGCACCCCGTTTACAGCGGTTATCACATCTCCGTCAACAAGCCCTGAGCCCGCTGAATCTTTAACCGTTAATCCCTTTGTTGTGGGTAATCCTATTTTTGCTTCCCAGGATTCCTCCAAAACAAAATCCATATTGGGGCGGAGAATATACCCATATTTTTCAAACTGTTGGATAGCAAACTTTACCGTTCCAACCGGGATAGCAAAACCAATATTATCTATATCCGGGCTCACAAACTTTGAAGAATTTATTCCTATAAGCTCTCCTTTTGCATTTATCAATGCTCCCCCGCTGTTTCCCGGATTTATTGCTGCATCTGTCTGAAGCAATTTATAATATGACCCCGGAATCGGAACATCACATCCGCTGACAATTCCTTTTGTAACGGTGTTTCTCATAGACAGCGATATTGGTGTGCCTACTGCTATTGCAGTTTTCCCCGACAAGATAGTTTTTTCATCCGCCATCGCGACAGGTTTTAATCCAAGCTTATCAATCTTTACAACTGCAAGGTCGGTTTTTTCGTCAGAGTAAAGTGTCCTCCCCGGCAGGCACGTTCCATCATTAAGAACAACCGTCAGATTCTTTATATCCTCCACAACATGTGCATTGGTAATAATGTATCCGTTGCTTTTGTATATAACTCCGCTTCCGTGAACAGTGGGGTTGTTATATTTATATGTATCACCATTCTTATCATAGTTACCCACGATAGTAACAACACTTGGACTAATATCTTCAACCAGTTTGGCAATAGCATCGTCTTCTGTAAAAGAAACGTAAACACTGTTTGATTTTTCATCCCAGCTAACATTTGCGCCCAAAGCTTCACTTACTGCACGCACCGGAATATATGTTCTGTCGTTACTCATAATAACTTCCTGATTGAACCGCATCCCATTAACATATATCTTTACATCATTCTGGGCAAAAACCGTATAACCCAAATTCATAAAAACTACCATGATTACGGCAATCATTCGAATATGCTTCATTAATATCTGTCCTCCCTTAGAAGATTTTCTTAATTGTACCATATCTTGTTAAAATATTCAATATCTTAACATAATATTCCTTCTGTATTATAACACCGTGCGGTGTTATTTGTCAACACCATATGGTGTTATAATATAAAATAATTGCAAATATAACTGCTTTACAGGTGATGTTAAATGTATATTTACCGAAGAGTTCGCGACTTGAGAGAAGATAATGATAAAACACAGAAAGAAATAGCCTCGTTATTAAACATGCAACTAACTGTTTATCAGCGCTATGAACGAGGAGAAAGAGAGTTGCCCCTTTGGGCAGCCATAAAACTTGCCGAATATTATAATGTTTCACTTGATTATTTGGTAGAACGAGAAAAAAAATAGGACACATCATAAAGGTGTCCTCACATTGAGAGAAATCAATTAAGACAGCAAAAACCCTTGCAATTTTCATTGCAAGGGTTTTGTTGGTTATTGTCTGACTTAAATTTTATCTATTTAAGCATTTGTTTTCGCAGTATTTATTGATGAAATAAGAATTTTTCTGATTTTTCCGCAATCATTTCTCAACTTATTATATTTTTCTTCTTCAACAATATTGGTTTTCTCAAAAAGTTTAAGCCAGTATTCTGTTTCATAACATTCTTTGAGGGCAATCTGCATTTTTGAGATAAAATCAGCTCTACTGTGTGCATAATTCGCTTCGTGAATATTTGCGCCAATACTTGTGCCGCTTCTGAGTATTTGATTTGTAAGAACCGATTTCCCTTTAATCGAATCACATAAGCTAACTATCTCCACAGAAAAATCCATTGATAAATCTACAAGTATATTATTTGTCATTTTATCCCTCCTGAATGAAATGCACTCCGTGCTTGAAATGACAAAGCGAAGCTTTGTCTTGAAATATGTTCGCATACGCTCACAAATGAAATAAAATTTGCCCTTTAAAAATCACGCACCGCAAGGCAAAGCCCTGCGGTGCATTTCAATCGCATCAGCGAATTTCAATCGTCTTAAGACGAATTTCATTTGCCATAGGCAAATTTCATTGCAAATAAATTGCATACAATTTATTTGCTCATAGCTTCTTCAATAGCAACTGCAACTGCAACAGTCATACCAACCATGGGGTTGTTACCTGCGCCGAGGAGGCCCATCATTTCAACATGGGCGGGCACTGATGAAGAACCTGCAAACTGAGCATCACTGTGCATACGGCCCATTGTATCTGTCATACCGTATGATGCAGGACCTGCAGCCATATTATCGGGATGAAGTGTACGGCCTGTACCGCCGCCTGATGCAACTGAGAAGTACTTCTTGCCCTGTTCGATACATTCCTTCTTGTATGTACCTGCAACGGGATGCTGGAAACGTGTGGGGTTGGTTGAGTTACCTGTGATAGATACATCAACACCCTCAAGGTGCATAATTGCAACGCCTTCACGAACATCGTCAGAGCCGTAGCAACGAACCTTTGAGCGTTCGCCATCTGAATATGCCTTTTCGCGAACAATCTTAACTTCGCCTGTTGCATAATCAAATTCTGTCTGTACATAAGTAAAGCCGTTAATTCTTGAAATAATAAGTGCTGCATCCTTACCAAGACCGTTAAGGATTACACGGAGGGGTTCTTTGCGAACTTTGTTTGCACTACGTGCAATACCGATAGCACCCTCTGCTGCTGCAAAAGATTCGTGTCCTGCGAGGAATGCAAAGCACTTTGTATCTTCGCTGAGGAGCATTGCGCCCAGATTTCCGTGGCCAAGACCAACCTTTCTGTCATCAGCAACAGAGCCGGGAATACAGAAAGCCTGAAGACCTTCGCCGATAACCTTTGCAGCTTCTGCAGCGGTCTTTACGCCTCTCTTGATTGCAAGAGCTGCACCAACAACATATGCCCAACCTGCATTTTCAAAAGCGATGGGCTGAATACCCTTAACAATTGCGTAAGGATCAATGCCCTTTTCGTCGCAGATAGCCTTTGCTTCATCAATAGATGCAATGCCGTTTGCATTCAGAACTTTGTTTATAGTATCAATTCTTCTTTCATAACTTTCAAATAAAGCCATTATCCTATACCTCCTTATTCGTGTCTGGGGTCAATCATCTTGACTGCATCCTGAACTCTGCCGTATGTACCCATAGCCTTTTTCATAGCTTCGTTTGCGTCCATACCGCCCTTAATCATATCCATCATCTTGCCAACATGAACAAATTCATAACCGATGATTTCGTCATCTGCATCAAGAGCAATTTTTGTAACATAACCCTCTGCCATTTCAAGGTATCTTGAACCCTTTGAAAGTGTTCCGTACATTGTACCAACCTGGCTTCTGAGGCCCTTACCCAAGTCTTCAAGCCCTGCACCGATAGGAAGACCGCCTTCTGAGAAAGCTGTCTGTGTTCTTCCGTAAACAATCTGAAGGAAGAGTTCACGCATTGCTGTGTTGATAGCATCACAAACAAGGTCTGTGTTGAGTGCTTCAAGAATTGTCTTGCCGGGAAGAATTTCAGATGCCATAGCAGCTGAATGTGTCATACCCGAGCAACCGAGAGTTTCAACAAGCGCTTCCTGAATGATACCGTCTTTTACGTTAAGAGTAAGCTTGCAGGCACCCTGCTGCGGAGCACACCAGCCAACACCGTGTGTAAGACCTGAGATATCAGTAACTTCCTTTGACTTTACCCATTTTCCTTCTTCCGGTATGGGTGCGGGACCGTGATTTGCGCCTTTTTTAACAACGCACATTCTTTCTACTTCTGAAGAATAAATCATTTTTTTCTCCTTTCCCTTGGGCTGTGCGCCCACGCCTGTTTGTCAGGCATTTATTTTTCTTTTTCTTTTGAAAAAATTCATTTGATGTTATTTTAACACAAAACGACATACTTTTACAAGAGTGTTTTAATAATTTTTTACAATTTTATAATAATAAAACTGATTTTTGTTAAAAATATATCAATGTAAAAGTTATTTATTGACAAATTATAGGCACTTTCGCAAAGTAAATACAAGCGTTGCGACACCATTTGTCAATTTTCGCATATCAATATATATTTCTGACTTAACATACAGGGATTTTATTCCGTTTGATATTGACATTTTCTTTGAAATAGTATATGATATATAAGATATAGATGACTTTTTGACTGATTATTTGATAAATTTTTCAAGGTAAGGTGATAGAAATGTTCGGACAGGATATTGGTATAGATTTGGGCACAGCTTCGGTTTTGGTTTACATTAAAGGTAAGGGTATTGTTGCCAAAGAGCCTTCTGTTGTTGCTGTAGATAAACACTCAAACAAACTTTATGCCGTTGGCGAGGAAGCACAGCGTATGCTTGGCAGAACTCCCGGCAATATTGTTGCAATCCGTCCCCTTCGTGACGGCGTTATCTCCGACTATAACACCACCGAGAGAATGATTAAATATTTCCTTCAAAAAGTTACCAAACGCAGTATCTTTAAACCACGCGTAATTATTTGTGTGCCCAGCGGCGTTACTGAAGTTGAAGAGCGTGCCGTTATTGACGCGGGTATTCAGGCGGGGGCAAGCAAGGTTCATCTTATTGAGGAGCCTTTGGCTGCTGCAATCGGTGTTGGTATTGACATCTCTCAGCCTTACGGTTCTATGATTGTTGATATGGGCGGCGGTACGTCTGACGTTGCGGTTATATCTTTGGGTGGCATTGTTACCAGCCAGTCAATCAAGGTTGCAGGCGACAAATTCAATGAGTCTATTGTTAGATATATCAGGAAAAAGTACAATATTCTCATCGGCGAAAGAACCGCCGAGGAATTGAAAATCAATATCGGTTGCGTATACAAGCGTGACGAAAATCTCACTATGGACGTTCGCGGAAGAAGCCTTGTTTCCGGTCTTCCTAAGACGGTTACAATCTCTTCTTTGGAAATTCTTGATGCTCTGTCCGAGCCAGCTTCCTCAATTATCGAAGCTG
Organism: Clostridia bacterium; assembly: GCA_045586925.1. Taxonomy (GTDB): domain Bacteria; phylum Bacillota; class Clostridia; order Monoglobales; family Monoglobaceae; genus SIG440. Next base: position 576 of record JAZNBG010000002.1, on the reverse strand, counting down.
TTAAGGCTGTTCTCGAGAAAACTCCTCCGGAATTGGTTGCTGATATCAGTGGCCGTGGTATTATCCTCACCGGTGGTGGTGCTTTGGTTTATGGAATGGACAAGCTTATCGAATCTGAAACCGGCATCCGTACAATTGTTGCTGATGATGCTGAGTCTTGCGTTGCTCTTGGCACAGGAAAAGCTCTCGATAATATCTCTATCCTCCAGAGCTACAACCCCACCAAGCGTTTTAATGATTAGGTCATAAAGCAAGGAGGCTTACTCCTCCTCATACATATATTTCAAAATTTGACACATATGGAGCAGTATCGAAGTGGGACATTTACGAGCGCTATGCGAACATAAAATTTCGGTCAGCGCAACAGGACATTACGGACATGACTCGAAATCCCCTCGGTTACACTGTAACTGTACCCCTACAAATGGCTTAACGATGCGGGTTTAAGCGAGGTTCAAACCTTGTTTTTACACCCTTATCTAGCGGTTTTTCTAGCCATTTCTAACATTTTTCTAACAAAAATTTATAATTTGCTCAGTTTTTTCTCCGTCAAATCGGAGTTCAAACATACACACG
>JAZNBG010000001.1:0-5390 GCA_045586925.1 Clostridia bacterium | reverse complement strand
GCCATCCTTTTTCGCCACATACAGCTCCACATCCTTGCCAACTGTGATACCATTACCTGCAAGGCATAGCTTTGTGGTTTCAAAGGCTAAATCGGGATAATTGTTCTCAGGACTTATGTGCCCCAAAATTATCTTTTTTGTTCCGCTTTTCACCAAATCCCGTGCAGTCAAAGCTGCATCATCATTGCAAAGATGTCCTTTATCACCTTTTATTCGACATTTAAGCTCATATGGATATGTACCTGCCTCCAGCATAAACAAATCGTAGTTTGATTCAAGAAGAATGGTATGGCTACCCTTTATCTTTTCAAACAGTTCTTGGGACATAATGCCTATATCTGTTGCAACCGCAGCTTTATAACCGTTACATTCAAAACTATACCCAACCGGCTCGGCGGCATCGTGAGGAATAACAAACGCATTAACCGTTATATCACCTATTTTAAAAGGTGTATCGCTGTCAATAATCCGTCTGCAACCATCGGGAATTTCGCCTAACGCCTTTTGCATAGCAGCCCATGTGCCATAGGTGGCAAAGATTGGAATGTTATATTTTCTTGCAACAACTCCAACGCCCTTTGTATGGTCGCTATGTTCGTGGGTTATAACCATTGCGTCAATTTCATCAGGTGAAAGCCCTGCCTGACCCATTGCATCTTGCAGCACTTTTCCACTTATTCCGCAATCCACTAAAATTTTGGTTGTATCGTTATATACAATTGTTGCATTACCCTTGCTGCTGCTTCTGAGAGAGCACATTTTTAATTCTGACACAAAACTTCCTCCATATTAGATTCAAATGTAAAAACCGCACCAAATTTATTTGATGCGGTATGTTTTACGCAATAACTTCTGCTTTGCCCTTTTCTCCGTCAATACGGCGTGTTATTTGTGCACCCAGACCACGAAGCTTCTTCTCAAACTCCTCATAGCCACGGTCGATATATTTTAAATTATAAACCTCGGTTACGCCGTCTGCCATAAGTCCTGCAATAACCAACGCAGCGCCGGCTCTTAAATCTGTTGATGAAACGGGCGAGCCTGTAAGCTTTCCACCACCTTCAACAACCGCAATTCTGCCGTCAACCGACACATTTGCACCCATTCGTCTTAGCTCCTCGACATATCTGAATCGGTTATCCCAAACGTTTTCGGTAACAATGCTTGTTCCTTCTGCTCTGGTAAGCAATGTAAGCATTTGTGGCTGGATATCCGTAGGGAATCCGGGGTGTGGCATTGTTGTAATATTTGCTTTTTTAAGCTTTCCCTCAGCTTTAACTCTTAAACTGTCGTCATATTCCTCGATTTCAACACCCATTTCAAGAAGTTTTGCAGAAATTGAGTCCAAATGCTTGGGAATTATATTTTTTATTAAAACATCTCCGTCGGTAGCAGCTGCCGCAATCATAAAGGTTCCGGCTTCAATCTGGTCGGGAATAACCATATAACTACCGCCGTGAAGTTCCTCAACGCCCTTAATTTTAATTACATCTGTGCCGGCACCCTTAATATTTGCACCCATACTGTTAAGGAAGTTTGCAACATCAACTATGTGAGGCTCTTTTGCTGCGTTCTCAATTACAGTTTGTCCGTCAGCCATAACCGCTGCCAGCATAACATTTATAGTAGCACCAACGGACACCTTATCCATATAAATGCTTGCACCGGAAAGACCTTCGGAGCGGATATCTACAATTCCACCTGCCTCAACCGAGTATTCAGCACCAAGTGCCACAAAACCCTTAAGATGCAGGTCAATTGGTCTTACGCCAAAATCGCAACCGCCGGGCATAGCAACTCTTGCCTTGCCAAACCTGCCCAGAAGAGCACCCATAAGGTAGGATGATGCCCTGATTTTGCTGACCATTTCATAAGGCGCCTCATAACAATCAAGATTTTTGCTGTCAATCTTGAGAACACCCTTATCTATAAACTCTGCATGACCGCCAAGCTGATTTATTATATTTATAAGAACATATATATCGCTTACCAACGGTACATTTTCGATAATACATACATCTTTAACCATAAGGGCAGCCACAATCAGCGCAACTGCAGAATTTTTTGCACCGCTGATTTCAACCTCACCCTCAAGTTTAGCACCGCCGAGAATAACGTATTTCTCCATTTTTCACCCACCCAAAGATTTTTTCTTTAGTAAGCCTGTCGGTAGCCAATTAAAACCACTTCCGTGTAACTATAGTCAGGCTAAGGATTGCGAATAATCTGCTAAAATCCACAAAATTTTCGGTCAAAAGGATTTTCGCTCTTTTCCAATTTAATATTGTATCATAAACTATATATAAAATCAATCCCTGAAAGAGAATTTTTCAAATATTTTCCGTTTAGCAAAGATTTTAAACACTATATTTAGTAGTATCCGATTTTGCCCTGTTTAATACTTATACGTCCGTTTGTTTTGTCAATTATATCTGCCTCGAAGGATGAAACCGAAGAAACCGGCACCAGCGCCGAAATTTTAACATTTTCAGCATAATCGGTATCGCTGATTTCATAGCCCTTTGCACAGACTTCACTTTGAATTTTTCCGAGAAGGGAATAATCACACTCTACCGTCACTTCGCAGCAAAGGGTCATTGTTATGGGCTGTGCTGCCTCAACGCCAACCTTTGCAGACTTGGAATATGCGTGAACAAGACCGCCTGTACCAAGTAAAATTCCCCCAAAATATCTGGTTACAACCACAATCAGGTTGCTTAAACCTTCTTTTTTTATCATATCCAAAACGGGAACTCCGGCTGTGCCTGCAGGCTCGCCGTCGTCGCTGTAACGCTGAATATTGTTTTCCTCCAAAACGTACGCATAAACATGATGCCTTGCATCCCAGTATTTTTTCTTTATTTCTTCAAGAAAGGCAACCGCCTCTTCTTCGGTTTCGACAGGCTTTACATCGGCAATAAATCTTGAGCGTTTTTCAACAATTTCATCGGTTGCCATATGCTTTACTGTTCTGTAACTTTCTTTCATTGCACGATTGCCGTCCTTCCTTTGTAATTGTATTTATTCTAACATATAATATTCTTCTGTGCAACTACTTTTTATCACATCAACAAAAGCCGCACAATTACAACTGCCATTACCATTCCCACAAAATCTGCAACAAGGGCAGCTTTAATTGTATGTCGCACATTTTTTATACCTACTGCTCCAAAATACACCGCAACGGTATAAAAGGTGGTTTCTGTTGAGCCCATCATTACTGATGCAACCTTTCCGGCTAAGGAATCGGGTCCGCAATTTTTAAATATGTCGTTCACTATGGCAACAGAACCGCTCCCCGATACAGGCCGCAGCAGGGCAAGCGGCAGCACATCAGGCGGTACTTTCAGGTAATCTGTCACGGGAGCAAGCAGTCTTGCCAGTAATTCCAATGCCCCCGAGCCACGAAGCATAGAAATTGCAACAAGCAACCCCACAAGCGGTGGGGCTATCTGGATTGTACTTTCAAGACCTGATTTTGCTCCTCCAATAAAGCTGTCATAGACATTTATCCGTCGGCTAAGACCAAAACTTACTATTCCGACTATCATCAAGGGTACCGCCAAAAGAGAAATTAAATTCATCAAAGCCGCGTCTTTCCTCTCTTTTCATAAAATTTTGCCGTCAGAACTCCCATAATAACCGCACAAATACTGCAAATCCACACGGGAACAATAATTTCAGAAGGATTTTCTGACCCAAACATCTGACGCAGAGAGATAACAGTTGAAGGAATAAGCTGAATAGAAGCAGTGTTGATTACCACAAACATACACATCTCGTTACTGGCTGTGCCTCTGTGACGATTTTCCTTATCAAGCTCCTTCATTGCGGCAATCCCCAAAGGCGTAGCTGCATTGCCCATACCAAGCATATTGGCAACCATATTCATCACAATTGCATTCAGCGCTTTTGACTCATTTTTAATATTAGGGAAAATAAACTTGGTAAAAGGTTGCATCAGCTTTGAAAAAACTCTGGTAAGCCCCGAATTTTCGGCTATTCGTGCCAGACCTGACCACAGACACATAGTCCCAAGCAGACCTATGCAGGTCTCTACTGCCCTGCCTGCCCCTTCCATTGCTGCAGATGTGGTTTCTTCTATTCGTCCGGTAAAGATCGCCACTGCAAAGGATATTAAAATCATTCCGCTCCAAATATAATTCAGCATTTTTTTCACTCGCTTTCAAAATGCATATATGAAATTTATATTCGGAAACTCTGCTATCAATTACCAACAAAAAAGAGAATGTACACTTATTTTGCACATTCTCTTAAAAATTTATTGTTTTGCTTCTTCAAGAGCGGGAACATCTGTAGATTCCTTTAACAGATCTCGGATTTCGGCAAGCAGTTCCTCCTGAGTGGGACCTTTGGGTGGCTCAGGTGCCGGCTCTTCCTTCTTTTTCAACTTATTCAGGGTGTTAATAACCATAAAGATTGAAAATGCAATTATCAGGAAGTTTATTACGTTCTGAATAAAATTACCGTACAGGATTGCTGCTTCAGGTTTAACGTCTGTTGCCTCGCTGAGAACGATTTTAAGAGATTTAAAGTCCATTCCTGCTGTAATTGCACCAAATACAGGCATAACAACATCATTAACCAGTGAATTTACTATTGTGCTGAAAGCGCCGCCTACCATAACGCCGACAGCCATATCAATGACGTTGCCCTTGAAAGCAAATTTTTTAAATTCTTTCCACATATTTTATACAACCTTTCGTTTAGAACTTTTAATTAGTATATCAATAAAGCAATATTTTGTCAAGAAAAGTAGAATTACAAGGTTGATTTTATAGGCTTGTCAGCAATGTGTTACAAAATTAATTGAGAAATTTTAAAAAAAGTGTTGACAAGCCGTTTTATTTATGGTATTATAGTTTTTGCTGGTCGCAAGGTCAGCAAAAAAATATGGTAAGCTGGTGTAGCTCAATTGGCAGAGCAGCTGATTTGTAATCAGCAGGTTGCGGGTTCGAGTCCCATCACCAGCTCCAGTTATTTGGAGGGGTTCCCGAGTGGCCAAAGGGGGCAGACTGTAAATCTGTTGCGTCTCGCTTCGATGGTTCGAATCCATCTCCCTCCACCAAGCGAAAGCCTTGATCTATCAGGGATTTCGCTTTTTATGTGTCCAAAACGTAGCTCAAAACGTAGCTTTTTTATATAATAGGAAATTGCGTAATTTCCTATTATACAAAAACAAGATTTAGATTACCCGTGCAAAATTTTCGGCTTTGCCGAAATGCACTTGGGCAAACAAAGCGTCATTACTTCGACCGCCGCAAGGCGAGCGGCGAAGCCGCTTTGTTACAAGCTTTATAATTGTTTTGTCCATTTGCTTGGAACTATGCCGGTAAGCTTTTTAAATACTTTGCTAAAATAATATACAT